>DASTMP010000051.1:0-53128 GCA_035714085.1 Blastocatellia bacterium
TTTGCGCTCCTGTTCCTGTTCCTGGCCGGTCATGGCTTTAGTGACGTTGATGCGGCCGGTTCGAAGCACGTCCAGGAGCGCGCGCGACTTGGCGCGTTCGGCGAAAATCAAGGCTTCAATCGGCCGTCCCTCATCCGCGAGCAAACCAACCATGGCGTGGTAGGGGAGAACTTTATCTTCAAAGAAACGCTGCTGCCCTTCCGCTCCGCCGCCGGCGTTCCCCCGCAGCGCCTCGATGGTAGTAATGGCTTCTTCAAAAGCCTGTCGCGCTCGGTCCGGTTGGTTAAGGGCGCGGTATGCGGCGCCGGCCGCGAACCTGGCTTTCCAGAGACCCTCCGGGTAGCCGATTTGCCCGGCTAGAGTCGCCGCGCGCGAAGCTGCGTCAATCGATTGCGCGTACTGACTTTGCGCCTGATAAACTGTTCCGAGGTCGTTGAGCGTGTCGGCGATTCCAGCCTTGTCTCCCAGGGCTTCCCTCAACTCCAGACTCTTCCGGAAGTCCTCGATGGCCTGCGCGAGGTTCCCCTGCGAACGATATACGCGCCCGATGTAGTCGAGCGCGCTGGCGATCTGGTCTTTGTTTCCAATCGCATCGCTCATTGACAGGCTTCGCTGGAAGCGCTCCAGGGCCTGTTCGTAGTCGCCTAGAAGGTAATAGATATCCCCCATATTGCCGAGCGTAAGCGCGATTCCGTCTTTGTCTCCCTGGGCGTCCCTCAGCGCCAGGCATTTCCGGTAAGTCTCCAACGCCTGCACATAGTCTCCCTGATAGCGCTGGACATTACCGATGTTGTGCAGCACGGTGGCGGTTCCTAGTTTATTCCCCTGGGCCTCTCTCAGCGCCAGGGTCTTCTGATAGGCCTCCAGCGCCCGCGCATAGTCGCCTTTGATTCGATAGATACCGCCGATGTTATTCAGCACGCCGGCAATCACGTTTATATTTCCCTGTGATTCGCTGATCGCCAGGCTCTTCTGATATAACTCCAAGGCTTGCGCGTAATCGCTCTGGTATATGTGAACCAAACCGATGTTGCCCAGCTCGTGGCTAATTCCAGTTTTGTCTCCGATCTCCTCATTCAGAGCCAGGCTCTTTTGGAAGCCCTCCACCGCCTGCGCGTAATCGCCCTGCTGGAAATGGACGAGCCCGATATTGTTGAGCGCGCTGGCAATTTCAGCTTTGTTTCCAATCGCCTCGCTGATCGCCAGGCTCTTTTGGAAGCCCTCCACCGCCTGCGCGTAATCACCCTGCTGGAAGTGGACGCGCCCGATGTTGTTCAGCGAAAGACTGATTCCGTCTTTGTCTTCCAGAGCCTCGAACAACTTCAGGCTCGTCTGCAATGACTCCAACGCCTGCGCGTAGTCGCCTTGCTGTAATTGGACGCGCCCGATGTGGAGAGATGCGCGGGCAATGCCTCTCTGATCGCCGATCTGGTTGGCCAGGCTTTGTTCTAACCGGTAGATTGAGAGCGCCTCCCGGTAATTTCCTTGATTGTAAAAGCGTTCGCCTTGATTGCCCAGGGCAGTTACCAGATCTGATATCGCCAGGTCTTTCTCGTTCGCCAGCAATTCTGCGCGCTCCGCATCCGTTTTTGACTTCGCCAGCGCTTCCGCCAGGTCATTCTCCGCCGGCGCGGATCGCCAGACTTTCCATTTACCATCTTCACTGACCAGGGCGAAGTTACGCGCTACCCGCAGCTCGCGCTTCTGTTTGTTCTTCAAGTTGATGGCCGTGAGATTGACCGTCGCCCGCAGGCTGGCCCACTCTCCCTCCACCTTTACCCTGGAGATTGTAGGAAGGCTGAAGCTGGAGTCCTCCGCCGCGAACTGTCCCTGCAGATCCCGTTTGAGTGAAGCATAATCCGGGGACTTCTCGCTCCACAGATTCATGAGTCCCTCCAGGTTTTTGCCTGCGTAAAGCGTGAAGTACTTTTCCACCACCGCGCGCAGGTCGGCCTCGACTGGCAGGCGAGCGACAGTGGGAGGCGCCGATGATGATTGATCCTGCGAAAAGGCCGGGCAAATGAGGCTCAGACTCAAAGCCAGTGAGAGCGACGACCGGCGGAATGCTGATGACATGTATACCACTTCCTTTGAATTGTCGTGGATCTTACTCCGACCCCGAGAAAATTTCGGACGGGCAGTAATACGGCCGAAAGTTCAACAACTTCCCATTCTGAGATTCAATCATTGAATCTCGGCGGAAGCAGCAAATTCTCAATTGCAGGTTGGCGCCTAAGTGGGAGTTTACTCCGCTTTATTAATAATACAAGAAAATATCGAGACGACATCAGGCGGGATCAGGTTTCAGAACGGGGCGATACAGGCGACATTGGCGCCCGTGGCGCGGTTCCTTAAGGATGGCTGCAGTTTCGACTGCGAGCTAATCGGGGCAGCGAGAAACCGACTCGCCGGGCGCCGCCAAAGTCGGCTGCCCCGGCGGGCATGCGAAGCCGCTTCGGTTTAAATCATCACTGCTCAAACCAACATGACAGACACAAAGGAGTGTTTTATGTCAATGACAGTTGATGTTGACGACATAGCAACGGCGCAGAGTGAGATTGAACTCGATGTCGAAGAAATGGAGGAAGTGATCGCTCCCAAACTCGCGGCGAACCACAACGAGACACTCATTGAGGACGAGGTGGAGTTGAACGCTGAGGAGTTGGAAGAGACCCTGACTCCAACTCCTTCAATTCCCATTCCGCCTCCATTCCACAATCACTGAGCCCGTCTCAGACGCCGACTAGATCATCATGCAAACAGAGCAGCCAACAAACGGAAGCCCTGTGACAACCAGCCGGCGTAATTCGCAGGCCGCGCTGCAAAGGCTGATTCGTCTGCTGCGCAGCGCCGCTGACGAACGGCGCGCGCAGGGGCGGTACGCCGAAGCCGAGCCGCTGTACCTGCGCGCGCTGTCGCTGGCGGAACTCCTGCATGGGGAGGATGAGGTCGCAGCCATCTGCAACAACCTGGCCGTGCTTTACAAATACACCGGCAGGTTCGATGAGGCTGAGCGGCTTTACCTGCGCGCCCTGTTGCTGTTGTCGCAATCGCTCGGGCCTGAACACCCAGAAATCGCCACTCTCTATCACAACCTCGGCGGGCTTGAGCATGCCCGTGGCCGCTTTGCCGACGGCGAACCGCTGGCGCGGCGCTCGGTCGAGCTTCGCGAGCGGGCGTTCGGACCGAATCACCCCGATGTGGCCGCCGACATGGCCGCGCTGGCGGCGATCCTTGACGGGCAGGGCAAGCGCGATGAAGCGGAAGCGCTTTACAGGCGAGCGCTGGCGATCTTTGAACGCGAGTATGGGCCTGAACATTACGAGATCGCCGTATGCCTGAACAACCTGGCCGCGCTCAAACATTCGCAAGGCGGCCATGACGAAGCCGAGCCGCTTTATCGCCGCGCGCTCGCCATCAAGGAGAAACTGCTCACGGCCGAACATCCGGACGTGGCGATGACGCTCAACAACCTGGCTGTCCTCTGCAGGGCGCAAGGACGTTACGCCGAAGCTGAAGCGTTATACATGCGGGCGCTGGCGATCTTCGAGCCGTCATTCGGGCCTGAACATCCGAAGGTCGTCACATGCCGGAACAACTATGCGAGCCTATTGCGCCTGGCCTCCTCAAATCGCCTCTGATGTTGAAATCGCCGAACAGCAAGACGGCGACCGACCCGCCTTCATAGTCAGCTCCGCTTCGGTTGGTCGTTATCTGCTCTTGCGGACGGCGGAATATCGCGCGCTGCGACTGCTCGATGAAAAACTCACGCCGGTCGAAATCTGCAATGAATTCCTGCGGCGGCACGGCGGAACGCTGACGCTCGCGACGCTCACGAAGTTTCTCACCCGGCTCGACGAGACAGGCATCCTCTCGGGTATGCGCGCAGCCGGTCATCATCCATCCGAACATCGGTTGAGCGCGCAGTTTTATACCCGCCTCAGGCTCTTCAATCCCGACCCGCTCTTCACGCGGATGGTATCCGTGTTTCGCTGGGTATGGACGACGCAGTTCTTCGTCGGCTCGCTCCTGCTCATGCTGACGGCGGCGCTGCTGGCCTTGATGAATAGGGCCGAGGTTGCGCATTACGGCGGCTACATTCTGCGCGAGCATTACGTGGCGGTCCTCGCCGCGGGGTTGCTGGTTGGCGTCACGCACGAGTTCGCGCACGGGCTGACGTGCAAGGCTTTCGGTGGGCGTGCGACCGAAGTCGGCGTGTTGATGATTTACTATTTTCTGCCCGCGCTCTATTGCAACGTTTCCGGCATCCATCTGATCCCGCAACGCGGGCGGCGCCTGTGGGTGATCGCCGCCGGAGTCTACTGGCAACTGCTGGCCGGGACGCTGGCGCTGATGGCCTGGTTGGCGTTCGCGCCTTACACAACGCTCGCCGACCTGGCTTTCTGCTTTTTCCTCGGCAGTGTGCTGGACATCGCCTTCAACGGAAACCCGCTGATCAAACTGGACGGGTATTACTTCCTGAGCCAGTGGCTGCGATTGCCGAACCTGATGGATCGCGCAGGCGAGTGGCGCCGAGGCTTCCTGCGGCGCATCGTTTTCGGCGAGCGCAATGAAGCGGCGGCGCGTTTCAGCCGGCGCGAGCGGACGATCCTTGCCGCGTTCGGCTTGCTTTCTTTCGTATACACGGTCGCGCTCAGATTGTTCATCGTGATCTTTCTCGGCTCATATTTGATTGACTGGTTTTACCTGCCGGGACTGCTGCTGACTATCGCCCTGGCGCTTTTTTACGCGCGCCGACCGCTCAGGCAGTCAATCGCGGCAGCCGTCTCCGCGCTGCGGGCAATTACCGCGGACTTACAGCATTTTCGACTCCGATGTCCAGGAACCGCTTGCTTACGCGCGCGTTACAGTACCGCGACCTTGAGGGAGCGGCTGATGCTTCTGTTTTCCATGCGGCCCATTCGAAAGGAGGCAACCATGGCGACTCAGGATCAGACCACACAGACTCCGTCATTGAGAGATTCCGGAGGAGATTCCGGCAAGACCAACGCCGGGCGGGAACCAATACGCTGGCGCCGGCGGCTCGTTCCCCTCGCCATCGCGCTGTTCATAGTCTTGATTCTTTGCATGCCCTGGAACGCTTCAGTCGGCGCCTACGGCGCGCTGATCGCCGTTCCCGGGCAGGAAGCGATCATCCGCGCTCCTGAAAGCGCCAAACTGACCGAACTGCGTGTCCGCCCTGGCGACTTGATCGCGGCAGGCGCGGAGCTCGGCCGGATGAGCGACCTCGAACTTGAAGAACAGCTGGCGCATGCGCAGGTGGATCTGGATCGGGCGAATGCCGACCGTGACCGTCTTCTCGGCGAATTGAGAGCGCGTGAAGAATCAATCGCGCGGGCCGAATTGAACCTGCGTCAGCGCCGGAGAGATTACGATGATAGCGAATCAGAGCGTCGACAAATTGAAGAGCATGAGCGCGCCGAGCCGAACACATTGAAATATCTGACGGCATCCATATCCCCCACTGCGTCCGCTGCCGCCGGCCCTGCTGGCGGCGGACGCCCGGACGCGGCCGCCGTAACCTATCCGGCGGCCGTCGCTGTCCTGCAATCAGAGGCGGACCTGCGCCAGGCCAGGTTCTCAGAAGCCGCTCTGCAACTCGACCGGACGCGCAGACTTTACGCTCAGGGCCTCGCGCCGCGCAGCGAGCTGGAAAAGGCGGAAACGGTCGCTTCAACTCTGGCCATCGAAGGCGCAGCCGCGCGCCAGCGACTGGAAGCGTTTCTCATCGAACACCGCCGCCGTCACGCCAGCCTGGCGACTGAGATGCAATTGGCGCGATCGGACGTCGGGGCCGAGCGGTTGCAGTCCTTAAAGCTGACCGGCGAATTGAGCGCGGTGAGCGTTCTCATCTCGACGCTGACCGACCGTCGTGATCTGCTCCGGCGCAGGCTGGCGCAGTTTGAAATCGTCACGCCGCGTCCCGGCGCCGTGTTCGGCGAGGAATTGCCTCGCCTGGTCGGCCAGTATTTTCCGAAAGGCGCCGAAATCTGCCGCGTGGCCGACACGCGGCAATTGCTTGCGCGGATTCAGGCGTCTGAGCGTGAGATCGGAGACGTGCGCGTAGGCCTTCCGGTGCGGCTCAAGGTCGGCGCTTATCCTGACCATGTCTTTCGCGGCAAAGTCGCGAAGATCGGAGGCGAAAGTGAAACCGACCAGAATAATCAGGTGATCTACCGCGTGGAGCTGGTCATCGAAAATCCGGATGATCTGTTGCGACCGGGGATGACCGCGTTTGCGCGAATAGATTTCGGACGCCGGATGATCGGCGGCATTCTGCTCCACAAGCTCAAGCAGTCCTTGCGACCGGAGTTGTGGATGATCTGAATCAGTACCGCGAGCAGTACTGATTCGTACAAATCGCTCTTAGCAGGCAAGTAAAAAAAAATTTCCGACAGAATACCGAAAGTCCTCAATTTTTTCGCCTGTTCATGTGAAAGAACTTTCGAATTCATATTGAACTAAACAGATTGAGGACATAGATAAGATGAATAGTGGTAATTTAAGGATTCTCAGCCAACGGATACGAGCGGTAATCGTCGTGGGCGCGCTGCTCGGGTTTGCATTGTGGCTCGGGTCCAGCCCGGAAGCCGGCGCAACCAACGCGATTCCAGATGATAGCATTCCAAATAACCAGCCGCAGAAGAACCCGGGCGGAAAATCGGCGACGTTCAGCGTTCAAGGCCACATCGATCTCACCGGCGAATACTTCCAGGCCCAGGGGACGAACGGCCGGAGCTGCGCGGCATGCCATACCGCGGAGGAGGCGTGGAGCATCACTCCCTGCGCGCTGCAACACCTGTTCGACGAAACTGGCGGTACTCATCCGGTCTTCAATCTGCTCGATGCCGACAACCCGAACATGGACGTATCCACGCCGGAGGCGCGCCTCGCCGCCTACAGCATGCTCTTGAGCCGCGGCGTATTCCGCAGGGGCGGCGCTCCGCGGGCAAACTCCGAGTGGGAATTGATCGCTGCGGACGATCCGCACGGTTTCGCCGATGTCAACCGGCTAGTCCAGTGGCGACGCGTCATGCCGACGATCAATTTCGCCCTCGGGAGCGCGACAATCGCCTGGGATGGCGGCAACACTGTGGGCGCTGACACGCGCGCGGGTCTCGTCAACCAGGCCACTCGCAACGTGACGGGCGCTCAACAGGGCCAGCCGGCGCCGGCCGATGTCATCGCGAACATCGTCGATTTCGAAAGCTCTCTGTTTACCGCGCAACTCATCGTGCCGGGCGTCGGGCGTCTCGATTCCGGCGGCGCGCGCGGCGGTCCAGAGGCGTTGTCGAACATGCCGAAGGTCGCGGGGCGGTTCGATCTCTTCGACGCCTGGATCGGTCACGGAAACCCTCGGCGCGCGCAGATCGCTCGCGGACAGGAGTTGTTCAACAATAAAGCCAGCCTCGGCGGACGCACCTGCAATGGTTGCCACAATTCAGTGAACAACGGCGCGAACATCAACAACCTGCTCTTCGACGTTCGCGTAGCCTCGGCTGAGGCGCGCGCACCGGACCTGCCGCTTTATACTTTCCGCAACAAAACGACGGGCGAGACCCGACAGTTGACCGATGCGGGACAGGGCAATATCACGGGGCTTTGGAATGACCTTGGTCGCTTCAAGACGCCGACGCTTCGCGCCCTCGCCGCGCGCGCGCCTTACTTTCACAACGGCGCCGCCCCGACGCTCGAAGACGTGGTTCGCCACTACGAAAGGCATCTGGGCTTCGTTTTCACCGATCAGGAACGAGCAGACCTGGTAGCCTTCTTGAACGCGCTTTAAATCGGAACGATCAGGAGTGGGACAGACTAAAATCTGTCCCACTCCTGTCCGGCCGTCGCCGTTCCGCAACTTCCGCAACTACGAGATAACGACTTCACAACAGCCCGCGCTCTTTCACTTCCAGATATTGATTGACCAATCGCAGAGACAATTGTCCCGCGGGCACGTCCAGCGCCAGCCCGCCCAGTTCGGTGATTCTGGCCAGGGCCTCTTCGCGCTGTTGCAGCAACTCTTCCGCCACACTCTGTTGATAAACGTCGGCGATTTTGCGCGGCTCTTCGGCCACCAGCGCGCGCAAATCCTTATCGCCGATGGTCACGATCAAAGGCAGATGCCGGGGCAGCAGTGTCGCCGTGTAAGCGAGCAACTCGGCGGAAGCGTCGCGGTCAATCAGGTCGGTCAGGATCACGACCAGCGAGCGCCGCTTGCAATTTTGCGACAGGTACTGGAACGCGCGCGCGTAGGACGGCTCGATCATCTGGGCCTTGACGTTATATAACGCCTCGTTCATCGCCGCGAGCTGCGCGTGGCCTCGCTGTGGGGGCAGGTAGGCGGCGACCTGCCGGTTGAAGACCAGCAGTCCGATGTTGTCGCCTCCGCGCGTCGCGACGTACCCGATGGACAAAGCGGCGTTGATCGCGTGGTCGAGTTTTGAAAGATGTTCGATGCGGGAGGTCATCAGCCGCCCGGCGTCGATCATGACGATGATGCTCTGATTGCGTTCGATCTGGTATTGCTTGGTAATCAGCCGCCCGCGCCGCGCCGTGGCCGTCCACGATATGTGGCGCATCTCGTCGCCGCGTACATAATCGCGCATGCTTTCGAATTCGCGGCCCTGCCCGCGAACGCGCGTCTTTCTCGCCCCGAGGAGCATCTGGCGATTGCGCCGCGCCGACAGCTCGTGCCGCCGCGCTTCGTTGATGTTCGGGTAGACTTTGACGCTCTCAGCCGCCTTGACCCGATCCTGTTTGATGACCAGTCCCCATGGGCATCGGCGACGTGTGACGATGTCGCCGAACCCATAATCGCCGCGCGACGCCGCGTAGAGCTTGTATGCGACCGTCGCCTGGCGATCAGGAGTCCCGCGACGAATGGGCGCGGCGACGAGCAGCCTCTCGCCTCGCAAATCCAGGCCTGGCGGATATTCGTCTTTGATCGTCAGCGTGAACGGGCGCGGAAATCGGTGGTTGATCGTGAGCCGTACTTCATTCTCTTCGCCGATCATGAACCGGCGCGGCATGTGGCGGGCTATTTCAATCAGCGATATGTCTTCGGCGCGACGGTAATCGACGTAACCGAGGAGCAGCAGGAGCAAGTCGTAAGCGACAAGGCTCCATTTGACGCCCGACGCGCCCCAGCTCGTAACCAACGGCAGAACGCCGAGCGCGAAAAGAATGAAGAAGCGGCGAGTGAAAATCATACGGATAGATGGCCACTGAGCCACAGAGCCACAGAGAAGGAGAGAAAGGGAGACTGAGCGAAGGAGGGTCCGCAGGGATGTAGGGCTTGGCTATTTCTCCGTCTCTCCATCTTCTGCGGTCCCTATATCTATCTGTCCCTGTGTCTCTGTGTCTCTGTGTCTCTGTGGCTAACAGATTTCATTAGCGAGGCACTTCGACCGAAGTCACTATCTCATCGAGAACCGAATCCGGCGTGACGCCTTCGATCTCGGCCTCAGAGCGCAGCAGGATGCGGTGGCGCAGCGCCGGGTGAGTGATGTCGCGCGCGTCGTCCGGCGTCACGAAATCGCGCCCGCGCATCGCGGCCAGGGCCTTGCTGGCCAGCAGCATGGCCACCGTAGCGCGCGGGCTTGCGCCCCAAAGAAGGCTCGGATGTTCGCGAGTGCGCCGCGCCAGATTCAACAGGTACGCCTGCACCCCCGGTTCGACTATAGTGTCGCGAACCAGCGCGCGGCAACGCGGGATGACCGTCGGGTCGTCGAGCATGTTGAAATTCACGGCTTCGAGCTTGCGCGCGTTGAAACCCGCCTGCCAGGCGCCGATGACCCGCAATTCCTCGTCGAAGCTCGGATAAGAGATCAGAATTTTGAACAGGAAGCGGTCGAGCTGCGCTTCGGGCAGCGGATAAGTGCCTTCGTATTCGATCGGGTTTTCAGTGGCCAGCACCAGGAACATCGGCGATAGACGATGGCTTTCGCCGTCAATCGTCACCTGCCGTTCCTCCATCGCTTCGAGCAGCGCGGCTTGCGTCTTGGGCGGTGTGCGGTTTATCTCGTCAGCCAGGAGAATGTCGGTGAAGACGGGGCCGTGGCGCAGTGTGAATTGCGATGTGGCGATATTGAAGACATTGGTCCCGGTGATGTCCGAAGGCATCAGGTCCGGCGTGAATTGAATGCGGTTGAAGCCGGCGCCGATAATCCGCGCGATGGTTTTAACAATTAGAGTCTTCGCGGTTCCGGGCACGCCCTCGAGGAGCGCGTGTCCTTCGGCGAAGAGGCAGATCAGGATTTGATCGATAATCGAATCCTGACCGAAGATGATTTTTTGCGTTTCACCGCGGATGTGCGCGGCGACCTGGCTGACATACTCAGTCATGCGATTTGATGGCTGACTTTCCTTTCTAGTGATTTAAAAATGCTTTTGGGACCGGCGCAACTATACAGAAAGAGGTTGTTCACAGGCAATCGGGGCGATTGGCCTGTGGATTGCCGTGATGGTATAAATCTCGCTTATTTTTTACGCCGCGCCCAAACTATGGTCGGCTTCCTACTTTTAAAATATAATTGCGCCACAACCTTAGAATTTAAGATTCGGGATTTATCTTATGCCAAACCTGATCATCGGCTCACGCGGCAGCAAACTCGCGCTCTGGCAATCCAACTGGGTGAAGGAGCGGCTCGAAGAAGTCTACGAGGGCTTGGTCGTCAGTATCGAGGTCGTCAAGACCACCGGCGATAAATTGACCGAGGCCTCGCTGGCGCAGATTGGCGGCAAGGGCGTCTTCACGAAAGAGATCGAAGAGGCCTTGCTCGATCGTCGCGTCGATCTGGCGGTTCACAGCCTGAAGGATCTGCCGACCACTTTGCCCGAGGGGCTGCACATCGCCGCGATTACCGAACGCGAAGACGTCCGCGACGCGCTGATCGTCAGCGAAGATTTGCGCAAATACATCATCAATTCAATTGAGGATTTGCCACGAAACGCCCGCGTCGGCACGAGCAGCCTGCGCCGAGCCTCTCAATTGCGTCATGCGCGCCCAGATCTGGAGATCATCGAGTTGCGCGGCAACATCGATACCCGCCTGCGCAAGCTCTATGAAGGCGATTACGACGCGATCATCCTGGCGTCCGCTGGCCTGAGGCGCCTTGGATTCGACGACTGCGTCGCCGTCTTTCTCTCCCCTCTGGAGATGCTGCCCGCCGTGGGGCAGGGCGCGCTCGCCATCGAGACCCGCGTCGACGATCAACGCGCGAACATGTTGCTCGAAGTTTTGAACCACCAACCGACGCGCTACGCGACCGAAGCCGAGCGCGCAGTCTTGCGGAGCCTGGGAGGCGGCTGCGCGGTTCCGATTGCGGCCTTCGCCCACTTTAAGAAAAACAGGATCAGTCATAAGTTGGTCGTGGAGGCGCTGGTGGCCGACGTCGAAGGCCGGACTCTGATCCGCCGCGAGATCGACGGCCAGGCCGAAGAGGCCGAAGAGTTGGGCGCCAAGCTTGCGGAGATGCTGATAGAGGCAGGCGCGCGCGATTTGCTTCCCCGAATCGGCGGCGTCCAGACACCCGGCGCCGTCCAAACGGCCGATGGCGACATCGGCGGCGTAGCGCCATCCGCGCCGCCGCAGGCTGCGATTGTGATGCCGTCCGAAGATGGACCTACGAACAACATCGAGCCGCCGCAGATTGCGATTGTGACGGCGTCCGAAGGCGGACCTGCGAACAACATCGAGCCGCCGCAGATTGCGATTGTGACGGCGTCCGAAGGCGGACCTATCACCGGCGCCGAAAACGGCGGCGCGCCGCGCCCGCTCCTCGGACGGCGCGTCATCGTCACGCGGGCCGTCAAACAGAGCGGCGAGATGACGCGCTCGCTCGGGGCGCTCGGCGCCGAGATCATCTCGTGCCCGACGATTGAAATCAAAGAGCCATTGAGTTGGGAGCAACTCGACCGCGCGCTGATCCATTTGAGCTGGTATGACTGGCTGGCCTTCACCAGCGTGAACGGCGTCGAATATTTTCTGGGGCGGATGGACGCGCTGGGACATGGCCGGGCGGAGCTGGAGTTTCATCGCATATGCGCGGTCGGGCGCAAGACGGCTGAGAAATTGGAGAGCGAGAACATCGTGGTCGATCTGACGCCCGAGCGCTTCACCGCTGAGGCGCTGGTCGAGGAGTTCACCGCGCATTTCGGCGTTCATCAGCGATTATACGGCTCGCGCATGCTCCTGCCCGCCTCGCGCACCACGCGCGACGTGATTCGCCCAGCGATGGAGAAGATCGGAGTATACGTCGAAGTCGTCGAGGCTTATCAAACCATGACGCCGGCGGCCAAGGGCGAGAACGTGGCGAGGCTTTTCCGCGACGCCGAGGCCGATTACATAGTCTTTACCAGCCCTTCGACAGTGGCCAATCTGGCCGCGATCCTTGAGACCGATCATCTGGCGACGTATCTCTCCAACACGCGGGTGGCCTGCATCGGCCCGGTGACAGCGGAAGCCGCGCGGTTGCACGGCCTGACGGTTCACATCCAACCCGAAGAGCACACGGGCCAGGCGATCGTGACGGCGATCGTCGCCGATAGTTCTGAGAAGCTCTCCGCCGCCGTCGTCACATGAGCGGTCAAATGATTAAGCCTCGGAAATTTTCCATAAGCGCATAAGATGATGAAGGCTTCTCCATCGCCCGAACATACTCACGCGCGGCGCTCCTTGCTCGGCCTTGTTTTCGCGCTGGCCGTTATCACTTATCTCGACCGTTTGTGCATTTCGGCGGCGATGCCGCAGATGGCCGCCGAATTCAACCTCACGCCGGATCAGAAAGGCTGGATCTTCAGCGCGTTCACGTTCGCTTACGCCGCGTTCGAAATTCCGAGCGGATGGCTTGGTGACCGATTCGGCGCGCGAATGGCTCTGACGCGGATCGTGCTGTGGTGGTCGGCGTTCACCATGTTAACCGGCGCTGCGTTCGGATTTTGGTCGCTACTCATCATACGATTCCTTTTCGGCGCGGGCGAGGCGGGGGCTTTCCCGAACATCGCGAGAGCTGTTTCGCGATGGTTTCCGGAGCGCGAACAGGGGCGCGCGATGAGCGTTTCTTTCGTCGGCCTGGCCGCCGGCTCTACGGTGACCGCGCCGGTGGTTTTAACGCTGCTGCAACTGCAAAGCTGGCGTTGGGTCTTTGTCGAATTCGGAATCATCGGCGCGCTCTGGTGTGTGGCATGGCGACATTGGTTCCGAGATCTCCCCGAAGAGCATCCGGCGGTCAACGAGGCCGAATTGAAATTGATTCGCGCCGGTCGGAACGATCAGGAGCCGGAGCAATCGCAGCGTATTCCATGGAAAACATTGCTGACCAGCGCCAACCTGGCTTTCATCTGCCTGATGTATTTCGCTTATGGCTACGGCTTGTATTTTTACATTACCTGGCTACCGACCTACCTGCTCGAAGCCCGCGGGTTTTCGGTCGGATCGACGAAATGGCTGGCCGCCGCGCCGTGGATGGTTAGCGCGCCGGCCTTCTGGATCGGAGGTTGGACGACCGATTGGCTGGCCCGGCGCACGGGCAACCTGAAGCTGGCGCGATGCGGGATCGGAGTTTTTGGCTATGCGGCGAGCGCGGTCGCGCTCTTCGCGGTCGCGCGGGTCGATGGCAATCGTACGGCGGCGCTGCTGCTCGCGCTGGCGCTGGGGTTTCAAACATTCACGATCGGCCCCGCTTGGGCCGTTTGCCTGGACGTCGGCAGGAAATACGCCGGGGTCGTGACCGGATGTATGAACACCGTGGGCAACATCGGCGGGGCGATCGCGCCGCTGGTCGTTGGCTATGCGGTTAAAAGTTGGAGATCATGGACACTGCCGTTTTACATTATGGCGGCCATGTTTGTTTTCGGCATGGCGATGTGGATGCTCCTTGATCCGCGAAAATCTGCGCTGCGTAGCCATAACGCGACAGAGCCGCAACTATAATGATTTGTGGTGAATCTTTGTTACCGTTCATTCCCTCTTCGTATTTGCAGGACGAAGAGGGGCTGAGCAATACGAATCTTCTTTACTCAACCTGACGCTCCCAATAAGGAGGCTGAATGCTGAAAATCCAAATTCTTCTTTACGCAGCAATGATCTGCCTGCCGGCGGCAACCGCATTGTTCGCCGCTGAGACGGGGCGCCGCACAGTTATCTACGACGAGCGGGCGACCGAAGTCGGGCCGCCGGCGCCGTCGCTCTCCACTGATGATTTGTGGGTCACTTTGGATGATTTGAAGCGCGCGACGGGCTTCGCAATCAAACCACAAGGCGTCTGCCGCGACGAACTTTGTTTCCCAATTCCGAAAGCGCGCAGCTCGGCCTTTCTCTCCAAACAGGGATCAATCACCTGGTTCAATTTGAGCGAATTCGCGCGGCTGCTGCGCCAGCCTGTCGCCCGTGAAAAAGAAATATGGTATTTCGGCCCTCGGCCCGATGCGCAAAACGCTTTCATCAGCTCATTCGTCGCGCCGGATTTCAAGCTACCCGATATAAACGGCCGTGAGCATTCGCTCTCGGATTTTCGCGGCAAGAAAGTGTTACTACTGACCTGGGCGTCGTGGTGAGGCTGCCGCTTCGATCTGCCAGGATGGCAGAAACTTTACAGCGAGCTGAAAGACAAAAATTTCGAGATCGTCTCCGTGGCGCAGGACACCGGCGGAGTCAAAGACGCCGGCAAATGGATCGAAGCCGCCAAGCCGGAATACACCGTCCTGATCGACACTCAGCATCTGGTCACGCGCCTCTACGACATGGTCAACGTGCCGACCGCCGTCTGGATCAATGAAAAAGGGCGCATCGTGCGTCCCAATGAAGTCGCTTACGTGGACAACCGCTACAAGGGAATGCACGGAATCGAGGCCTCGGAATATCTCGACGCCATCCGTGATTGGACGGCTAAAGGCGAACAAAGCGCCTTCGCGCTGAGCGAGAAGGAATTGAAAGAACGCCTCGCGCCGCAAAATCCCGATTGGGCGCTGGCGTCGGCTGAGTTCGCTCTGGGCGAATATCTCTATCACAACGGCCAGGGCGAGGCTTCGATCCGTCATTACAAAGAGGCGCAGCGGCTCAACCCCGAGAGCTGGAACTACAAACGCCAGGCGTGGGCGCTCTCGGACGCCGAACGCGATTACGGGACGAGCTTTATGAAAGAAGTGCAGAAGCTGAACGGCAAGCCTTACTATGCGCCGCGTCGGTTGAAGAAAGTGAAGGAGCAGAAATGAGTCTGCGCCGTGGCGGCAGCCACGCGTGGCGCGTAAAATGCCGGTAAACGGCGGAAGGAGGAATGCGATTATGGCTTACCTACTTCCGCCGAACCTCCTGCCATCGCGGCGATACAACCGAGGCGCCAAGGAATTTCCCGTAGCGTTGTGAGGCCTCGGCGAGGGCGCGAGTCTCGGCGCGGTTGAGTACCGCGAAGGAGCTTGGAGTAATGACCAGCGTGTCTTTCTTGAGCGCCCGCTTCCAGGTCCCGACGACCTGGCCGTCCATGACAATCGTCGGGTTAAAGATGCCGTGTCCGTAATTCGGCAGTTTTGTATAGGCCGGGTCGAGTACGGCGCTGCGGTCTTTATAGGCGACCGTATACTCGTCATAAGCCGGCAGCAGATAGGCTGTCGGCGACGGATCTTTTGTAAAGGTCATTGACGAGGCGAGCCAATAGGTCTGGCCGTTGATAGATTCTCGCGCAAGGGATCGCTTCGCCATATCAATGCCGGCGCTCGCGTCAGCCGCCGTCAGCCCTGACCACCACGCAAAATCCTGCAATGTCGCCGGGCCGCGACTAATGAAATAGCGCTTCGCGAGTTCGGCCAATGACTTATCGCGCGGCATCCGCTTCGCTTTCGGCGCCCATTCATCGAGCAACGCGAAGGTTTGCTGCTTACCCTCGCGCGCTCCGAAACAGATGACGCCGTCCTGCGCCAGACGCCACAAAATGTGTAGGCCGCGTTGATTGGCTGTTGAAACGCCTCCCGACTCGAGCGCCTTATACATTGCGTTTCGAGTCAAATGCTTACCGCCTTCCAACGCGTGCGCGAACAAATCTCTACTGCGCGCGAATGCGCTCTCGTCGAGTTCGAACTTTCGCAGGAGGCGTTGCGCGTTGTTCGCCACGACGCGCGGCGTCAGCAGTTCGAGCATCCACCGCGCGTCCGCCGCCGCCACAAAATGCAACGTGCCTCGCATCGGCCATGTGCGAATAATCGTCCGATTGGCGAGCGCGCGCTCGATGCCGGCTTCGACCGCGTTCCGCAGGCGCAATCCGACCGCCCAGAGCGCGCCGAGATAATCTTGGGCCTGGACGGCGCCCAGCCAGGCTACGACATCGCTCGGCTGCTCGAACGTGGCTCTGGCAATGTGTTGGTTATGGAGTCGGAGACGCGCGATGTCTGAGGTCGTCATATATCTCCTCGACCCTTGGCGACTATCAGGGTGATGTCGTCGTGCTGCTCATGTGCGCTGAAGCGCCGGACTTCATCGACAACCGACGCGAGCAACGCCTGCGGAGACGATTCACGGTGATGCCGCAACGCCTCGACCAGGCGCTCTTCTCCGAATTCCTCTCCCGAATCGTTGAACGATTCGGTTACGCCATCGGTGTATAGAGCGAGCGTGTCTCCTGAGCAGAGCCGGCTTTCCCCGATCGAGCAATCCCATTCATTGAAGAGCCCGAGCACGGTGCAGGTCGAATCGAGCCGTTCGAGAGTGTCATCGCTCCGGAGGAGAAGGGCGGAGAGATGGCCGCAGTTCGCGTAGCGCAATCGCTTCGCGCGATCGTCATACTCGGCGAAGAAGAGTGTAGCGTAAGCGCTGTCGGTCGTATTCTCGTAAAAGAGCTGGTTCACCGATTGCAAGAGGCGTTGCGGTTGATCCACGGCGATTGCGCACTGGCTGCGCAGATTCGCCTGCAGGTTGGCCATCATCAGAGCGGCGGCGATTCCTTTGCCGGATATGTCGCCGATCACCAGCCCGAGCCGCTCTCGTCCCAGGTTGAGGAAATCATAGTAATCGCCGCCGACCTGGCGAGCCTGGATGCATATGCCCGCATAGTCGAGTGACTGAAGTGGCGGCAGCGTTTGTGGGAAGAGCCTGGCCTGCACCTGTTTTGCGATCTCCATTTCCTGGGCGGCGCGGCGTTCGGATTCCAGCTTCTCCTCGAAGGCGCGGCGCTGCGCCTCGATTTCGCGGCTCATCTCATCGAATCCCACAAGCGCAAAGGAGTTCCCGTCCACGTCTTCGAAGACTGTGAACGTTCCGCCCCACATCGGGGTTTGCGGTGGATGAAGAAAACGAACCCCGCGCTTACGCCATTTCTCATACATGGCATCGACATCTTCGGTGATAAAAACCAGCTGTCTTAACTGGCCAATCCGATCGTATTCTTCAGAGCCTGGCTCCGGAGCGACAAGCGCAAGGAACCCACTGCCATCCGGAGGCGCCACCGCTATCCAGCGGCCACCACCTTCAAAATGGTTATCAGCGATCAGATTGAATCCAAGCTGATCCAGGTAAAATCGCAGGCTTCGATCCTGATCGCGAACGAAAACAGTAGAGCAGAAAATGCGCAGATAGGGGGACTGGCGATCCAGGCTCACGATGGATCGGTCCCACCAGGGTGATGAAGGAGAGTCGCTCATAGGCCCGATTATAAATACGGAAAGTTGTTCCGGTACAGTCCGGATTCTCCCGCCTGAAACTTACAAAATTCTCTCGCAATTCATTGGAAAGACTTCCAATACGCTCCTATAATGCCGGCACAAATTACAATAAGGTCACAAAATTCTCGCTTTGGCTTTGCTGTGACGAAAAACCGTTTACAGGCTAGAGGCAAGTAATCAACCCGACTTGCTAGTTATCCAAGCTTCGTCCTGAAGGCGCGCCTTGAAGAGCTAGCGGGCAAAAGCAAAAGGAGATCCCATGAATAAGCATCTCTTAGGCCTTATCGTTCTAGGCTCAGCTCTACTATGGTCTGCGCCTGCGCCTGCGTTCGGCCAAGCCGTATATGGAAGTATCGCGGGAAATGTTGTGGATTCCAATGGCGCCGCGGTCTCGCGGGCTAAAGTCACAATCACCGACACCGGAAAGGGAGTCAATTATGTCACCTCAACGAACGACTCGGGCAATTACAGCCAGACGCACCTCATTGTGGGCGTCTACGAGGTTCGCGTAGAGGCGCTCGGTTTTACCAACTACGTGCAACGAAATGTGCATGTCGAGGTTGACGCGACAACGCAAATCGATGTGAAACTGACAGTCGGGAGCGTGGGTGAAGTAGTCAATGTAACTTCGGAAGCGCCGCTGCTCAAAACCGAGCGATCCGACGTCTCCGACACCATCACTCAGAAAGCCGTGCAGGAGTTGCCAGTCTTCGGGCGAGACCTGAACCGGCTCTACTTCCTGGTTCCGGGCATCCAGGCGAGCGGCACCACCGCCGCCAGCGAGCAGCCGCACGCCCTCTTCCGGCCGAACATCGGCGGGCAGTATTGGGGCGGCATCTCGTTCCTGCTCGACGGGACGGACAATCGCGATTCAGTCCTGGGCGAGCCAATCATTACTCCCAACCTCGACTCACTTTCGGAATTGAAGATCACCACCACCGCCTACGACGCCGAGTTCGGACAGGCGAGCCAGGCGCTCATTTCCGCGCAGACGAAGTCGGGCAGCAACCAGTATCACGGCAGCGCGTTTGAGTACCGGCGAAGCGGCGCGTGGGCCGCCCGCAATCCCTTCGCGCAAGCCCGGCCGTTGGCGGGTTCGACCGACCGTTTCATTCCGCCCACGCTCTGGAATCAGTTCGGCGGCTCGCTCGGCGCGCCGATCCAGAAAGACAAGACCTTCATTTTCGGAGACTATCAAGGCCAACGGCAAAAGGACGGCGGTTCCCTGACGACGCGCGTGCCCACGGCCGCGGAACGGACTGGCGACTTGAGCGATCTTGCCACACGCATCTTCAACCCGTGTATCGGCGCGAACTGCAATGTGGCCCCGGCGCAGCGCCAGGAATTTACCGGCGGCGTCATCCCGGCGGCGCTGTTGTCGCAGCAGGCTTTGAAACTGCTGCAGACGATCCCGCTCCCGAACATCCCGGGCGCAACCGGCGCGGCTCCCAATTACAGCGCTTCCGGATTCGGCATCCTGAACAGCGACGCCTTCAACGTGCGAGTGGACCGGTATCAAACCGAGCGGCTGCACATGTTCGGACGCTACAGCTTCATGCGGTACGATCTGGGCGCCCCCGGCGCTTTCGGCTTCCTGGCCGGCGGCCCATCTTTCAGCGCCTTCTCCGGCGCGTCCTCGCTGCGCAATCAGAGCGTGACAGCCGCCGCCGATTATGTGCTCCGTCCTGACTGGCTGACCGACTTCCGCTTCGGCTTCTTCCGCTATCGAGTCGTTGTCAATCCGAACGGTCTGGGGACCTCGCCTGCAAAAGATGCCGGCATTCCGGGCTTGAACCTTGATGACTTCTATACTTCCGGCATGCCCGCCTTCACCTTGAACAGCACTGGTGGCTTTTCGTTCGGGTATTCGCTGGGCGTCAACGCGTGCAATTGCCCGCTCAACGAGCAGGAGAACGAGTTCCAATGGGTCGGCAACGTCACGCACACCTTCGGGAACCATTCCTTCAAGTTCGGCGGCGACCTGCGATATGCGCAGAATCTGCGCGTTCCGAGCGATTCGCACCGTTCGGGCCAGTTGACCTTCGACCCGGTCACGACTTCTGGGCAAATCGGCATAAAAGACGGTGTCCCTCAAACCGGCGCCGGCCTCTCGCTGGCTTCGTTCCTGCTGGGCCAGGTGCAGACCTTTACTCGCTACGTCAGCAATTCCACCAACGCGGCGGAACGGCAGAAGCGCCTCTTCTCCTACGTGCAGGACACCTGGCGAATCACTCCAAAACTGACGGTCAATTATGGCCTGCGCCACGAGATTTACTTCCCGCAGTCCGTCACCGGCAAAGACCTGGGCGGGTTCCAGAACCTGGACACCGGCGAAGTTCTCATCACCGGCGAAAACGGCGTCAACCCGCAGGGAAACGTGAAGACCGCGTTGACGCACTTCGCGCCGCGATTGGGCATCGCGTATGAAGTCGCGCCGAAGACCGTCATCCGCGCTGGCTATGGCAGGTCGTATGACGTAGGGGTGTTCGGCGTCTCGTTCGGGCACAACGTCACGCAGAATGTGCCAGTGCTCGCCAACCAGTCACTCAATCCATCCCAACCCTATCTGGCTGTCTTCACACTCGCGCAAGGCCCGCAGGCGCTCGATCCCAACACTATTCTGGCGTCGCAGCCGAAAGGCGCGACTGGCAATCCGATTCTGCCGAACGGCGTCAGCCCGAACGTGCTGCCTTTGACTAAAGACAACAAGATGCGGCTGCCAGTGGTTGACGCCTGGAACCTCACACTCGAACGCCAGTTCGCGGGCGGCGTGGTGCTTTCGGCGGCTTACGTCGGCAACAAGGGAACGCACGTCACGCCGGGCGGCACCAACTACAACATCAATCAACCGAGCATCGTCGGATTCGGCGCATTGAACACCAATCAACGCCGGCTGTTCTTCCAGAAGTTCGGCTGGTCACAGTCGATCAAGTACTTCAGCGATGACGGGACCACGAAATACAACTCCTTGCAGTTGCGCGGCGAGAAGCGGTTCACGAATGGCCTGCTGTTCCAGGGCAATTTCACATGGGTCAGCGCGTTCGACTTTTCCAACACCTACTTCTTCTGGGACCCGTCGGTTGATTATGGCCGCGAGAATGGCGTACGTAGATTCGCGGTCAACTTCAACCACGTTTACGAACTCCCGTTTGGCAAGGGGCATAAATTACTGTCGAACACCTCGCGCGTTGGTGAATATCTAGTCGGCGGCTGGCAACTCTCCGGCGTCGCGTTCTGGGGGTCCGGGTTGCCGTTCACGCCGTCGTACACCAATTGTGGGAATGATGTAGACACCGGGCCGTGCCGTCCGATTCTGGTTGGAGACGCGAGCGTGTCGAATCCCAGCGCGAAGGGCTGGTTCGCCCCAGCCACCGCGCAATTGAGCGCTTCCGGCTCTATAAGCGGCCCCTGGCAACGACCGGCGCCGGGGACGTTCGGCACCGTGGCGCGCAATTCGTTCTTTGGGCCGGGGTTCTTCAACTACGATGCGTCTTTGAGCAAGAACTTCAGGATTACTGAAACGCTCAAAGGACAATTCCGGGCTGAGCTCTACAACGCATTCAATCACGTCAACCTGGGTCAGCCGAATGCAACGGTGGACGCGACCACCGCAGGGCAGATTTTCGGCCTCGCGAGCCTTGCCCAAATGCGGAAATGGCAGTTTGGCCTGCGGCTGAACTTTTAAATCGGTATGCAAATTCGTGTACGGGACGGCAAGCGGTATGGTACGGGGAGCGTGAGCGACCTGAGCAGTGATCATGAGGCTTCTTGATAGAGGCTCAGGTCGCTCACGCTCCCCGTACTGGACCGGAGATTGCGCCATTTTCCCGTACACGCAATCTAAATGAGTAGTTCCCTTAATAACGCGCGGGGTTCTCTCTGCTTCATATTCTTGCTGGCCGCAATCACGCTCCCCGCGCGCGGCCAGGAGGCTCTGAAGCAGCTTGAATCCCGCGCCATCGAACTGAAGTCGCGGGGCGACGCCGCCGGAGCTTTAGCGGCCTGGCAGCAGGCCGCCGCGCTCGACCCCAAGTCCGCACGCATCCAGGACGAGATAGGGTTTCTACTCGTCGTGCTGAATCGGCGCGAAGAGGCGATGCGATCCTTCGAGCGAGCCATAGATCTCGACCCGCAATTCGCGCCGGCCCATTATCATCTCGGTGTGGCGTACTGGTTACAGCAGGACTCCAGTCACAGCATTCCGCAGCTCCAGGCTGCCGTCGCGCTCGATCGCGAGAATTTTGATTACCGGTACCTCCTCGGCCACGCCCTGAATGACACTTCGAACTTCCGCGAGGCCATCGCGCAGCTCCAGGCGGCGACTACGCTCAACTCTAAACATGCGGAAGCGTGGAATCAGCTCGGCATTGCGCGACAACACACGGGCGATTCGGCGGGCGCGGTCGAGGCCTATCAGCGCGCGGCCACTTTGGATCCGTCCAATCTCGACGCCCTCAACAATTTCGGCGTCATGCTGGTGAACGCGGGGCGCGCCGAAGAAGGCATCGCGCAATTCAACAAAATCCTCGACGCCGACCCGGCGAACAACCTGGCGCGCGTCAATATCGGGTTTGCTCATTTGCAGAAGGCCGAACTCGACCTGGCCGAAGCGCAGTTCCGCGAAGTGATCCGTCGCGAGCCGAACTCGGCCATCGCGCACTATGACCTTGGAATCGCTCTGAAGCAAAAAGACCAGCTCGACGCGGCTCAAGTCGAGCTCCGGCGCGCGCTCGCGCTGGACGCAAACCTACCGGAGGCGCATTACACGCTGGGCATCATCCACTGGCAGAGCGGCGAGTTCGAGCAGGCGGCCAAAGAGATGCAGGCCGCCATCGCGCTGAGTCCCGATTACGCGGAAGCTTATTTCATGCTGGGCACAGCGCTGAAGCAGAAGGGCGATCTCGACAGCGCCGAATCGGCGTTGCGGAAGGCCGCTCAGCTCGACCCCGCTAACCCCGGCCCCTACAACACGCTCGGCCAGTTGCTGCGGCAGAAAGGGGATGTCGAAGGGAGCCGGAAGATGTTTGCCGAAGGCGCGCGGATGAAAGAGAAGAAGGAAGCCGAGCTGGGGAAAATGCTTCAGAGAAAAACGCCGACTTCCACTCCATAAGTGGAGACGCAAGAGATAGCGTCTCTACTGGCGACTGATTACTGACTACTGACTACTGACGCCAAATACGCCAGCGCTCAGAGCGAATCGCTCATTGTTTATTTTTATCCAGCGGTCAGATGTCAGTAGCCAGTTGTCAGTTATTTATGCTACTCCATAATTCGATGCGTTCCGAGAATTCCAACCATATTCTGACGTCTCGTCGCAACTTTATGCGCTCGCTGTGCGCGGCGATTCCGGTCTTCTCTTTCGACCAGCTCGTTTCCGGCCTTCCGCTCTCGACCAAGTTCGTCAACGTGGCTCGTGAAGCGGGTCTGCGCGCAAAGACGATCTTCGGCGATGAGCGCAAGAACAAGTTCCTGATGGAGACCACCGGCTGCGGTTGCGCCTTCATTGATTACGATAATGACGGGTGGCTGGACATATTTCTCGTCAACGGGACGCGTTTCGAATCGCAATGGGCGCCGGGCCAGGCGCCCATCAGCCGTCTGTATAAGAACAACCGCGACGGGACATTCACTGACGTGACCGAAAAGGCCGGCGTGGCGCACACCGGTTGGGGGCAGGGCGTCTGCGCGGGAGATTACGACAATGACGGCTGGGACGATCTGTTTGTCACCTATTGGGGCGATTGCGCGTTGTGGCGCAACAACGGCAACGGCACGTTCACCAACGTCGCGAAGAAAGCCGGCGTCACCACGGATCACGGCGCCGGCAAACGGCGATGGAACACCGGCTGCGCTTTCCTCGACTACGATAAAGACGGCCGCCTTGACCTGTTTGTCGCCAATTACATTGACTTCGATCCCAAGACAGCGCCATTGCCGGACTCCGGGCCCTGTCTTTATAAGGGATTGATGGTGGCGTGCGGCCCGCCCGGTTTGCAGGGCGGCAAAAATATCCTCTTCCACAACAACGGCGACGGAACCTTCACTGATGTTTCCGAGAAGGCAGGCGTCCTGAAAACGGCGGGCACTTACGGCCTGGGCGTGTTGGTGAGTGACTTCGATAACGACGGCTGGCCCGACATCTATGTCGCGAATGACTCGACGTCCGCGACGCTCTACAAAAATAACCATGACGGGACGTTCACCGATATCGCGCTCGAAGCCGGCGTGGCATACAGCCCCGACGGCAAGCCGCAGGCGGGAATGGGCGTTTCCGCCTGCGATTACGATGGCGACGGCAATCTCGACATCGTGAAAACCAACTTCGCGGGCGACACCGCAAGCCTCTATCGTAATATAGGGAAGATGACCTTCGACGATCAGACCTTTCAAGCCGGGCTCGGCAAGAACACGCGGTTCCTAGGCTGGGGCGTGGGATTCATAGATTTCGACAACGACGGCTGGCCCGACATTTTCATCTGCAACGGTCATGTCTATCCGGAAGTGGGCGAAACGGAGAGTGAATCCAGTTACCGCGAACGCAAGGTGCTCTACAGAAATCTGGGCAATGGAAACTTCGCCGACGTGTCCTTAACATCCGGCCCCGGCATTCTCGAAAAGGTCGCCGGGCGCGGTTGCGCTTTCGGCGATTTCGACAACGACGGCGACATTGATGCGCTCGTGAACTGCATCAATGATGTTCCGCAACTCCTGCGCTGCGATCAATCTCCGAAGAATAACTGGCTCAAGGTGAAGACCATTGGAGTGAAGTCGAATCGCTCCGGCATCGGAGCGCGGATATACTGCTCGACCGCTGAAGGGCGCCGCCAGATGGACGAAATTCGGAGCGGCGGTAGTTATCTCTCGCAAAACGACCTGAGGGCGCATTTCGGCCTCGGCAAGGCGACCGGCGCGGATATAGAGGTTCATTGGCCTAGCGGCGTCATCGATCGGTTCCGGGCAACGGCGAATCAAGTCGTCACGGTGATCGAAGGGAAAGGTCCTAAGTCTTAATCAGCCTGGTGACTTCAGCGCCCATCTCCATCGTCGAGCTGTTTCCACCGAGATCTGGAGTGCAAACGCCCCCCGATTCCAGCGCGCGCTCCAACGCATTCATCACGAGCTCGGCGGCGTCTTTTTCTCCGAGATGTTCCAGCATCATCGCGCCGGCCCAGATCGCCGCGGTCGGGTTAGCGACGCCACGTCCAGCGATGTCGGGCGCGCTGCCGTGAACCGGCTCGAAGAGTGAAGGGAAGCGGCGTTCGGGATTGAGATTGGCGCTGGCGGGGATGCCCAGACTACCCTGCAACGCTCCGCCCAGATCGGTCAGGATGTCGCCGAAGAGATTCGAGCCGACCACCACGTCGAGGCTTTCAGGCTGCAGCACGAAGCGGGCCGCCAGCGCGTCAACGTGGTATGGAGTCACAACCACATCAGGGTAATCGCGCGCGACTTCGCGGCATATGTCGTCCCACATCACCATCGTGTATTGCATCGCGTTCGATTTGGTCGCGCTCGCCAATCGTTTGCGCCTCCGCCTCGCTAAATCGAAAGCGTAGCGCAACACGCGCTCGACGCCGCGGCGGGTGAAGACGACGGTCTGCTCGGCGACCTCGTCAGGCGAGCCTTGCTTGAGGCGTCCGCCCCAGCCGCAGTATTCGCCTTCGGAATTTTCACGCACACAGACGAAATCGATCTCGCGATGGCCCTTGTCGCGCAGCGGGCTTTGCGTCCCGGCGAGCAGCTTGATCGGGCGCAGGTTGATGTATTGATCGAAGCTCTGGCGGATTTTGATAAGCAGGTCGCGCAGGCTGATGTGATCGGGCACGCGCGCCGGATCGCCGATCGCGCCGAGATAGATCGCGGAGAAATCCTGCAAACGTCGCAGGCCGTCATCGTCCATCATCCGCCCGGTTTTCAGGTAATAATCGCAACCCCAGTTGAATTCTTCGGTTTCGATCTCAAAGCCGCAGACATCGGCGGCCGCCCGCAGCGCGTTCAAACCCGCGGGGATTACTTCTTTGCCGATGCCGTCGCCGGCTATGATGGCAATTCGATGTTTAGACATATAGCGCTCAGCTTGAAGTTTTGCGGTTAAGACACCGCCACATAGCGAGTGATCTGACCATCGAGGCTCCAAGCCAATGGTAATCATTATCGCCGTGATCAGCAACGCGGAAAATCGATCGAACCTTTCCCCCTTTTGCTCGTGTTAACACCTCTACAAATCGCATCCAAAATTATAGTTGACGTTTCGAGACGCGCTTCCATAGAATTCACTCGCCATTGTTGATCGATATTGGAACTCTCCGTCCAAGCCGCCGCGCGCAGCCGCGATCGGCTTTTGACTTTTACTCGTTCGCTCATTCGTCAAAGGAGAAAAACTGATGAACGGCCTATTCATCCTTGCAGAGCCTGCCAACCCCTGGAGCGTTGTTTCCAAAATAACCAATCCCTTTAGTCTGAGCGCCTTCGCTTTAGCCATCGTGTTGGCGATTGTGGTAGCCATCCTTAAATCCAGAGGCAAAAAAGTTCCCACGGCAGTCTGGTTTCTGATCCCACTGTTGGTGGCGATGCCGATCGGCGCCGTCGTCTATCAGCAGGCTATTACAAGCAAGGAGCAGGCGATCTATCGCGTCCGCGTCACGGTCTACGATCCGCAAGGCATCCCTGTGCAGGATGCCAAAGTGACCTCGTCATTCGGCGGCGAACCGAAGAAAGTTGACGCCGGATGGGAGATGAACATTCCCGCAGCCACAGTTCCGAAAGGCGAGAAGCTGCGCATCACCGCGACCAAGGAGACCGCGTTCCTGAAAGGCCAGGCCGAACTCGCGCTCGGCGAAGAGCGCAATCCGACGGTCAATTTGAACTTGATACACGACGCTACCGCCACCGTGCGAGGGGTTGTTGTGGATGAGGGCAGCAATCGCTACATAGCCGGAGCGCGTGTTTGGGTCGATGGTTACGGCGCCGAAGCGGTGACCACGAAAAAGGACGGCAGCTTCGAGCTGCCAGCGCACAAAGCGGACGGTCAACAAACGCTGTTGAAGGTCGAAGCGAAGGGCTACAAAGCGGGGTCGAAATGGTGGCCGGCGGGCGATAACGAGGCGGAAATCAGTCTCGTAAGGCAATGAGTATGCGCGCATTCATTCGTTCAGTGTGTGTGTTGATTGCGGTCGTTGCTTGCTCGGCATGGCTCGCGGTCGAAGACCGCAGTGAAAACCGAAGAGATGAAATCTAACCTTAGCCAAGAAGGGAGACTCGTATGCGTAACATCGTTCGCACATTCAGCTTAATCGCGACAATCGCCCTCTGTTCGGCGCCGCTGCTGGCCGAAGAGGGCATTCTGGTTTTGAGCGTCACCAATACCGTTGACGACACGATCTCCGACGTCGCGCTCAAATGCAAAGGCGACGCGCCTTCCGGACGGAGCGACCGCAACGGGGCTGCGCGGCTCAAGCTGCCCGTGGGCGCGCGGCCCGGCAGTTCGGTAGTGTTGCAGGTCCTGGCCAACGATTGGGCGATCATCAGCCCGTGGGACGGGCGCGTCGTTATCCCGCCCTTCGACAACGATGCGCAGAATTTCGTCACGGTGGTCGTCGCCAAAAAGGGCGACAAGCAGATGCTGGCTAGCGCAAGGGCCGTTGAGGCGATGGCGTCGAGGGTTATTAAAGAGGTCGGCTCGAAACTCGATAAGCAACTCTCCGATGAAGAGCGCCGCCTGGTGTTGGAACAGCAGGCCAGAGAATTCGGATTGACACCCGAAGATGTTGACCGGGCGATCCGCGAATGGAGCAGGAAGGCTACAGACTCGTACCAGAAGGGGCTGGCTGAGTTGTACCAGAGGAACTATCCGCAGGCCGCAGACCTTCTGTCTCACGCGCTCGAACAGCGGATCAATGAGTTGAAAGAGGCGCAGAACAAGGTCGCCGACGCCGCCAACTTTCTTGGCCAGGCGTTGTACTTGAAAGGTCAATATCGCGACGCGGCCGAAGCGTTCAAAAAGGCTCTGGCCTTGCGCCAGGACGATGGAATCATTCTCAACAACATCGCTGTCTCTTTGCGGGCGTCCGGTGATTTAGACCAGGCGGAGAGATTTAGCGCGAGGGCGGTAGACGCCAAAGGAGCAGACCCGCGCCTCGGCCCTTATCACCCCGCGACGGCGATTGCTACCGTCAATCTGGCTCTGGTTTACCAGGATCAGGGCAAATACGCTGAAGCCGAGCAAATCTTCAAACATGCGGTAGAGGTTACCGAACGCGGTCTCGGGCCGGACGACCCGGAGGTGGCGATCTGCCTGGAGCGTTACGCGGGGCTGCTGACGAAGATGGAGCGTAAGGCCGAAGCGGAAGAGAGGCTGACACGCGCCCACGCCATCCGCGCAAGATACGATCAACAGTTGCGCGATAAAGCCATCACTGAATCGAAGCAGTTGCTCGCAATCAAAGAGCAACAGTTCGGGCCGGAAGGCGCGGAAGTGGCGACCGCCGCCGGCAGTTTGGGATCGCTCTACCAGGGATACGGGCAGTTCGCGGAAGCCGAGGCGCTCTTCAAACGCGCGCTGGCGATCAGAGAGAAGGTCTCAGGCAGAGATCATCTAGACACGGCGGGCGATCTGCAGCGCCTCTCTTCGCTTTATGAAGAGCAGGGACGCTACGCCGAAGCCGAGCCGCTCATCAATCGGGCGTTGGCGATTCTGGAAAAAGAGTTTGGGCAGAACAATCCTCGTCGCACGCTGCCGGCGCTTGAAAATTACGCGACGCTCCTGCGCAAGCTGGGCCGCACAAACGAAGCCGTCGTCATTGAAGCGAAGGCAAAAGAAATCAGAGATAAGTTCAACAACAGTTTTACCCCCAACCTGCAAGCCTCTCCTAATCAATCGGTCGATCCCAGTCAAGTCCAGCCTGCGACGGTGAATACCCCCAATGTGAATCCCGCTAATGTGTCTACCGCCCCGCCGCCAATCCCGGCAGGAGGGAGAGATGGCGCTCCTTCTCAACTTCCTTCACCGCCTAAGTCGAAGCCGGCGAAGCCAAAGCCCAAAAAGCGGTCGAACGACTGAACCTGGAAAGCGCAAACGAAAAGACAGGATTCACAAGATGAGCCGAATCGCGATCATCGGCTCGATCTTGAAAATCCTGTCTTGCAGTCGTCGCAATTGTGTTGTGCCGGCTTACTTGAGCACGATGTTGAATTTGCCCAGTTTCTGCTTGGCGGCCAGGGCTTTTTGCTTCTCGTTAGGAAACACGTCGGGCTCGCGCCATTTGTTGGCCAGCAGGAATTCTTTATCTTTGACCATCTCGCCGGGAGTGTAAACCGCCCACTCGAAATTGTGACCGTGGTTGATGGCGTCGGTCGGACAGGCGTCAACGCAGAAGCCGCAGAGAATGCAGCGGCCGTAATCGATCTGGTAGATCTTGGCGTAGCGATGGTCCTGCCCGATGCGCTCGTCGTAGGGGCGCGCGTCTTCGGCGCCTTCGATGTAGATGGCGTCCGCCGGACAGGCCGCTGCGCAAAGGAAACACGAGACGCATTTCTCTTTGCCGTTTTCGTCCACATCCAGAAAATGCTCGCCGCGGAACCGGCGGTACATCTGCACCGGCTCATCGGGATATTGGACCGTTTCTTTTCTAGTGGGGATGTGGCTGAAGGTGACGCTCATTCCTTGAGCGGTGGTGCGCGCCACCTCGACCACTTCCTTAGCTGCGTTGATGATGTCAGAAAGTATGGACATAAGTTTAAATTCGTTACGCTCCCTCCGCGCTCAGCATCAATTGATCGTGATCGGGCGGGAGGTTGAGCGCCTCTTTCGGAAAATGTTCGGCGAAGTATGAGACCAGGTCGCGCACGGTGACCACGCCAGCCGCCGCGCCCTGAGCGTCTACTAGCGGGACGTTGCGATAATCGCCCTCCCGCATCAGCCGCATCGCGGAGTAGACGGAATCCTCCAGACTCAGATGCGCCGGACTGAACGTCATCACCTGTTCGACCGGGGTCGAGTAACTGACAGACTCGCCGATTACCTTGTTGAGCAGGTCGCGCTCCGTGAACAGTCCGACGAGCTTGCCCCGCTCGCATACCAGCGCGCATCCTAAACGGCAGGCCTTCATCGCTTCGACCGTTTCGCTAATGCTCGCGCTGCGTTCGACCATCGCCGGCCGGCGCAGCGGGAGACGGCGAATTTTGACTTCACTCAATTTAGCCGCGATTGACATGGCGTAATCCTCCTGTCGGCGCCGCGGGCATTAGCGAGCGTTGCTTCAATCGAAAGCCCGCTCGCTACCGCTCGCGGCGTCGATTCTAAACGCTAGCTTTTAAAATTCGAGGCCGCTATGTTTGAGAATATAATTAGCGACCGCCTTGGCGGAGATGATACCGACGGGCTGGCCGTCTCTGACGATTGGCACGTGGCGATATTCGCCGACGGCCATTTTGTTGATGACCACCCGGATGGGGTCTCTCTCTCCGATCGTTTCGGGGAGCTTCGTCATCACTTCGCTCACGGGCAGCATCTTCAAGTCTAGCTCCCGCCCGGCGACTTTGTTGAGTAGATCGCGTTCAGTCAGGATGCCAATCAACTTTCCGTCTTCGACCACCACCGCCTGCCCGATGCCGATGGTCTTGATGCGCGAGACGGCGTAAGCCACCGAATCAGAAGGGCTGACCAGCGCCAGCCGATCATATGGAATGTGACCCACAGTGTCTTCCATAATGTGCATCTGCAAACCGCCGGTGGGCATCGGCACATCGAAGACGCTCAGATCGTGTACGCACTCTTCACAGGTGTCCACACCGTCCAGATTGTTGTGACCACAGTAAGGACAGATCATCGCGCCTCCCTTGTGACGTTTGTATTTCCGCCTCCAGGCGGTCTGGATCATCGAGCCGGACCGCCTGGAGGCGGAACTGCAAACTAATTGATGACCCAGGTTTCGCCGCTGTTGATCAATTTCTCCAAACTGCCCGCGCCTTTTGTTTCAACCGCCGCCGAGATTTGACCGGCGAGCATATGCTCATAAGTCGGTCTCTCAATTGCGCGGAAGACTCCCATCGGCACGGGATATTCGGGAAATTGCATTCTTCCAAGAATGTACGGCAAATTGGGTTCGTGAGCATTTTCGTTGTGAACGAGGATATCGTCAACTGTTATCCCGTTTTCGCCAATCGTGGCGATTTCCGGCGTAACACCGTTCAAACGAATTCCCTTGTCTTTATTCTTGCCGAAGATCAGCGGCTTGCCATGTTCGAGCAGGAGCATCCGGTCTTCTTTGACCTCGCGCTCGTTGAACGATTTGAACGCCCCGTCGTTGAAGATATTGCAATTCTGATAGACCTCAAGGAACCCCGATCCTTTGTGGGCGGCCAACCGCTCGATCATCATCGCCAGATGTTTAGGATCGACGTCCATTGAGCGTCCGACGAAAGTCGCTTCGGCGGCGAACGCCAGGCTCAACGGGTTGATCGGATAATCAATGGTGCCCATCGGCGCCGATTTGTTTCGCTTGCCGAGTTCCGAGGTCGGCGAATATTGCCCCTTGGTCAAACCGTAGATCCGGTTATTGAATAGGATGATCTTCAGATCGACGTTGCGGCGCAGCGAGTGGATGAAATGGTTCCCGCCGATCGAGAGCGCGTCGCCGTCGCCCGTGATCACCCAGACCTGCAAATCCGGATTGGCCACTTTGACGCCGGTGGCGAAGGCCGGAGCGCGGCCGTGAATCGTGTGGAAGCCGTAGGTGTTCATGTAGTACGGGAAGCGGCTGGAACAGCCGATGCCCGAGATGAACACGATCTTCTCCTTCGGGATGCCGAGTTCGGGCATCACCTTCTGAACCTGAGCCAGGATCGAATAGTCGCCGCAGCCGGGGCACCAGCGCACTTCCTGATCGGTCTGGAAATCTTTGCGAGTCAGCTTGACCGCGCCATTAGTTGTGTGTCCGTTTTCGCTCATTTGAATTTACCTTACCAGATCGGCGCCGCGAGCGGTAGCGAGCGCGGCTTCAATCGCTACATTCGTTCGCTACCGCTCGCGGCGCTGATTCATAGATATTCGTTGATCTTATTGACCAGCGTCGAAACCTTGAACGGTTTGCCCTTGACCTGCGAGAGGCTGACCGCGTCGACCAGGAACTTCGCGCGGATGAGCATGCACAATTGTCCCAGGTTCAGCTCGGGTACGATCACAGTCTCGAAGCGCTTCAAAACCTCGCCCAGGTTCGACGGGAATGGGTTCAGGTAGCGCAGATGCGCGCTTGACACGGACTGGCGCTTCTCCTGCATCTGCTCGACCGCCGTCGTGATTGAGCCGTAAGTCGATCCCCAGCCTAACACCAGGACTTTGCCTTCCGGCTTGCCGAAGACTTCGAGCGGCGGAACGTCCTGCTGCATCCGAAGAATCTTCTCGGCGCGCAGCCGAACCATGAAGTCGTGGTTGTCGGGTTCGTAGTTCACATTGCCCGTGATGTTCTGCTTTTCGAGGCCGCCGATGCGGTGTTCGAGTCCCGGGGTACCGGGAACGGCCCAGGGCCGCGCCAGCGTCTTTTCATCGCGCAGGTACGGGAAGAAACCATCCGCCTCAGTGCGGAATTTGATCTTCATCTCGGGCAGGCTGTCGAGCGAGGGAATTTCCCAAGGCTCCGAGCCGTTGCCCAGGTAGCCGTCCGAGAGGAAAAAGACCGGCGCCATGTATTTCGTCGCGAGTCTCACGGCCTCAATCGCCATTCTGAAACAATCGGCGGGCGTGGCCGGGGCCACGATACCCACGGGCGATTCGCTGTTGCGCCCGAACATCGCCTGCAGCAAATCGGCCTGTTCGGTCTTCGTGGGCAATCCTGTTGAGGGGCCTCCGCGCTGAACGTCGATCACGATCAGCGGGAGCTCGGTCATCACGGCCAGGCCGATGGCTTCAGATTTGAGCGCGACGCCCGGGCCGGAAGTCCCCGTCAATCCGATGTGGCCCGCGAACGCCGCGCCGATGGCTGCGCCGATGGCTGCGATCTCGTCTTCGGCCTGGAAAGTCTTTACGCCGAAATTCTTGTGCTTCGAAAGCTCGTGCAGGACGTCAGAGGCCGGCGTGATCGGGTAACTGCCGTAAAAGATCGGGCGTCCAGCCAGTTGCGACGCGGTGATGAACCCGATGGCGGTGGCCTCGTTGCCGGTGATATTGCGGTACTTGCCCGGTTTGATCTGCGCCTTGCCGACGTGGTAGTGCGTGGTGAACAGCTCCATCGTGTCGGCGTAGTTGTACCCGGCCCTGAGCGCCATCGTATTGGCCTCGGCGACCTCGGGCTTCGCGCCGAATTTCTCTTCAATCCACTTCAGGGTCGGCCCCATCGGGCGGTCATAGAGCCAGTACATCAACCCGAGCGCGTAAAAGTTCTTGCACCGCTCCTGCTGTTTGAAAGGCATACTGGAATTTTCCAGGGCCTTCAGCGTCAGCGAAGTGATCGGAATCTGGAAGACGCGATAGCCCGAAAGCGAGCCGTCATTGAGCGGGTTGGACGCGTAACCGGCCTTCTTCAGATTGCCGTCGTTGAATTCGTCGGTGTTGAGAACGAGGATGCCGCCCGGCTCCAGATCCTTGATGTTGACTTTGAGCGCCGCCGGATTCATCGCCACCAGAACCTGGGGCTCGTCGCCCGGAGTGCGGATGTCGCGGCTGCTGAAATTGAGCTGATAGCCGGAGACGCCTGGCAGACTCCCCGCCGGGGCGCGAATCTCGGCGGGGAAATCGGGCAGCGTCGAGATGTCATTGCCGATGATTGCGGAGGTGGAGGTAAATTGACCTCCCGTCACCTGCATACCGTCGCCCGAATCTCCGGCGAAACGGATTGTGACGGCCTCAAGCTCTTCTATTGGAAGTTTCGTGTTGGTGGTTTGTTCTCCTAGTGTCGTTGCGGACATTACTAACTCCATTTAGTTGTTCTTCGGCTGTGAACACCGCAGCCAGCAGGAATGCGTCTCCCAGCGCCTCATGAGCTGCCCCTGATCGCCGAATCTATTCTATCTCCACCTCAATCAATATTCACCGTCACGATCGGATTATTCGTCAGGGTAGCGCATTCGGGGTTCACTTTGGATGGGCGAGCGAGAGACATTGGGTTCTCAGTTGGTCGAGCCAGCTTCGAAAGGGAAATATAACACCTCAACTGCGAAAGCGCACGCCGTTCGAAGGGCTAATTTGTTTGGTACAGTTGTCAGGCGCAGTGGCGCGCGCATAAGCAAGCGGTTGTCTCATAAGCCGACCGCTTGCTTATGCGCGCGCTACTGCGCCGGCGCCCCAACGCGCCTATCGACTCAGGCGCGCCTGTCTCAGCGTAGCGGTTGAGGTCAGCGAGAGCTCACAGAGCGCGCCGGCGAATCGCGTCTCCGCCGTGCGATCATTCGGTATGTTCCGGTTGTTCTCAGAATTATCCAGGTAAGCCGTCACCTCGACGCGCGCGCCTGCGGGCAGCGCGACCGGCTTTTTAAAGAAATAGGCCGGCTGCCAGTCTGACCGATAATCTTTCGCCCAGATCAGAACTTCGACCGAGCCGTCGGGGCGATAGGCGGACACTTCGATTGATTTCGCGAGTGGGAACAGCACCGGACGGATCGCCACGGCTTCGGTCGCTTCATTGATCGCGTATGAAGCTTTGACCCGATAGCTCTCGGAGTTCGCCGGAATGACGGTCGGGGGCGCGTTTATCGCCACATTGCGAATGAGCTTGCTGATCGGATCTTTCGCGAAATATAGGCCCACGCTGCTGCGATCGTTCGCCACTTCGCCGTTCTTGCGATAGCGGACTTGCATCGCCAGGCGTGAATTGGCCGGTAATTTGATCGCGGCGCCGTCTGGCAATCGGCTAGCCGTTTGTCCTGGCGCCCACTGGCCAATGGGCTCGGCGTTTTGCGGGCAGTTGTTCGTAGCGCCGGCTTTGGCCGGCGCTATTCCGCCAGAAGCCGGGACTACGAACAAGCTCGCGCTGTGAACCACCGCGCCGGCGCCGGGTTGAAAATCGATCGCGTTGAGGCGCCTCTCTTCTTTCAGATTCGTCGGCAGGATGAAGCAACGCGTCTCGTCATCGCCTTCGGAGGCGATTCTGGTTTCATTGTCTGGTTGCAAGATCAGGTCAGGCGCGCCGAGTGGCCACTCCTTGCCGGCTATCAGCTTGTCGATCTCTTCCTTTGGGTAATCTTTCGCTTCGCCGCGCGGCGCGCCGCCTTCGATCCACGAGACCAGCAATTCGACGTCGCGCCGCGGCAAGGTGTAATCGTGAACGAAACTGCCGTAGCCTTTAACGGCCTGGAACGGCGACATCCGTTTTTCCAGTACCTCTTCCTTGATCGCCTTCGCCCAAGGGCGGGCCTCTTCGTATGTCGTCAGCGGAATATCGGATTTGATCTTGCCGGGAGCGTGGCAGCCCAGACAATTGCGGTCGAGGATGCGAATGACCTCTTTATTGAACATCACCTTCGTGGTGATCGGCTCGTGCGCGCTGCCGGTCCGATAGAGCGGCGACGCGAGCGAAAGGAATACGAAGAGCGAAGCGGCGGTTGCGAGGCGGAGATAATGCGACAAATTCCACATATGTTAAAAGCCGAAGAACGAAGTGACCGCGGGGAGCGTCAGCCCAAGAATGACCAATAGAATTATGGCCCAGATGACGATCTTAACGAACTTATTGTTTCTCATAGCGCCCTCACCTCTGTGCGGCGCCGCTGCTTGAAGCCGCCGGTTTGTCAGCCGATTTCGGATCGGCGTCATTGTAATAACCCAACCAACCGATCATCATCTCTTCCCAGGTCTGCTCGCCCCATTTCACATCCTTCGTCGGATCGGGGTTGTATTTGTTGGCAGGTGAGTTGTCGAAATGGGCCGTGCATTCGATCTTCGCGCCTTTCGGAATCGCCAGCGGCTCTTTCGGCACGTAGTAAGTCTGCCAGTTGAAGTCGTAGCGCGGCACTTTCAACAGCACCTTTGATGTTCCGTCGGGAAAGACGGCCTTGATTTCAAAATCCTTGCCGCGCAAATGCATATGCGGCATCAGGCTGGTCAGGTGCGCGTCTTCTTTGAACAGGTAGCTGGATTGGACCTCGTAATTCGGCGCGCCCGCGGGAATCGTAAAGCTCACGTTCAACACCGGGCGCGTAAAAATCTGGTGTTCCGGTCGCTCTTTGGCGTACTTCAAGCCGATGGTCGTCACGTCTTTTGTCGCCTCGCCGTTCGGCGTGTAATGCATCTGGAAGATCAGCTTCGCGCCAGCCGGAATCTTTTTGCCGAAGCCGGGGCGGTATCTGGCCGGCTGTTCGCCGGGCGCGACGCCAGCCAGCAGATTGCCATTGGCGTTCGCCGGGTTGCTCGGGTCCTGGATTAAAACGATCACGTGATGCATTGCGGAGCGGCCCGTGCTGCGAATCTCGGCGTCCGTGATCCAGCGATCTTCTTTCAGGTTGGTCGGTACGACCAGATATTTGTAGGGAATCACGCCGGTCGCCGGAATTGACTGCTCGGGTATGGAGAAAGTTTCGTCCGGCTGGCCGATGGTCCAGCCTTCGGGTAATTTCGGCGCGGGCGGCAAATCTTTCGGATCGCCTTCCTTCGCCCCGCCGTCAACCCACGCGATGATTGTGTCGATCTCCGCTTGCGTCAACCGGCGGTCGTTCAGCCATTCGCCATGATTCGGATCGGCGTGCCAGGGCGGCATCTCGCGGCTTCCAACTTTCTCGCGAATCGATTTCGCCCAGGGGCGCACGTCCTTGTAGCTCAGCGTCGAAAACGGAGCGATCTCGCCCGCGCGATGGCATTCGGCGCAGCTCTTGAAAAAGATCGGCGCGACGTCTTTGGTGAAGGTGACGTCCTTAGGCGCCGGTTTATTGCCGCTGTCGGCGTTTATCGCCGGCGGCGCAAAAAGACGAATCGCAGCAAGGGAGATTGCGACTACGGAGATCATCATTACTTTTTTCATTTTTCATCACCTCGTGCCGGGATTGAGTTGTTGACCTTCTTCGCCCGAATTGTCTGACTATTGACATCGATGGTCAATTCGATCACTTCGCCTTTCTCGTTTCGTATGAACGTGAGTAGCGCGCCCATCAAACTGACGGTGAATCTATCCTCGAAATCGAGTAACAATTCATTCTTTCCGAAGGCCGGGGCGACGGCGAAGAGTTTGTCGCCCTCGCGCATGATCGTGAAGTTCATGCCCGGACCGACCTGATATTCGCCGGCGTAAGTATCGAGGAGTTTCGTGTCGAGTTTAGGGACCACGCGGATGGCGTCGGCGTAACCCACAAGCATTTCGTCATAGGTCGGTTCGCCGAAGCGCACTGGCTTGGTCGGGTCGGGGTTGTATTTGTTCTTCGCCGAATTGTCGAAATGCGCGGTGACCACGAATCGCGAGCCTTTGGGAATGGGCAGTGGGTTACGGAGTATGTAGAGCGTCTGCCAGTTGAAGTTATACTTATCAACCTGGAGCAGCGTCTCGCGGCGGCCGTCGGGGTAGACGACTTCATATTTCATATCCTTGCCGCGCACGTGCATGTGCGGGAAGTAGTTGACGAATTGAAGGTCCCGCGGGACGTTGTAGCAAGCCGTGGCTTCATGATTCTCGGCGCCGGGAGGTATCAGGAAGAGCGAGTTGATGACCGTCAGCGTCTCGATCGTCTTCTCGATTGGTTGTTTGGCGAAGACGATGCCGACGCTCGTGCGGTCCGTCTCCGGCTTGCCGGTGGCCTTCGAATAATGCATCTGCAGGATCAGGTTCGACCCGGCGGGAATTCGCTTCGCCGTGCCCGGCGGATAAACGTCTGGATTCTTGCCCGGGGCGTAGAACGTCAGGATGGTCGAGCCTGCGGTGGCGGAAACCGATCTGGCGTTCGTATTCGATTGCGCGCATGCGTCGTCCACCACCGGCGCATCCGCTTTTGTGCGCCAGACCGTGCCTTCCTTGAAGAATAGCGCTTCGGGGCCGGGCGCGCGCTCGAATACCGACGCGCCGTTGCGCGGATCGAATTCGCGGCCGCTGCGCTTGGCTATAGTCTTCGCCGCTTCGATCATCTGCGGCGTTTCGATGAAGACGACGGCGTGATGCACGACTCGTTTGTTGCCGGGACGGAATTCGGCGGCCTGAACCCACTTGTCTTCGGTGAAGTTGGTGGGCACGCGGAAGTAGATGTAATCGTCCGCCCCGCGCGAGTCGAGCGTGTACTCGTCGGGCATCGTAAGCGTGACGTCGGGCTTGCTAATCCTCCAGGCGTCAGAGAAGTCGGGCGCGGGCGGCAAATCTTTCGGATCGCCTTCCTTCGCGCCGCCGTCAACCCAGGCGACTATTGTGTCGATCTCGCTCTGTTTCAATCGCGTGTCGTTCGAAAATTCGCCGTGACGCGGATCGGCGCCCCACGGCGGCATCTCGCGGCTTGCGACTTTCTCGCGAATCGATTTCGCCCACGGCCGCGCGTCCTTGTAGCTCAAGACAGAAAAAGGCCCGATGTCGTCCGGGCGATGGCACACGGCGCAGTTTTTGAAAAGGATCGGCGCGACGTCTTTAGCGAAGGTGATTTGTTTGCTCGCGGGCTTGTTGTTCGCGCTGGCGGCCGGCAGCGCGAACAGATACAAAGCCGCGAGGCCAATAATAGCAACTGAAGATGTTGATCTCCTCATGGGCGCCGCCTCGCATCGTTTAAGTTAGTACGTGATTAACTCTGACGGGAGGTGGGCGATAATGATGTTGCTTATCCGCGCCTCCCGAAGGTTCGCCAGTAGATCGACTTTGATGATAGCCGTGTTCGGCATAGTTGTAGCGTCCAGGAAGTGGCGGAAAGATGACATCGTACTTGGATTGATCGGCCGCGCGCCGAAAAGCATCCGCCAGATCATTGCCCGCAAGAACAAGCCGTGCCCGAAAAACGCCACGAATTCCGACTGACAAGACCACAACTCGTCAATCGCCCGCTGAACGCGCTGGATGAAATCGGCGAACGATTCAGCTCCATCGCCGTCTATGTAATGCGGATCGCATTTTGACCAATATGCCTCAACGAAAGGCCTTCTGTCGGCGTCAGTCGTATCCTGGTAACGCGCTGGCGCCAGGTAAGTAAACTCCTGAACCTGCCATTGCTCCAGCCGGGCCGCCTGAAAGCGCTCGATCGTCGGCCTGGCGCTTTGTTGCGTCCTGATGAAGGGAGAAGTGACGATAAGCGTGGGCGGTTGCGTAAACGAATCAGCCAGGCGCAAAGCCTGCTCTACCCCTTTTCCCGTTAGTGGGATCGTGTCCGGCCGCGAAGTGGCCAAACCTGCATTCCCTATACTTTCCGCATGCCTGATCAGCCAAACGTTTTTCGTGTGATGTTCCATTCTTGAGAGTATGCGCCTCACTCCTTGCAGGGGAATGAAGCGCATACCGTCGTACCGCCAATTTGCTACTTCTCGCTCGAACTCCCGCTGCTCTGCGCGGTCGTATTCTTCGGGCTCTTGGCGTCCACCGTGTAATCAATCCAGCCAATCATCATATCGTCGTAAGTCGGCTCGCCGAATCGCACAGCCTGCGTGGGATCGGGGTTGTACTTGTTCTTGGTCGAGTTGTCGAAGTAAGCGGTGACCACGAACTTCGTGCCCTTCGGGATGGCGATCGATTTTTTATAGTAGTAAACCGTTTGCCACGAGAAGCTGTAGTTCGGCACATTGAGCAAGACTTCGCTGCGGCCGTCAGGATAAAAGGCCTTGATCTCCATCGCCTTGCCGCGCAGATGCATGTGAGGCATGGAATTGATCAAGTGAATATCTTCCTTGGTCGTCCAGCAAGCGGTGACGCGGTGATTGTCAGCGCCAGGTGGAACCTTGAAGTAGGTGTTCGAAATCGGGCGCGTGACGACCTGCGCCTCCGACGGACCCTTGGCGAAGATCAGACCGACCATCGAGCGGTCTTTCTGCACTGAGCCGGCGACCTTCGAATAGTGCATCTGGAAGATGATCTTGGACCCGGCCGGAATCTTTTTGACTGTGCCCGGCTCCCAGATCGCGGCGTTCATGCCGGGAGCGAAGCCCGCCAGCAACTGGCCCATTCCTGAATCGTCGCCCGGGCCACTGCCATCGCGCCGCGTACCGCCTCCGCCGCTCGGCAGCGAGCATCCGTCGTCGTAAACGGGCGTGTCCGGCTTCATCCGCATGAGGAACCCGTCGCGATAGAGGATGGATTCTTTCTCCATCTTCTCGCGGATTTTCTCCATCTCCTCTTTGGTCAGCTTGGGCGCCGGCTTGCCGTCTTTCGGCGGCGGCTGGACGAAGGCGATGATGTGATGGACGATCAGGCGATTGCCCGGCCGCGCCTCGGCCATCTGCACATACTTGTCTTCAGTGAAGTTGGTCGGAATCTCGAAGTACTGATACTCATCCGGCCCGCTGGCTTCGAGCGTGAACTCCTCAGGCATGGAGAGGATCAGGTCGGGTTTGCCGATGCGCCATCCGTCAACGAACTTCGGCGCCGCCGGCAGATCATTCGGATCGCCTTCCTGGGATCCGCCGTCGACCCAGGCGGTGATGGTGTCGATCTCGGCCTGCGTCATCCGGCGGTCGTTCTTGAACTCTTGAACGTGCGGATCGGCGTGCCAGGGTGGCATCTCGCGGTTGACCACTTTTTCGCGGATCGATTTCGCCCAGGGGCGAACGTCTTTGTAACTCATCACCGAAAACGGAGCGGCTTCGCCCGCGCGGTGGCACTCGGCGCAGTTCTTGAAGAAGATCGGCGCGACGTCTTTGGTGAATGTGACCTGTTTCGATGAAGTCTTTGTTGTGTCGGCCTGGCTCGCGGGCAGCAGGAGCGAACCCGCAATCGCGAGGCAGAAGATAGCGGTAATGATGATGCGCGCTTTGTTCATGGTGATTATCGCTCCTCTGAAATAGACAGGATTTACAGGATTTCTCAGGATTGATCTCAATTCATGTAATCCTGAGAAATCCTGTAAATCCTGTCTATTTTTATTCTTTCAGGGTGTCGTCAAAGGCGAAATGCGGATTGAGAATCGAACGGTGATTCCGCAATCCGCAATCCGCAATCCGCAATCCGCAATCGGCTACTGCCCGCTTCCGGCGTTAGCCGTTTCATTAGCCCGCTTGGCGCGAGCGTTAATCGAGCCTTCCAACACCGCCTCGACCACTTCGCCCTTCTCATTCTTGACGAAGGTCAGGTCGGTGTCGCTGTATTTGAGGAAAAACTTCGCTTCGGACATCGGCAGGAATTCCATCTTCGGTTGGAGCGGAAGCTGAACGAAGAGCGAATTGCCCTGGCACGTAACGGTGGCGAAGACGTTCGGACGGACTTCGTATTTTCCGGTATAACTGTCCAGAATCTTCGGGTCGAGCTGCGCGACGGTGGGGAACTCGGTGACATAGTCCATGAAGCCGAGCATCATCTCGTCGTAGGTCGGCTCGCCGTAGCGGACGTCTTTCGTCGGGTCGGGATTGAACTTGTTCTTCGCCGAGTTGTCGAAATAGGCCGTGACCATTATTTTGCTGCCCTTCGGCAACCGCTTCGGCTCTTTCAAAGTGTAGTTGGTCTGCCAGGCGAAGTCGTATCTGGGCACGTTCAGCAGCGTCTCCGATTTTCCGTCTGGATAGAAGACCTTGTATTCCATCGCCTTGCCGCGCAGGTGCATATGCGGCATCAGCGCGTAGATCGTCGTGTCGCGGCGGAGCGTGCGGCAGGCCGTGACGCGATGGTTGTCGGCGCCAGCGGGAATCTTGAAGAAGATGTTGCCGACGGAGCTGGTCGTCATCAATTTTTGCGGCGGCTCTTTGGCGAAGACCAGTCCGACCATCGAGCGGTCTTTCTCGACATCATTGCCACCGAGCGTCTGGTTCGAGTAATGAATCTGGAAGCGGATGATCGAACCCGCAGGAATCCGCTTGCCAACCCCCGCCTCCCAGATGTCCGCGTTATGCCCCGGCGCGTAGCCGGTCAGGAATTGATCGCCGCCGCCGCCGCGTTGATTCTTCGCGTCGCATCCGTCGTCATTAACCGGCTGGTCGGCCTTGACGCGCATCAGGTAGCCGTCGCGGTAGAAGGGCGAATTCTTCAAAGCCGCCTCCATCGCCTTGTACCGCTGCTCGGTCGTCATCTTGGCCATATTCGCCGAGCCCGGCGGAATGATGAACGCGATGATGTGGTGGACGATCTTGCGGTTACTCGGGCGCGCTTCGGCCATCACGACGTATTTGTCTTCCTTGAAGTTGGTGTCGACGTCGAAATATTGATATTCGTCGGCGCCCGCTTTGTAAGTGTACTCTTCGGGAATTTGGATCACTAAATCAGGCTTGCTGATGTTCCAGCCGTCGGCGAACTTCGGCGCCGCGGGCATAACTTTCGGATCGCCTTCAGCCGCGCCCCCGTCAACCCAGGCGAGAATCGTGTCAATCTCTTGTTGAGACAGCGTGCGATTGTTGCTGAATTCGCCGAAATGCGGGTCGGCATGCCACGGCGGCATCGTCCGGTCGGCCACTTTCTCCTTGATTGACTTCGCCCACGGACGGACGTCTTTGTAACTCAAAATTGAAAACGGCGCGCTCTCGCCGGGCCTGTGGCACTCGGCGCAATTCTTAAAGAAAATCGGCGCGACATCCTTGCTGAATGTAACATTCTTTGCCGCGCTCTTTTTTGAGGTGTTGTCAGCGGCGCCACCGGCGATGAATATCAGACCAATGGCTAGATAGAATGTAAGGCTCAGGCTCAGGCTCAGGGAGAGATGTCTTCTACGTTGCATCGGATTCGCTCCTTCTCTGAATCTTGAATGGGGTTATTGTTAATCGCCACCTGCTACGGATTCTTCTGCTACCACCCCACAAATCTAATTTCTATAACCAATGGTGTCAAGGCAATTTGTCCAAGGTTTTCAAGCACTTGTGGATCAATTGACCGCTCGGTCAGTGTAATTGATTGACCGGTCGGACAATATTCGATCTCAAAGTGAATGAGCATTCAGTCATTTTTTTTTACACGCTCGAGACATGCAAGACATTAAAGTCGGGTTATGATGATGCGAGGCGGGTTACTACATATTGCGCCAAGTGGCCAAACTTGTAATACCGAGGCTGATTGATGAAATATTGTCAGACTTGCGAGAGGTCATATCCGAACACACAGCGCTTTTGTACGGAAGATGGTGTTCCGCTTTCATTTGAAGACCCATATCATCTGGTGGGGAGTGTGCTGGCCGAGCGGTATCGCCTCGACGCGCTGGCCGGGATTGGGGGCATGGGGGCGGTGTACAGCGCGCATCATCTGGCGCTCGACCGCCGCGTGGCTTTGAAGATTCTCCAGCCCAATATAGCGTTGAGCAACAGCCGGTTGCTCGAACTCTTCGAGCGCGAGGCGAAGACGGCGGCCCAACTGACGCACGAGAACATCGTCATCGTGTTAGATGCCGGGCGCACAGCCAACGATATCGCCTACATCGCCATGGAGTGGTTGGAGGGATACACGCTCGCCGAAGAGATCGCCGCGCGGGGGAAGCTCGATTTTGGGCGCGTGATGGAGATTCTCCGTCAGGTCGCCGCCGCGCTCGAAGCCGCACATGCGGCGCGCGTCGTCCACCGCGATCTGAAGCCCGCGAACATCATGCTGGTCAGGCAGCCGGACGGGCGAGAGCGTCTCAAGGTGCTCGACTTCGGGATTGCCAAAGTGATCAACGAGACAGCGGTCTCGCCGGTCTCTGCGGTGATGGGGACGCCGCTCTACGCCAGCCCCGAACAATTGAGTTTGGGCGGCCGGATTGACGGGCGAGCCGATAATTATTCGCTCGGCGTCATCCTTTTCGAGATGCTTACCGGCGAGCCGCCTTTCAACGCCGCCTCGGCCCGTGAGATGTTCCAGCTAATGAGCGATGCGCCACCGCCCCTGCGAAAATTCCGTCCCGACGCGCCGCAGGCTCTCGAATCGCTGATCAATCGTTTGCTGGCGAAAGATCCCGAAAATCGACCGCGGAGCGCTGGCCTGATTCCGGCGCTTTTTGAGAGCGCGCTCCACGGCGCTTTGTGGGGGGAAAACGATCAATATCCATTCCTGGACCCGCCAGACGCGACAGAATGGGATGATGGAGAGGCGGCTACCCTTTCCCAGGGCGAGTATGCGACCGAGATCATAGAAATCCAAACGGCGCCTTCCATAGAACCCAACCTCGACGTTGCGCCGGAACCTTTCTGGAAGCGGACGCTTGTCAGGAGTGCGGCGATCGGCGCCCTGGTTCTTTTCGCCGCTCTATTTTATTTGTTGCTTTGGCCGGTGGTGAAGTCGACCTTGGGATTCTCCGGGAATATCGATTCGGTGGCGATCCTGCCGTTCAAGAATGCGAGCGGGGATCCGAACTCGGAGTACCTCGGCGCGGGCATCACTGATGGATTGATCTACAGCCTCTCACGTCTGCCTCAACTTCGAGTCATCGCGCGCAGCTCAGTCTTTCGCTACAAAGACGGCGAGGCCGAGCCGCAGACGGTTGGACGTGAACTGAGCGTTCACGCGGTGATTACGGGTCGAGTTGCGCGGCGCGGGAACCGGCTCTCTGTAGACGTCGAGCTGGTGGATGCGCGCGACAACCGGCGATTGTGGGGCGAGGAGTACGAACGCGACCCTGCGGATTTGCCGAAACTGCCGGTGGAGATCGCTCGCGAGGCCGCGGCGAAACTGCGGAGCCAGTTGACGGGAGAAGAGGAGAAACGAATGACCGGCCGCGCCGCCGGAAACGCTGAAGCTTATCAGCTTTATATGAAGGGCCGATACGCCTGGGGCGAGCGAACCCCGGATGGCGTGCGGCGGGGAATCGAATATTTCCAACAGGCGATCCAGAAAGACCGGAACAACGCGCTGGCCTATTCTGGTTTGGCCGATTCCTATTTCGTCCTCGGGCCGGTCGGGATTGGCGTCCTCCCGGCGCGCGAGACGATGGCGCAACAGAAAGAGGCGGCTATCAGGGCGCTGGAGCTCGACGATACGCTGGCCGAAGCGCGCACCTCGCTAGCCGTGGTCAAGCTGGTTTACGACCTGGATCTGGCCGGCGCCGAACAGGAATACAAACGCGCCCTCGATATCAATCCGAATTATGCGATCGCCCATAACTGGTATGCCATCTATCTGACCTCGAGAGGGCGCTCGGACGAGGCCATCGCCGAAAGCAGGCGGGCGTTGGAACTCGACCCACTCTCGGCCAGCTTCAGCGCCAATCTGGGCGATCATTATTTCTACGCGCGCCAAATTTCTCAGGCGCTAACGCAATACCGTAAGACGATCGGGATGAATCCTAAATTAGCGAATCCGCATGCCGGGCTGGCCCGCGTCTACGAACTGCAGCGCAGGTATGAGGAATCGCTGGCGGAATTGAACCAGGCCATCGCGCTCTCCAAACGCTCGCCGAAATTGATCGCCCTGCTCGGTCACATCAATGCGTTCGCTGGCAGGAAGGGCGAGACTTTGCGACTCCTGCGCGAGCTGGAGCGGATGTCGGGGGAAGTCGAGGTATCGCCTGCGGATTTCGCGCTCGTCTACCTCGCCCTGGACGATAAAGAGCGGGCCTTGACCTGGTTGCGAAAAGCCGCAGCCGAATCTGATCCCGCCCTGCTTTATCTCAAAGTCGATCCGGCCTACGACGGTCTCCGCTCAGACCGGAGGTTTAAAGACCTGCTCAAGCGGATCGAGTGAATCAATTGAGCCGGTGGTCCATCGCAAGCTTTTTAACTTGCTCGTCGAGTTGGCGCTGTAAATTGTTTTTTTCCTCCTGCAATTTCTTCTCGTCCTGCCGTAGCTTCTCCAACTGGTCTTCGCCCTGCGAGATCTTGCCGACGTAACGTTGGACGAGCTGTTTCTCCTCTTCGGTCTTGCCCAGCGCGCGCAGGTTTTCGCGCATCCGCTCCTGATCTTTTGTAATCGTGGTTATCTCGGTTTGCTTCTCGGCGATATCACGAGAGCGCGCGGCGATCCGCGTTTTCAGTTCGGCGACGCCGTCGAGCGACTGCTTCATCTCCGGCGTCAGGTAGTTCGATTTGACGAATACCTGAATGTCGTTTGTGGTGATGTTGGTCAGCAAGTAGGTGTGCGACTCGGGCAATTCTTGGCTGACGGAAAATTGCGTTGTGGCCTTCGGCGCGACGACGACTTTGAACCGATGGTATTTCTCGGTCGTTTCCACCGGACTGGCTGTGTCGACCAACTTCCATTTCTCGTCTTTGGAGTAGGGATGCTCGATGTAGACGGTTTTGGCGCGGTCGGTCAGGTTGTTGAGCGTGTAAACGGTCGACTTCATTTGTTTGTAATGCAGATTGAATTCGCCGTTGATGATTTCGGCGCGATAAGCCCTCCGATCTTCTTCGTCTTGTTTGACACTGACGCGGCAGCCGAGGTCGACGGCGTAGATGATGAATCGCTTCTCGCCGGGCTTGATGCGGCCCGTCAGAGCCTCGCCCGCGTAGGTGTCGTTATCGATGATCGTCATCGATCCGCTTTCGAGCGTCAGCCCGGTGGTGTTGTTGATGTAGAGCGCGCTCATCGGGTTCTGCGCGCGCGCCTCCCGGTTGAAAAGCGAGACGCTTTCGCCTTCGATCTGATTTTGCAAAATCGGTATCAGCGCCGAGCTGTTACGTTTGATCGTAACAGGATGCGCGATGCGGTATTCAAACAGTTCGCCGATATCCTGCGTTTCAACGTCAGCCTCGACGCCCGAGGCTTCATCTTTCATCGCCGCCGCGCCCGGAGCCAGCTTGGCCAATCCGAGAAAATCGCGTCCATTCAGCGGCAGAGACGCAACTCCATCCGCCGTGATAGTCAACGTTTCCGAGACCGATCCGACCTCCAGTTGGAAATTGTTGCGCGCCAGTGTTCCGGAAGCCAGATTCAGACGTTCAATAATGGTTGTCTTGAAACCCGAACTATCAACTCTGACGCGATAAATCCCCGCCGGCAGGCCGCGCAATCTGTAACGGCCATTGGCGTCTGTCGTCGCGGTTATTTCAGCGCCCGTGCTCGTTTGAGTGGCTCTGATCGTGGCGTTTGCGATGGCTGCGCCGGTCATGTCTTTGACTACGCCTTCAATGGCGCCGCCGATGGACGAGAACCCCAGCGTTGAGCCGAGCGACGCCTGCGGAATCTGCGGCGCGACGGTCACGTCGTCCGGCATTCCAACCACCGGACGTTGTTTGTAGCGCGGCTGCTGCAAATCCTGAATGAACGAGACCGGGGCGCCGGAAACCAGCGAGAGAGTGACGTTGTTCCAGTCTTCGTCCTGCACGTTGTCCACCAGCGCCCAGCCTTGCAGGAACGGTTTCGATTCGGAGTCGAGCACTACGCGATATGTGGTCTTCCAGACGGGCGCTTCGACGACGTAGCTCAAGAACAAATCGCGTTCGCCCTGCCCGGTAGTCGAGATGGTCAGCTTGCGCAAATTTTTGTGAATCGTCGATTGCATGATCGAAAGGTATTGTTCCAGGTCTTCGCGCAGCTTCGCGTCGAGCAGCTTGATCCCACGAATCTGATCGAGCGGGATGCTGCGCAATTCGCCTCCGTCGCTGACCAGAATCAGCTCCTGAGTCTCGATCTTTTCGGCGCCATGCGTCCGAGCGCGTTTTTCGATGCCGACGACAACGCCGGCGGCAGGAATCGGACCCGCGCGGACTTCGACGCGGGCGCCCTTCAACTGGCCGAGCAGGGAAGTCAGCCCCGTCGCGTTCGTCGAATCGAGGCTGATGCCGAACTCTTCCAGTCGTTTATCAACCGGTTTGATCGAATCGAAAGTGACGGCGGAGATCTTGCCCTTGTCGGCGCCTTTGCCCAGGTCGAGCGCGACCAGCGATTTCAATACGTCGTTCATCTGCGCCGCGTCGAAGAGGAAGGTCACCTGCTGGTCGCCGTTGACCTTGCCCTGGCGCTCAAAATAACCGACGCCGTGTTTGTAGAGCGTCACTCGGCGCAGCGGCGGCGGATTGTTTTCGCTCTGAGCGAGCGCGAGCGAAGTGATGATTGAAGTCAGAATGAGAATGAAGAACGTCGAGCGGACACACGTGTACATAGAATCCTCCTTGAGTTGAAAAGAAGAACCTGAGTCAGGGCTATTTCGAGAATTGATCCGGCTAAGTTGATTTACGGTCTAGTTCATCCGCAGCGATGATTGAACGGAGTGAAGGTCAGAACTTGCAGGCGTCCTGGGTACGCGTCGCTTCCAGCGCGCTCTCGGCAAAAGGCCTATTGACCGAAAACAGACGCCCTCGAACTATTGGCGACGCATATCCGGGCCTGGTTCCTGTAAATTCGTCTTTAGCGGAGACTGCGCGCTGGAAGCGACGCGTACCCAGAGTCATTTTCACCGCTCTGGCGACGCGACTTGAAAAGTCCCTGCTAGCGCGTTTAGATTGTCAAGTCAGCATTCCCCCGAATCCCAAATCTGGTTATGAAGAGAATCATCGTCGGCACGGCCGGCCACATCGATCACGGCAAGACTTCGCTCGTCAAGGCTCTGACGGGGGTTGACGCCGATCGTCTGAAAGAAGAGAAGGAGCGGGGCATCACGATCGACATCGGGTTCGCCGATCTGACGGTCGGCGACGTTCATTTCGGCTTCGTTGACGTGCCGGGCCATGAGCGGTTCGTCAAAAACATGCTGGCCGGCGCGCATGGCATTGATCTGGTGATGTTGGTGGTGGCCGCCGACGAGAGCGTGATGCCGCAGACACGGGAGCATTTCGACATCTGCCGCCTGCTCGAAGTCAAGTCGGGGCTGGTCGTGGTCACGAAGACCGATCTGGTTGACGAGGAGTTGCTGCAATTGGTCGAGGCCGAGGTCGCCGATTTCGTCGCCGGATCATTCCTAGAAGGCGCGCCGGTGTTGCGCGTCAGCTCGCGCACAGGGGCGGGCGTTGACGAATTGAAGAAGACTCTCAACCGGCTGGCCGCGAAAGCGCAGGAGCGCGATGAGAACGCCGTGGCCCGATTGCCGATTGACCGAGCTTTCACGATCAAGGGGTTCGGAACGGTCGTCACCGGAACTCTGATCGCGGGCCGGATCCGGGCGGGCGACGAGCTTGAGATTCTGCCTCCCCTCTCTTCATCGGGCTCTTCATCCGGCGCCCGCCGCGCGCGTGGATTGCAGGTTCACGGAAAGTCCACTCAGGAGGCCTTGGCGGGCGAACGCGTCGCGGTCAACCTGCAGGGTATCGATCTCGGCGAGGTCGAGCGCGGGCAGACGCTCGCGCCCGCCGGCCGATTGCGGGCGAGTTCGATGCTGGACGCGCGGTTGCAATTAATCAAATCGGCGCCGCGAAGTTTGCGCGCTCGTTCGCGCGTACGGTTGCACATCGGCGCGGCGGAAGTCCTGGCGCGGGTCCTCCTGCTTGGGCCGCTCGGTGGAATGGAGTTGGCGCCGGGCGCGGCGTGTTTCGCGCAATTTCGACTGGAGACGCCGACGCTGGCGTTGCCCGGCGACCATTTCATCGTTCGCGCTTACTCGCCCGTTGTCACGATCGGGGGCGGCGTGGTCATTGACGCTCTGCCGCACAAGCACCGTTTGCGCGAGGCCGCGCAGGCCGCGTCGTGGCTCGAAAAGCTCGAGGCCGCGGACGAGGTCGAACGTATCGCGCTGCTGGTCGAGATGGCGGGCGAGCGTGGAATGGATCGGGACGAGATCGCCGCGCGCAGCGGCTCTTCCGATGAGGTGATTAAACGCGCCGCCGAGGCGATTACGAAAGCGCGCCGCGCCGTGACGGCTTCGCAAACCCCGAAAACCGCCCTGACGCCGCTCCTCGCCCGCCCGGCGTTTGAAGAGTTGGCCGGACGCGTGCGGGCGACTCTCAAAGAGTTCCACCGGAAATCTCCGCTCGAATCGGGAATGGGGCGCGAAGAGATACGCGAAAAAATCTTTGCGCATCTGTCGCCGGATATTTTCCGCGCCGTGATCGGGAACCTCGTCGAGCGCAACGAAGTCGTGGCCGAGAAGGATTTGCTGAGGCTTTCGTCGCACCGCGTGGCGCTTTCGGCGGAAGAACAGGCCGCGAAAGACCACCTGGCCGCGCTCTTCGCCGGAGCCGGCTTGCAGCCGATGACGCTGGAAGAAGCGGTCGCGCGCGCCGTCGCGCAATTTGGCGTTGACGCCCCGCGCGCGCAGAGGTTCGCGCAGATGCTGATCAACAGCGGCGAACTGGTCCGTGTCGCCGGTCTGATCTTTCACCGCAGCGCGCTCGAGGGATTGCGCGAAACGTTGCGTAAATTCAAGGCCGAACACGGCCCGAAGCTGGACGTAAACGCCTTCAAAGATTTGACGGGCGTCTCGCGCAAGTACGCGATCCCGTTGCTCGAATACCTCGACCTCCAACGCGTGACGCGCCGCTCAGGCGACGTTCGCGAGATTCTGTGACCGCATCGTCTATGCTCCGTACTCTTGCAATCGAGAATTACCGGTCTTTACGGAAATTTGCTCTCCCTCTCGGCGAGCTCAACATCATTACGGGGGCGAACGGGAGCGGAAAATCTAACTTGTATCGAGCAGTCCGTCTGTTGGCCGAGACGGCTCAGGGCGGAGTCGTAAATTCGCTCGCCCGCGAAGGCGGTTTGGAATCAACTTTCTGGGCTGGGCCGGAGGACTTTTCGCGGCGGATGCGAAGCGGAGAGGTGGGGATCGAGGGAGGACCGCGGAGGAAAACGATGCGGCTGAAGCTCGGTTTCGCCGGAGATGATTTCGGATATTCGATCTCGCTCGGTCTGCCGGCTCCTTCAGGCTCCGCGTTCTCGCTCGATCCGGAGATTAAGAGAGAGTGTATCTGGGCGGGGCCGGTTTGCAGGCCGGCGGCCTTGCTGGTGGATCGCAACGGGCCCGTCGTCAGGGCTCGGTCCGAACGGCAGTGGGAGGTTATTCACCAATCGCTCAACACCTTCGACAGCGTGTTCAGTCAGATGGCTGATCCGAAGGCGACGCCAGAACTCTTCCTCTTGCGTGAAAAGATTCGCGGTTGGCGCTTTTACGATTATTTCCGAACCGATAAGGACGCGACTTGCCGGTCGCCCCAGTTGGGCACGCGAACCCCGGCTCTCAGCCATGACGGCAGCGACTTGGCGGCGGCTTTACAAACCATTTGCGAGATCGGAGACAGAGACGCGCTTGATCAAGCGGTAAACGACGCATTTCCTGGATCAGAACTCAGCGTTGGGTTTCAGCCCTATGGACGGTTTTCAATCGAGTTTCGACAACACGGCCTGCTGCGTCCCCTTTCCGGCGCCGAACTCTCGGACGGCACTCTCAGGTATCTTCTATGGATTGCGGCTTTGCTCACGCCACGGCCTCCATCGATGATGGTATTAAATGAACCGGAAACGAGCCTTCATCCGGACCTGCTCCCCGCGCTGGCGAAACTCATTATTCAGGCGTCCCAGCGATCTCAAGTTTGGGTTGTGTCGCATGCGGAGGCTCTCATCGGGAATTTAAAAAAATCTTCCATCTGCCGATCGATCGAACTGGAGAAGGAGTTGGGTGAAACGAGAGTCGCCGGTCAGGGGCTCCTCGATAAACCGGCTTGGCGCTGGCCGGACGAGCGATGAAAACTGATCTCAACACGGGTTAAACAGCGACTAAGTCAACATCGCCTTCACTTCGAGATACTCTTCCAGGCCGTACTTGCCCAACTCGCGCCCGTTGCCCGATTGTTTGTACCCGCCGAAGGGCGCGATTGGATTGAATTTGCCGCCGTTGATCTCGACCTGACCAGTTCGCAGTCGGCGCGCTACGCGCCTGGCGCGTTCAGGATCGCCAGACCAGACGCCACCGGCCAAACCGTAGATGGTGTCGTTGGCGATTCGCACCGCGTCGTCTTCGTCCTCGTATGGAATGATCGATAGCACCGGGCCGAAGATTTCTTCCTGAGCGATGGTCATCTTGTTATTGACGTTGGCGAAGACGGTCGGGCGTACGAAATAACCCTTCGTGATCCCTTCGGGCATTTCGGGCCCGCCTGTGACAAGCTCCGCGCCTTCTTCGACGCCTCTCTTGATGTAGTTGACGACGCGTTCGCGCTGAGCGGCGGAGACCAGCGGGCCGAGCTTCGCCTTGCCCTCGCGCGGATCGCCCACGGTAAAACTCTCAGCGGTCTTCTTCGCGATTTCGACCGCCTCTTCATAACGCGAACGGGGCGCGAGCATTCGTGTCAACGCCGAGCAGGTTTGCCCAGAATTGAAATAGCAATTGCCGACGCCGCTCTTGACGGCCTTTTCGAAGTCGGCGTCATCCAGAATGATGTTGGCCGATTTACCTCCGAGTTCGAGCGCGACGCGTTTGACCGTCTTCGCCGCCAGTTCGCTGACGCGTTTGCCTGCGCGCGTCGAGCCGGTGAATGAAACCATGTCGACGTCGGGATGCGACGCTATCGCCTCGCCGACGACCGGGCCGTAACCCGTAACCAGATTGAACACGCCCGCCGGCAATCCCGCCTCGTCGCAGATTTCAGCGAGAATGAACGCGGTGAGCGGAGCGACTTCGCTCGGTTTCAAAACGATCGCGCAGCCGGCGGCCAGCGCGGGCGCGACTTTGCAGACCACTTGATGCAATGGGAAGTTCCATGGCGTGATGCAGCCGACCACTCCCACAGGCTCTTTGACGACCACCGCGTTGCCGATCTGCTCTTCAAATTTGAAGTCGCCGAGCGCCTTCGCGTATGAACCCATCACCGCCGCAGGCATTCCGACTTGCACGGCCAAGCTGAGCGGCAGCGGCATTCCGACCTCGCTGGCGATGATCGCGGCGATCTCGTCTTTGCGCATGTTCAAGCGGTCGGAGATCAGTTGCAGGCGCCTCGCGCGCTCCTCAGGCGTCGTCGTCGACCATTTCTCGAACGCTGCTTTCGCTGCGGCGACGGCGGCGTTGACGTCTTCGGAAGAGCCTTCGGGCACGCGGCCCATTACCTCTTCGGTTGTCGAGTTAATGACATCTATCATCCCTGCGCCGTTTGGTTTTACCCACTGGCCGTTTATGTAGAGTTTGTCGTGAACGCGGTGAATCGCTTCCATAGCTTTGTCCTCCAATTGACTTCTTCGATGGCAGTATTGGCAAGCGTTCGCGCGCTTGTCAAGACGGCGGACTTGTGCGACCTTTGCGCCCTCGCGATGAACTCTATCGGCAATCGAAGTTAACAAGGTGTCGTTTGACGACGACCTGAAAAAAATGAACATCGCCCCTGGGTACGCGTCGCTTCTAGCGCGCAGTCTCGGGCGTTAGATCTATTGATCGGAATCAGACACTCCTGAACTGGAAGCGGCGCCTATACGGGTCTGGTTCCTATCAATACGTCTCTTGCCGAAACTGCGCGCTGGAAGCGACGCGTACCCAGGATTTCCCAAGGAGCCTTCATGCCGCGTTGCGGCGCCCGGAAACGATGAAGCGGAAAGCGTGATGAAATTAAAACTGTGCGACAAAATAAAAAAGGACGAACGGTGGAGTGAGGTCGTTAGCTACCTGAGCTTCAACTCGTCAAGGA
>DASTMP010000052.1:0-3854 GCA_035714085.1 Blastocatellia bacterium
TCTTGAGCGCATCGCTCGCGCATTTGCCTCCGACAAACAAGCCCACCTCGATTTTTATCAACACCATTTGAACTTTTCCGAGGCGCATAGTTATCGGCTTCGCCGGAACGACTTGAAGACCATCAATCATCATGCCTCGACCCCTTTGCCTGTTCATGCCTCTGATCTGGCCGTCAAGGAAGCCTTTGAGACTGAAGTAAAATATTGGGCGGCGGTCGCGGCTGAGCTTCATCCCCGAATCGCCTTGCGTCAATGGATTGACGAACAGAAGAATGCCTCGAAAGAGAAGATCAGGAGGATGACCGTTCCGGGGCAGACTTTAGAACGCGATGAAGCGCCTGGGACCAAGTCGTCGCGTCAATCAAAGAGCGAAACTGCGACTGGCAAATCAACAAAATCGGTCGCGATAAGATGATGGCGTATTTGTCATCATTTTATGGAACGGTGTTTTGGCTCGCTTCACCGCTCACGCGAACTCACGAATTTCTTTCCGTCGCGGACATTGGAATCTGCTCCCGGCGCGCGATAGCCGGGCCTTGCGCGAACTACAACACCCTTGCGCGAAACCTTGACCTGAATCTTGCGGTATTTGCCGTCGCGCGATTCCTTGGTAGGGTAATAGCCGAGCGAGTACTGATTGCGCAATTCAGCCGCAATGTTGGCGAATACATCGGGCAAGGAACCTAAGGTGTCGGCGCGGTAAAGCTCTCCGCCCGATTTCAACGCCAGGTCTTCGAGGTACTGATCGGCAATGCGGTAGAGATTATCAAGCATGACGCTAATGTTGTCGTCTCTGCGGCGCGGCGGGTTGGGATCGCGCGAATCGGGGTAACGGTCATCGGGATAGCGGTCTCGGGGGAAGCGATCATCCGGGTATCGTCCGCCGCCCGGATTACGGTCAGGAGGATAACGATCATCAGGGTAACGGCCTCCACCCGGATTACGGTCTGGAGGATAACGATCAGGATATCGGCCGCCGGTGATGATCGGCGGGATCGGAAGCCGCATCGGATCTATCTGACCGCCGCGCCCGCTTGGAACCGGATCGCTCTTTCCCCCAGGAACCGTAGGTGGCGTTCTACCCGTTGGGGCGCGTCCGCTCGCGCCACCCCCGTTTGGGCCACCGAGGATCGCGCCGAGGTCAACAGTCTCGCCGCGTTCCTGCTGTTGGCGCACCAACGCCTCGGTCTCGCGCCGGGTGTCATAGCGGATCGGATAGACGATCACGCTCGATTCTTCGAGCTGGCGGACGTTGTCGTCGTAGGTCGTCGAATCGCTGCGCCAATCGACCCCGTCAGTAAAGATCACAATCGCCTTGCGCCCTTTCACTCGCGAGAGATCATTCAACGCGAATTTGATCGCGTCGTACAGTTTCGTCCCCTGCCCCGGCTTCATCGTCTCAATCGCCTTGAGCAATTCGGGTCGGTCGTTGGTGAATTGGCTTAACTCGTAGACCCCGTCATCGAATGAGATGATCTTGACGCGGTCGGCTGGCTGCAATTGATCGAGGAAGGTCTTGGCCGCGCGTTGAATTCGTGGGAGCTTCTCCTGCGTACTGGCGCTGGTGTCGAGCATCAGCGTCACGCTGAAAGGGGTTCGCGCGGCGGCGAAGAATTCGATCTCTTGCTTGACGCCGTCTTCGTAGATCGTGAATTCGTCTTTGGTCAGGTCGGGAACGTAGACGTCGGCGCGGTCGGAGGCGATGACCGGAACGGTCACCAGATCGGTGTCGATTTTGAGCGGAATATCCTGCTGATCGGCCGCCTGTGTATCAGACTGCGGCGGATTTTTCTTCTGATCGGTTTGTGTTTTTTTTGTCTGAGCGATTGCGCCGAAAGCGAAAATCAGTGTGGCCAATGCGATGATCGAAATCAGGCGAAATCTGTCGAGAGCGGATCGCATAGCGAACTCCTTTCGGCGCGATTGTGGTTATGCGGTCGCTGGTTTACTTCTTGCGTTTCGAGTTGTCGGAGGTAATGACGAACCGAACTGATCGTGGTCTACAGCGATTTGATACTACTCCTCAATTGCTCGCAATTCAATTATAAGACACATTCGCGGCGAACTGGCGCTGACGACACGGAACGACACTGTATAAATAGGTCAGTATCGGACGCGCCCGTGTCGATCCGCGGTGAATTTCTGGCCTTGAGTTTGCAAGAAAGAGCTTGCCACTAAGCCACCGAACACTGTAAATTGGGGCCGACCAGTCGGGCGAGTGGGTCGAAGGAGAATCCGGCTGGAAATCACGGTCAACGTATCAAGACTCAAAATTACAAGCCCGAATTCACAATTCCTCGCACATTTGAAGAATAGGCGTTTTACATGAGTTGGGAACCTAGTGTCCGCACCCGGCACTTAACTGTCATTGTCGCTCTGGTTCTGGTAACGACAAGCGCACTGCTCTGCTTCAACCTTGCGCGCCTGCTGAGCGTCCAGGTCGCGGCCAAGCATGACAAATTCGAGGCGCTTAAAGTTCCCATTCACACCGCCGTACAGCAAGCCATTTTCAGCCGCCCGCTCGAGCCTCCCCAGACCGCCATCGGCTTCGACTCCAACGTGCGATCGCTGATCAAGTCTGGCGTGAGCAACCCGAAAGGCTTCGCTTATGTGGCGCTGATCTCTCTCGACGGCGCGGTGATCGCCAACTCCGACCCGCAAAATCTGGCGCAGACGTACGGGCAGCCCAGCAGTAGAGTCAAACCGATGGCCGGGGAAGAAGGGTTCGAATCATCGCGGTGGTATCGCCAATTGTGGAACCTGTGGCGCAACGATGAGGTTTATCAGATCGAGAATACGGTCAGCTTCAGGAACGAGCCTTTCGCAAAGCTGGTCGCCGGAATTCCCGCTGCTCAATTCCGCGAGGACTTGTGGCCGGCGATCAAATTGAGCGGCGTCTTCGCCTTGATCGTCGTCGGCTTGTGCCTGCTGACTGCGTGGATTTCGTCGGACATGGTTCTCTGGCCGCTGCGCGAAGCGATGGAGAGCATCGAGGAGCTCGAGATCGAAAGCGCGAAGATCTCCGAGCCGCGCCCGGTGAATGTCGAGATGCAATCCATTGCGCAGCGTCTGCGTGAGCTGGGGCGCCGCTTCGCGGGCAACCGCACGGAGATCGAGGCGATCCGCGATCAGTTGCAACATGTCGTCGGGAGCCTGTCGGAGCGCGTCCTGCTGCTCGACCGCGAACGCCGTGTGATCATGGCCAGCCCGGAAGCGGAGAAGTTGCTCAGCGGCGGGCGCTTCACGCTGCGCGGGCAGCGGCTCTCCGAGGCGCTCAGCCACAGCCACCCAATCTCGTCCTTGACCGAGCGCGCCTATCAGACAGGCCAATCTCTGCAGGAAGTGGCAACTTTTCCCGTCAACGGCGCCGGGCAGCAGGCTGTCGTCGCATCACTACAGATATTCGAAGACCGCGGTCAGCCCGCCGGCGCGCTCCTCACTCTGCGCGACTTCGAGACACTCCAGCGCCTGGAGACCCAACTCGATTTCGCCACGAAACTGGCCGCGCTCAATCGCATCACGGCCGGCGTGGCGCACGAAGTCAAAAACCCGCTACACGCGATGGTGCTCCACCTGGAACTGCTCAGCGCCAAACTCGACGCCGGCCTCGACCCGAAGCCCCATGTCGACATCCTGATGTCCGAAGTCAACCGGCTCAAACGCGTCGTGCAAACCTTCCTGGATTTCACGCGCCCAGTGGAGTTAAAACTCCAGCAGATCGATGCGAATGTGCTGACGCGCGAAGTGGTGCTCCTCGCCGCCGATGCGCGAGCCCAGGGCATCGATATGGAAGAAAGTTACGGCTCTGGCCCACTGGTCATTAAAGCCGATCCAGACCTGCTCAAACAGGCGAT
>DASTMP010000053.1:0-6784 GCA_035714085.1 Blastocatellia bacterium
GAGCGCGGAGCAGCAAGGTCTATATCGGCGCGGAGGCCCGCGAGGAGCGCCTCAAGGCTGAAGCAGGACAGGCCCGGATTATCCACTTCGCTACGCACGGGGTATTGAACAACGCCTCGCCGCTCTACTCCTACCTGGCGCTCGCCCGGGGAGATAAAAACGAAGACGGGCTGCTCGAAGCCTGGGAGTTAATGCAGCTCGATTTGAAAGCCGACCTGGCGGTGCTCTCGGCCTGCGAGACGGCGCGCGGCCGGACGAGCGCGGGCGAAGGCGTGATCGGATTGACGTGGGCGCTGTTCGTGGCCGGCGCGCCGGCGACCGTGGTCAGCCAGTGGGAAGTGGAATCGGCCAGCACGCGCGATCTGATGCTCGGTTTTCATCGTCAACTGCAAGCGCCGCGGGCAGCGGGCAGACTGACGAAGGCCGAAAGCTTAAGGCGAGCGGCCTTGAAGTTGATGAAAAATCCCGAGACCAATCACCCGTTCTACTGGGCGGGATTTGTGTTAGTAGGCGATGGTAGGTAATCGCCCCACCTTCCGGTAAGCTGGTCGCTCTCTCTGCGCTCGGGAACCGGCGCCGCCAGCCTGTTCAGGCGAGCGTGGCCGTGACTTCCAAATAAATCGCGGGGTAAGAACGCGGCATTTCCCGCTGCCCGGCGCGCGACCCCGGCCCACTGGTGAGTGTCGCGCGCGTCACTTCAGCGCGTTCAACAAAAGACCGGCGCGACCTGTTCGAGGCGTTTCCGCAAGGCCGGCGACAGCTGTTCCAGCGTGGACAGGAAGTTAGGGTGGGTCATACCGGAACCCAGGAACGTCCAGCGCAGCGCCTGATGTTGTCTGGTCACGAATTCAACGCGTTCATCCTCGGTCAGCCTGCGCCCCGTCGAGCGGCGCAGATTTTCCAAATTGAACTCGGCCTGCTGGCGCAACCCGTTGTCGAGGAAGCCGCCGATCTCCAGGTACTCATCCAGAGCTTTTTCCAGCTCAGCTTCGCCGCGCCCTTCGGCCAGCGCTTCGACCATCAGCGTGTCGAGTTTGGCGTGCTGCGCTTCTTCCATCCAGTGATGCTTGAGCAGGCTCTTGAACTGAGCGTCGAGTCGCCGGTCGTCCTGCACGCTTTCGGTGTAATGCTTTTGCGTCATCCATTCGATGTGCAGGATGACCAGGGTCACGGCCAGCGGGTCGTGCGCGAGAATGGCCTCGGCGATGGCGCTGGGCGGGCCGATGAACAGACATTCCGTCCCAAACCCATTTTCAAACTCCGCGCGGAAATGTTTGAAGAGGTGGATGTGTTTGGCCTCTTCGGCGGTGAAAGCCAGGAAGGCCCGCACGCAATAATCGTCGCCTCGCAATTGCTGGCGCGCGTGATCGAGCACGAAGGGCAGGATGAACTCTTCGACCAGCCCGAAGGCGCAGAGGTAGTCGAAGCCGCGAATCTGATTCAGCTTCAGCTTTTCATCTGGAGTCAGGAAGCTGAGTTCCTCCACCCGCGCGAACGATTCCGGCATGAAGGGCTGGGCGAAGCCGAGCCGCTTGTCGCCTCCGATGATGTCTTCCAGGCGCCAGTTCGCCTTTTGCGAAGCTGCCAGCGTTTCATGATAGCTGTAACGTGGTTTGTTCGTTTTTTGTGTTGGATTTGTGATTATCATTCGTTTCTCCTGTTTCAGTTAACTGAATGCCGGGATCAGCAGGCAGCGCGCTATTGCCGACAGTTTGACGAAATTATTCAGATTAGCCATAACGATCTCCCTGCTTTTTCCAAAGCGCGGAGTAAACTCCGGCTTGGGTAGCAGCCCTCAGACAGGAATTTACTCCGAAGGTCGAGTTCATTTACCGAACTCAACAGGGGAAGTTGTCGAACTCTTTTGCATGTAGCCGTCCTCTATAAATAATTTTTTGGGCGGTTAATACGCTATTTTCGATAATTGGAATGGAGGATGTTCCCTGTCTTCCACAAAATGATTTGGAAAATGGCAGGTAATTCAACCGGCGGTAAACATTTAGCGGCGCATCGCCTGTAGATCGGCCAGCAGGCGGCGGGGAATCGTTGAATTCGGATTGGCCCTTTGCAATTCGCGAAATTCCTGCTCAGCCTCATCGAGCAGCCCGGCCTTCGTATAAATCAGCGCCATCGACAAATGCGAGGAGCCGTAAGCGCGCCGCGCTTGAACTATCTCATTTGCCAGGGGCTGATCGAGAATACGGAATTTCGCCTGCGGCGCCGGCGGACGCGGAGAAATGATTTCTTCTCCGCCTTTGCTGGCTGTTACTTGCCAGGAATAGATTCCGCCACGTTTGAGGGATTGTGGCGCTGTCCACGAAGTATCGGCGCCTTGCGAGCTGATGGTTATCCGATTGAGCTTATCATCGTAAACTTCGACGACGTAGCCAGTTGCGCCCTCCAACGGCGACCAGCGGAAAGTCGGGCGATCGGAGAGCATAACTATTCCGACGGGGGCGATCACCGAAAACCTGGCGCCTCGGCTGTCGCCGCCTTTCCTCAATAAACGATCAGATCGGACCAATCCCACCAGAAGCTGCGATTTTTCGAGCTGCTGAGAGTTGAGCGCATTCTTGATCATTTGCTGGTAAGCAGGAGGCAGGTGATCAATACCCGATAGCTTACCGTCGCCATCCAACACCACCTGTCCGGCGCCGTCATTGAGCTGCGCAATGACCATCGCGCCTCCTTGTGTCGGAGTGGGTGAAACAACGGGAGTTACAATCGGCGCCGTTGGCGAGGGAGGCGTTTGCGCTATCTTCTGGTCTTTCCCGTTCCGTTCTATCGCCCGCCAAATCAGCCAGCCGGCGGCGATCATCAAGAGCGCCGTCAGCGCGGAACCGACAATCAGCGCGGGAGACCTCGGAATAAGAGATTGCGCAGCCGCGACAAACCGGCGCCAAGGGGTTTCATTCGCGGCAGGCGCAGGAGGCCGTTGATATTCTCGATCGAGTCCGGGCGTAAGCCGGTTTCTGAAATCGCGCAAGTTATCCACCGCCATGACGCACTGTTCGCAACCGGTTAAATGATCCGTGACGACCTGGAGTTCCTCTCCCGCTAGCGCCTCATCAACATACGCAGCCGTCAGGTCAAAATTCAGGTGCGCCTGCTCCTCGAACGAGGAAACCGTCTCCGCCGAAGCGCCGAACACTTCTGATTTCAACGCATAGAACATCTCATCATCATCCAACGCCCGTTCGACTTTCAGCCGACACGCTTCGCAATCTCGCATGTGCCTGGATGCGGATAGGAGTTCCGCCGCCGGGAGCGTATGACGGCCGTAGTCTACAATCTGGGTTTGAGTAAGATGTTTGGACAAGTCTCCTTACCTCACAACCAGGGATCCTATTGTCTTCTTATTAGCGTAAGTTGCCCAAAGTCGCCGAATATAGGCGACGGCGTTTCAAATAAAACCTTTCAATCGGCGCGCCAATCGTCTACGCGCCGATTGGCGCGCACTGATGACCTGTTGCCGCGACTGTTGTAACACCTCAGCAATCTTTGAGTCTTCAAGGGGCAAATCGTTCCACAGCTCAGCAAGTTGTTCCACGCGCATCTCCAGCGCCTCGGCCAGTTGGTCAATATTCGCTATTCCTGTCGCCGGAAACAGCTCGATGCAACCCCGGCCTTTATGGTCTCTCAGGTTGAGCAGCAACGCCACGCGCTGTTGTAAAGGAAGCTGTCGCAATTCCTCCCAGAGCCGCTCGAGGAAGATGCGTTTTTCCACTCGCCAGGCGACATCGGCTTCCTGGCCCACCAACTCACCCATCGTGTCGTCTAAATCCGCGTCGACCGACTCAATCTTTGGGTCCGTGATTTGCAACAACGCCGCAACAGTCTTTACCAATTCATCAAACTCAACTGGACCGCTGACGTAAGTGAAGATTGTCGCCAGCGCCTCCCGGAGGTCGTCTGAGCTTCCGCCGCTGCCGAGCGACTCGAGAAGCCTTTCATCTTGGGGCAATTGTCTGAGACTGGCCGCCTCGATGGAAGGTCTTTGCCCCTTCCACGCCGCGAACCCGGCGATCAATTTCTTCATTTCATCATTATCGTCGGGCCAGAGCGCAAAACCCGCCTGACGAGTCAGCAGGTATTGAATCTGATTTCTGAGCGCATGCTGCCGAGGAAATTGACGGCGCATCCATCGGGCGCAGAGACGATAAGTAATTATGGCAGCAAGCCCGCGCACGTCTCTGATCGGATGCGTCTCGATATCAGAGCGGAGTTTTTGTAATTCGACCAACAGTTGCGCGATCGCCTCCTGCCGCAGGTCTTCAACTCCCGCCTCCGCGCCACTGCGGTTGAGATTGTGGCGCAGCTTATATCGAATAATCCCATTGATGACCGGCTCAGCGTGTACGGTAATGAGCTGCGATAGAAACACGTCTATTTCTTCGGCGCCACTCATCTGTACCAGTGGTTCTAGCAAGCTGTCAATTTGTGACGATGATTCCTTCACTAAAGACACAAGAAAGGCAGAGTCTATGAAAAAAGAACGCAGTGATGATAAGCCCTGACTCGATAATGCGGAAGTCTTGCGGCGAGCGATTTGATTTGACCTGTTGGCTCCGAAAATGCCATCCGCCGAACGCGACCTGATGCAGTGCGACCTGATCGGCCATGAGCCACAGGGGCAAGGGCCGATCATCATCGCCATTGACGAGTCAGGATCAATGACGGCCGACTACGGAGGGATGACGTGTGAAGTATGGAGGAAGGCGGTGACGCTTGCGCTACTTTCAATCGTACGGCTGCAGAAGCGAGACCTGGCCGTGATCCATTTCTCCGGCCCAGACGATTTGAGGCTCGATCTGTTTCCGAGAAGAACGACCAACCTCTTCCGGGCGCGAACAGGCGCTCGAAGTCGGCCCACGTCGCAGGGGTGAGCTCCTTCGTGGTGTACGTCACTGAGATGGTTCCTCCACTTCGTCCGTAGAACGCTAGCGATCAGCGCTGCGTGACCGACCTCTTCGGGGCTTCATGCTCCACGATCAGTCAACTCCCAAGCGAAGTCGTAGAAAACGCGCAAAAGATTGTCATCCAGATCCATCGCAAGGAATTCATGCAGATTCCAGGGCTTAGACTCGGGCTTACAGACAATGCGCGCGCCGCAGCTGCTCCACGCCTCGTACAACTCATCTACCTCTTTCTTGCTGTTAAGGTTGAGCCAGATCAACACTGGCCCAATATTTCCATACTGTTCACGAAAGGCGCGGTTGGTCAGGAAGATTCTGCAGCTTCCTCTGGAAACTTGACCAATCCCGCCATCCTCTCCACCCCAATCCTTGAGGAAGCCGAGGCGGTTCTCGTAGTACGCAGCAGCCTCGTCCACATTATTGACTGGTATCTCGGGTACTGCGCCGGGGAATTCTTCGTTCATTCTGGCTCCTTGCTCTCAATCGTCGAACGGCGGGCATAACCCGCGCGCTTTTAACTCCGAAGATAAGAGGCGCGATCAGGGCGCGTTGGGTTCATGCCTTTGTTCGGCGGCGATGCGCTCATGAGCTCCTTGTCGCACGTATCCGCAACCAGCGAATCTGCCCTCTATGGTTGAGTTCATGCCCAAAGACATGAAACCACTTGAAGTAATTGTTCACCCTCTGCCCGCTCCCAAAGGACGTCTCCTCTTCGAGCCACTGGTCCTCACGCTGGCCTAGTTCCGCCAGCGTCTTTGCACGGACCTTCTCCAGCCTGCTCAGGTAATAGTCCAGCTCGTACCCTCTGATCTCACGCCTCGCCTTTTCACCTAAATCGAGAGCGGCGCCCCACTCACTCCTCTCCTCCTCATTCAAATCACGGGCATAGAAAGTGGCTGCTTGATAGCCTACTTCCGCCGCAGCGATATGCAAGAGGAGCGCGCCGATGGAATTGCTCTGTGGGTCAGTCAGGTAATCGAGCTCGTCCACTTTTCTCACTGACTATCTAGCCTCCTCTGCGCTATTTCTCTCAGCCGCTCCTCATTCCCTTTCTTCTTTTCGTTATATCCTCGCTCACCATATGGCTGTAGCTTCTCCAGCCATATCTCCTCTAATAAGGCTAGATCCGCTCGGTAGTCATATCTCGCCCCTTCTGTGGCGGTCAGTTCATCCAACACTTCAAAGGCAAAGCTTTCGCCGCCGAATTCATTCCACTCGGTCTGAAGCTTCTTATTCGGGTGGTTCCCCACTCTTAATTGCAGTTTTTTGCTGGTGAGAATACCCGGCAGATTAAGGGCGGCTCCCACAAAAACTTTATCATTGGTGAGGTTGCGTATCTGGTAGATGCCCATCGGCGTATGAGTCCGCTTGTACTCTTCTTTCAATTCTTTCTTTCTGTTATTCATCATTGTTCCTCATTTTATAAAGATCACAGACACTGCCTGCGCCTAACGCCGTGTTCACCAAGCGCGCGATGCGCCTCAGCCGATAATTGATAAACTCGCTTCGCGCGCTCTTAAGCAACAGCTCAGAAATAAACCCGTCGGCCTTTTAAAACCCCAACTCGAAGCGAACAGGCAGCTGGTTCCCAAGGCTCCCAGGAGCATCGACGCTAGGTTTCGTCTGACATTCACTATTGCGCCTCCGATTTATATTGCGTGTCATTATCGCATGATGAAATGGTAGTCACTAACCTTCAATAAGGCGCAAGAGCCTTCTCCTCCAAGAAGAAGTTGAGCGAACGGCGGACAGTGAAATCAAGGAGGCGCCTTTATGGTCAATGGCGTAAACATTCGTGACCTGAACAGCGAGGAAGCTTCGATCTCGCAGTTTCCGCTCCTCGGCTACACAGTCTTCTGGCGGCTGGC
>DASTMP010000054.1:0-1725 GCA_035714085.1 Blastocatellia bacterium
GCCCCCATGCGGGCTTTCATCGTGCCGAAAGGATGTTCGACTGTCTCGCGCCGCTGCCGCATGGCCATGGGGTTGTTGTCGAGGCGCCCCTGCACTTCTTCCAACACATGCTCATGCTCCCAGCGCGTTATCCGCCGCTCCTTGCCGGTTGTGCAGCTAGCTTTGAGTGCACAGTCGCGGCACGCGTTGGTCCAATAGCGCCGTAGCTGCTGCCCGTCTTCCTCGTTGGTGTAGTGATAGATCAGCTTTTCGCCAGCCGGACAGCGATACGCATCCTCGTCGCTGAGATAGACAAAGTCCTGTTTGCCAAAGCGACCCCGTGCCTCAAGACCTGATGTCATCGGCTTGGGAAGCGTCACCGCAATTCCCGCCTTGTCGCAGGCAAGGATTTCCTCGCCGCTGTAGTAGCCACGATCAGCGACGGCTTCTAGTTTTTCAACACCGAGGACGCTCTTTGCACGAGAGGCGATATTGGCGAGTTGTGCCCGGTCCGAGCCGGTGTTCGTTACCTCGTGCGCGATAATCAGGTGATGGTCGGTATCGACCGCGACCTGCACGTTGTAGCCGACAACGCCGGATCCACGCCCGCTTGTTGCCATCGATCGGCTGTCGGGATCGGTCAGAGAGATTTGCTGGTCGGGTGACGCAAGCATCTGCTTCCCGTAGACGGCAAGCTTGCCCATTTCTTCCTTCAGCTTCGTCAGTTTCTCGGTGAGCCTTGTTACCTTCGCAGCCAGCGCGTCTGTCGGCTCCTGCCGGTCGGCGGTGTCAAGTTGGCTTAGATAGCGCGCGACGCTTTCCTCAAGCTGAGCACGGCGCCGCTCCACCTTCGCCTTTGTGAAGTTCTTGTCCCGATTGTTTACGGCCTTGAACTTGCTCCCATCGATGGCAACGCTCGCCGTCGCGAGAAGGCCCATCTCGCGGCAGAGTTCGACAAAGCGCGCACAGACCTTGCGAAGCGCCAGGCCGTTGTCCTTCCGGAAGTCCGCGATCGTCTTGTGGTCAGGAGCGAGCCGACCCAGCAGCCACATCACCTCGACGTTGCGTCCGGCTTCTCGTTCGAGCCGCCGGCTCGACTGCACCCGGTTCAGATAGCCGTAGATATAAAGCTTCAAGAGAACCGACGGATGGTACGATGGCCGGCCAGTTGCCGCCGGCTCAACCCCTTCGAAGCTCATCTCCGCCAGATCAAGTGCGTCGACAAACGCATCGATCACGCGAACGGGATTACTTTCGTCAATGAAATCATCGAGGCATTCGGGCAATAGCGTCCATTGCCGACGATCCGCCTCCTCAACGAAGCGCCTCATCGATTCCTCCCCGCAAGAATCACCGAGAATCATAATAGCACCACGGCGTTTTCACACAGCCAGGGTCATTTTCGACCGGGCGAGCCGCTGTCGCCTACCATCTATTGTCCGCTTTGCACCAGAAAGCGATCCTGATTGCTGCGCTCAGCGAAATGACGCGAGGGGCCAAGAACCGACCTTTAGAATGCGCTCGCAGCAAATAAATCCCAGCGACCAGGGAGGCCCTTGAGTTCATGCGATCCGCGCTGAGAAAACTTCAAGCCTGACCCCGCCACAAGGTCCGTTACAACTCGCGAAACAAGAACCTCGCTGGATTGAGACTGCCCCATAACACGAGCTGCCGCGTGCACCGCTATACCGCCGATATCCCCGCCCCTGATTTCAATCTCACCCGTATGCAGACCAGCGCGAAGCG
>DASTMP010000055.1:0-34669 GCA_035714085.1 Blastocatellia bacterium
CCCGCCTTTAGTCGGCCGGAATTCCGGCCGACTAAAGGCGGGACTCCATGCGATTTTCGGAGGAGCTATGCGAGTCCTGGAACTCCAAGTCAACGGAACCAAGCGCCGGGTCGAGGTCGACGGCGAGCGCTCGTTGCTCAGCGTATTGCGCGATGAGCTTGATTTGACCGGCGCGAAATACGGCTGCGGCGAAGGGCAGTGCGGCGCCTGCACCGCGCTGGTCGACGGGCGCGCCGTGCGCTCCTGTCTAACACCGGTCGCCTCGGTCGAAGGCAAACAGATCACCACAATCGAAGGCCTGGAGCGGAATGGCAATCTCCATCCACTTCAGGAGGCTTTTCTGGCCATGGACGCGATGCAATGCGGCTACTGCACGGCGGGAATGATTATGTCTGGCGTCGGATTGTTGAAGAAGACTCCGAACCCGACCGACGCCGAGATCCAGCGAGCGATGGAGGGCAACGTCTGCCGCTGCGGAACTTATCCGCGCATCCTCGCCGCCATTCGGCAAGCCGCAGGCGGCGAAAGGGCCGCGAAAGGGGGCGCGCGATGATCGAACGGTTAACGGACGAAATCGAGCTTGAACCGGAGCGGTACGAATTGACAGCGGGGCCAGCCTATCATTTTGAAATCGGCGAAATGCAGCGCCGTGATTTTTTCAGGGTGTTGGCCAGGACGGGTGGCGGCCTGTTGATCGTCCTGGCGCTCAAGGACGCTCCGGCGCAGCAGGAGTCAGGCGGCCGCGGCAGGCGCGGAGACCCTCAGCGCCCCGTTGAAATCGGCGCGTGGCTGCATATCGCTGAAGACGGAACGGTGACGGCCTTCACAGGCAAGGCAGAGGTCGGGCAGAACATTCGCACTTCACTGACGCAAGCCGTCGCTGAAGAGCTGCGCGCGCCGGTCTCGACGATCAAGGTCGTGATGGGCGACACCGATTTGACGCCATATGACCTGGGCACGTTCGGCAGCCGTACGACGCCCGATATGTTCCCGCAACTGCGGAAAGCCGCCGCCGCGGCTCGCGAGACCATGCTCGATCTGGCCGCCGAAGAATTGAAGGTCGAACGCGGATCGCTCCTCGCCGACAACGGCAAGGTTACGCATCCGGCAACCAACCGATCGCTAAGCTATGGAGAGTTGAGCAAGGGGCAGAAAATAATGAAGGCTATCAGCGCGGCCTCTCTCTCTCCATCCGGCGAATGGAAGGTCGCCGGCAAGCCGCTGCGCAAGATCAATGGCCGCGACATCGTCACGGGCAAGCATCATTACACGCCAGACGTCAAGCTGCCCGGAATGCTTCACGGAAAAGTCTTGCGCCCGTCGGCCTTCGGAGCGACGTTGGCCTCAATTGACTCGAAAGAGGCGGAAAAGCTGCCCGGCGTCGTGGTCGCGCGCGACGGCGATTTCGTCGGCGTCGTCGCGCCGAATGAGGAGACGGCGGCGCGGGCCGTCACGGCCGTTCGCGCCGAGTGGAAGACAACGCCGCAGGTATCGGCCAAAGAACTCTTCGAGCATTTGAGGAAGACGCCGAACCCGCCGGCCAACGCCACCGCCGCGCTGGCCGAGAGCCTGTCCGCCGCGAGCCAGAAACTCGAACGAACATACACCATCGCATACATCGCGCATGCGCCGTTGGAACCGCGCGCCGCCGTGGCGGAATGGAAAGACGGCAAGCTGACGGTCTGGACGGGCACGCAGCGTCCCTTCGGCGTGCGGGACGAGCTTGCCAGCGCGTTTCGCATTCCCGAAACCAGCGTGCGCGTCATCGTGCCCGACACCGGATCGGGTTACGGCGGCAAACACAGCGGCGAAGCCGCAATCGAGGCCGCGCGCCTGGCCAAAGCCGCCGGCAAGGCTGTCAAGCTGGTCTGGACGCGCGAGGAGGAATTCACCTGGGCGTATTTCCGTCCGGCGGGCGTGATCGATGTAACGAGCGGAGTTAGCAAAGACGGCGTTATCACGGCGTGGGATTTTCACAACTACAACTCCGGGAATGCGGGACTGCGCCCGGTCTACGCGATTCAGAATCAGCGCTGCGAATTTCACCGCTCCGATTCGCCTCTGCGCCAGGGGTCGTATCGCGCGCTGGCTTCGACCGCCAATCACTTCGCGCGCGAAGTCCACATCGACGAGCTGGCCGCGAGTCTAAAGATGGACCCGCTCGAATTCCGCTTGAAGAACCTGAAAGACGATCGATTGCGCGCCGCGCTGGAGGCGGCCGCGAAAGCTTTCGGTTGGGGCAAATCGAAACCTGACGCGAATCACGGCTTCGGGATCGCGGGCGGATTCGAGAAGGGCGGTTACGTCGCCAATTGCGCCGAGGTCGCCGTTGATCGCGCGAGCGGTAAGGTAAAGATCATCCGCGTCGTGACGGCCTTCGAATGCGGCGCCATCGTCAACCCCGACGGATTGAAGAATCAGGTCGAAGGCTCGGTCATTCAAGGTATCGGCGGCGCGCTGTTCGAAGCGATTGATTTTGCGGACGGCAAGATTCTCAACCCGCGCTTTTCGCGCTACCGCGTGCCGCGCTTCAGCGATACGCCGCAACTGGAAACCGTCCTGCTCGACCGCAAAGATTTGCAGTCAGCAGGCGCGGGCGAATGCCCGATCGTCGCGCTGGCGCCGGCGGTCGGCGCCGCTATTTTCGACGCGACTGGCGTTCGTCTCCGCTCGTTGCCGATGGCTCCGAATGGGATAAAGTCATAAACAAATATTCAGCCAGCGCATGCGGCTATGCGAATGGCTCGGCGATGTAGGCAAAGAGGAAACAAATAAAGCGAAAGGAGCAAAGAAGGCAAAAAGTATTTTTTGCTCTTCATGGTTATATAGCAAACTGCGCTGTCCTTCGGGAGATACAGGGATTCTATTAAATCAGAATAGCTGACATTGGCGCATTCAGTTTAACTGCAACCATCGGCTTCAATGATTGCGGTTTCATTCGATGGTGCGCCAATGTAAGTTGTTCCGGATGAGACGGGAGGAAGGTTGGATTTGCGATACAAAGCGATCCTTTGCATAGCGGCGCCTCTGCTCTACGCGATGTTTTTCTCTTCCTGCGCCGATCCTTCGACCTTGGCGCAAGAGAAGCAGAAGCGCGAGGAATTCGGTTCCAGCCTGAAGCGGCTGAAATGGGATGAGCGGGAGCAGAGAGCGGTCGAGACGAAAAAGGACGATGAGCGGTCGGATTCAGGCGCGGTTATCAGGGTGGAGACGTCGCTTGCGGCCTTCGAGATTCTCGCGTTCGACAAAAAAGGGCGGGCCGTTTCAGGCCTGAGCAAGGATGATTTTATAGTCACCGAGGACGGCGCGCCGCAGGAGGTCGCGAGCCTTTCGCCCAGCGACGGCTCGACCGTCCCGCGCTCTATTATTTTGATCATTGATTACAGCGTCAGCCAGCTTCCTTTCATTGAAAGCAGCGTTGCGGCGGCCAAGACTCTTGTTGACCGGCTCAAGCCGAATGACCGCATGTCGATTGTGACCGACGACGTCGCGTTATTGGCGCCATTTACGCGAGATAAGTGGAAGCTCAAGGATGGGCTGGATTCGCTGCGAAAGAGGGCGAAGTCCAAACGCTTTGGGCGCAGCGAACAATACAGCGCGCTGCTGGCGACACTGAAAGAACTCACGGTCAGCGCCGAGCGTCCAATCATCATTTTCCAAACGGACGGTGATGAACTGAGCAACCTCAGAAACGCCGACATCTCGCCTTCCGGCGCGGAGGTTAGCGCCTTGCCCCGCGATTCCTTCAAGGAGTATAGCCTCGAAGATATTTACATCGCCGCGGAAAAGACGCGGGCATCGATCTACTCCGTCATCCCCGGCGTCAGGTTCGCCGGGGTTCCGCCCGAAGAACACGTTGAAAGGGCGAGAAGGCTCTTCGGGAAATTGTTTCAATCACAGCAGGACTTGGGAGGGTGGGGGCGTCAACTGACGCCGACGTTTGAAAACTACCTCCGGTCTCGCGCCCAGACCGCGCTTCGCCAGCAACTCGCCCTGGCCGGGATCGCCGATCTGACGGGCGGATGGGCGGAATACCTCGAAGAGCCTGGGCAAGCGGCGGGTATCTACGATCGGATTTTCGCGGGCATCGAGCGCCGCAACATCCTCACCTATTATCCGACAAACACAAAGCGCGACGGGAAGCTGCGGCGCGTCGAAATCAAAGCGCGGAATCATCCGGAGTACGTCATCTTGGGGAAGAAGTCTTATTACGCCGATGGTCAGTGAGAGTAGACAAGATTTACAGGATTCTTCGGAATTATGTGAATTGGGTTGAATCCTGAAAAATCCTGTAAACCCTGTCTAAATCAGACCAAACAACAAACCTTATGTATCGATCACGAAGAACGCTTCTTGTCGCTCGCTGGTTCTTGACTTGCGTAGTATTGGCGCTGTTTTGCGGGATTGCCGCCGCGCAGGATGCGGGCGCGAATGCGAAGCCGCCCACGCTCTTTCTGATTGGCGATTCGACCGTCAGAAATGGTGCCGGTGACGGAGCGAATAAACAATGGGGCTGGGGCGAACCAATCGCCGCTTACTTCGATCCGGCGAAGATTACGGTTTTGAATCGGGCGCGCGGCGGGCGCAGCAGCCGCACATTTTTGACCGAAGGGCTGTGGGATCAGGTACTGTCGACCATGAAGCCGGGTGATTTCGTGTTGATACAATTCGGCCACAACGACGGCGGGCCAATCAATGACAACTCGCGCGCGCGCGGCACGATCAAGGGCGTGGGCGAAGAGACGGAAGAGATCGACAACCTGCTCACTAAAAAACACGAAGTCGTTCACAGCTACGGCTGGTACCTGCGCAAGTATGTCGCCGGCGCCAGGGCCAAGGGCGCGACGCCAATCATCTGCTCGCCGGTCCCGCGAAAGATATGGAAAGAAGGCCGAATCGTTCGTGACCAATACGCCAGGTGGGCCGAAGAAGTTGCTAAGGCTGAAAAGGTCGGATTCATTGACCTCAACGAGATCATCGCTCGCCAATATGAGGCGATGGGCGCTGAAAAGGTCGAGCCGCTCTTCGCCGATGAACACACGCACACGACGCTCGTCGGCGCGGAGCTGAACGCGGCCAGCGTCATCTCTGGATTGAAGGCGCTCAAACCGGACCCGCTGGCTTCTTATTATTCGGAGAAGGCGGCGACAATAGAGGCGGCGCAAGGCTCGGCGAGCCGGGCGCTTTATCGCTTCGATTTCGGCCGCAGTAAAACGGGTCCCACGGTCGTTCAACCGGATACTACATATAGCAAAGAGCGCGGCTACGGCTTTGAATTTGGCTTCGCAGCGCTGAGATTTAAAGCATCTGTGACCAACGTCAGACCGTTCTTCTTCTCAGTCGCTCTGCCAGAAGGCAATTACAATGTGACGGTCACCTTTGGCGATTCAGAAGATGAGACTGTGACCACGGTCAAAGCCGAGTTGCGACGATTGATACTGGAAAAGGTAGAGACCGCGTTTGGCAAATTTGAAACGCGGACGTTCACGGTCAACGTTCGCACGCCGCAAATTCCCCGAGGCGGCGAGGTCAAACTTAAAGATCGTGAAAAAAACATCGAAGCGTGGGCCTGGGACGAAAAGCTGACGCTTGAATTCAACGGCGAAAGCCCAACCGTCAGCGCAATTGAGATCACTCCGGTTGAAGTTCCGACGATTTTCCTGCTCGGAGATTCGACGGTTTGTGATCAACCGCAGGAGCCGTACAGCAGTTGGGGACAAATGCTTCCGCGGTTTTTCGGACCCGGCGTCGCCATCGCCAATCATGCCGAATCCGGCGAATCGCTCCGAAGCTCGCTCGGCGCGCGGCGACTGGACAAAGTCTTGAGTCTGATCAAGCCGGGCGATTATCTGTTCATTCAGTACGGCCACAATGATCAAAAAGAGAAGGGTGAAGGCGTAGGCGCGTTCACTACGTACAAAGCCGACCTGAAGACGTTTGTCGCCGAAACGCGCAAACGCGGCGCTACGCCGGTGCTCGTGACTTCGGTCAATCGCCGCAATTTCAACGGGCAGGACCAGGTTTACAGCACGCTCGGCGATTACCCGGAAGCCGTTCGCCAGGTAGCCGGGGAAGAGAAGGTTGCGCTGATCGATCTGAACGTGATGAGCAAGGTGTTTTACGAGGCGCTCGGCCCGGATAAATCGGCGCTGGCGTTCAAAGAAGGCGACGGCACGCATCACAACAATTATGGAGCCTACGAATTGGCCAGATGCGTTGTTGAAGGGATTAAATCCAATAATTTGAGCGTCGCCAAATTCCTTGCGAAAGACGTGGCGGCATTTGACCCGAGCCGCCCCGACCCTCCCGAAAATTTCAAAATTCCCGCCAGCCCGCTGCGCTCCGAGGTGAAACCGCTGGGGAATTGACGCATAATGAACGTCCAAGCGGAGATTTCGAGGCGCTTTCATTTCTCATATGCCGTATGCCATATTTCATATGACGATTGCTCCCTCGGAGTCTTTGCGTCAGCGCTTCCAGCCTCTTCGGGCGCCCCGGAAGGAATACACATTCAATAGGAGTATCTATGCAGAAGGAAAGTTGTGACATCGGTCTGATCGGCCTGGCCGTGATGGGACAGAACCTGGTATTAAACATGAATGACCACGGCTATCGCGTGGCCGTCTTCAACCGCACCGTCTCCAAGGTGGACGAATTCATTCAGAACGAAGCCGCCGGAACGCAGGTCGTTGGCGCGCATTCGATTGAGGAGTTGGCCGCGGCGCTGAAGCGGCCCCGACGCATAATGCTGATGGTCAAGGCGGGCGACACGGTGGATCAGATGATCGAAGGTCTGCTGCCGCATCTCGACAAGGGCGACATCGTCATAGACGGCGGCAATTCGCATTACCCTGACACGAATCGCCGCGCGAAAGATCTTGGGGAGAAGGGAATCCTCTTTATCGGCACAGGCGTTTCAGGCGGCGAGGAGGGAGCGCGATTCGGGCCGTCGATTATGCCGGGAGGAAATCCCACGGCCTGGCCCCACGTCAAAGAAATATTTCAATCCATCGCCGCCAAGGTTGAAGACGGTTCGCCGTGCTGCGATTGGGTCGGCGAAAACGGCGCAGGCCATTACGTCAAGATGATCCACAACGGCATCGAATACGGCGACATGCAGCTCATCTGCGAGGCGTACCATCTGCTGAGCGTGGGCTTGGGACTCGGCGCCGAGGAACTGCACGAAGTCTTCGCCGAGTGGAACAAGAGCGAATTGGACAGCTACCTGATCGAGATCACCAGCGAGATTTTCACCAAGCAGGATGAAGACGGCGCGCCGATGGTGGACAAGATTCTGGACGCCGCCGGGCAGAAAGGCACCGGCAAATGGACCGGCGTCAATTCTCTGGAACTGGGCGTGCCTGTGACGCTGATCGGCGAAGCCGTCTATGCCCGCTGCCTTTCGGCGATGAAAGACGAGCGCGTCGCCGCGTCGAAGATTTTGGCCGGGCCGAAGCTCTCGGCGGCGCAAGATCGCCAGCAGTTCATTGAAGACGTGCGCCGCGCGCTCTACTGCTCCAAAGTGGTCTCGTACGCGCAGGGTTATATGCTGATGCGTGAGGCGGCGAAAGAGCAGGGGTGGGATCTGAATTACGGCGGCATCGCGCTGATGTGGCGCGGCGGCTGCATCATCCGCAGCCGGTTCCTCGGCAAGATCAAAGATGCGTTCGACAAGAATCCGCAATTGACCAACCTGCTGCTCGACGATTTCTTCAGCAAGACGTTGAACGAATATCAGGCCTCGTGGAGGCGCGCCATCATCAAAGCCATCCAGTACGGCGTGCCGACGCCGGCCTTCTCGACGGCGCTCTCTTTCTTCGACGGCTACCGCGCGGAGCGGCTGCCGGCGAACCTGCTGCAGGCGCAGCGCGACTTCTTCGGCGCTCACACATATGAGCGGGTGGACAGGCCGCGCGGCGAGTTTTTCCACACGAACTGGACCGGACGCGGCGGGCGAGTCTCGTCCGGGACATACAACGCTTAATCACGCGGTACGGTACGGGGAACGTCAGCGACCTGAGCATCGATCATGAAGTCTCGTGATCACTGATCATGTCGCCGACGCTCCACGTACCGCGCCGGAGATATCTCCACTTTCCCGTACACGCAATCGCAAATTGATCCAGGTCGTTGGTTTGCGAAAAGGATCAGATCATATGAAATCATCCCCGACGCTACTTACACTCTTTTTTGCGTCGTTCATTGTCTCATCGGCGTTCGCGCAAGCGAATCAGCCGCAGGAGAACTATCCGCCTCATCCCGACTCGCAGGAGCAAGCCGGCGTTCCGAAAGGCGAGGTGCTGAAGTTCACTTTCGAGAACTCGAAAATCTTTCCGGGCGCGTGGCGCGAATACTGGGTCTATGTGCCCGCGCAGTATACGCCGGACAAGCCCGCCTGCGTTTATGTCAATCAGGATGGCATTCAATGGAACGCGCCAATCGTCTTCGACAATCTGATCCACAAAAAAGAGATGCCTGTGACCATCGGCGTCTTCGTCATGCACGGAAAGGTGAGAGCCGCGAACGCCGAATCCGCGCTTGATCGCTTCAACCGCAGTTTCGAATACGACGGACTGGGACCCAATTATGTGAACTTCCTGCTTGATGAATTGTTGCCCGACGTCGAGACGAAGAAGACTTCAGACGGCCGGGCCATTCGTTTGTCGAAGAGCGGGAACGACCGCGCAATCGGCGGATCGTCATCCGGCGCGATCTGCGCCTTTACAGCCGCCTGGGAGCGGCCTGACGCGTTTTCGCGCGTCTTCAGCGCCATTGGAACTTATGTGGGATTGCGCGGCGGCAACAACTACTCGACGCTCATCCGCAAGTACGAGCCGAAGCCGATCCGCGTCTTTTTGCAGGACGGCGCGAACGATTTGAACATCTACGGGGGCGATTGGTGGATGGCCAATCAGGCGATGGAGCGCTCGCTCGTGTTCGCCGGATACGAAGTTCAACACGTCTGGGGCGAAGGCCAGCACAACGGCAAGCAAGGCTCGGCGATCTTTCCTGATGCGATGCGCTGGTTGTGGAAAGGATGGCCCGAGCCCGTGAAAGCGGGCGTTTCGAAGAACAACCAGACGCTCGACGCGCTGCTTACTCCGGGCGACGGTTGGCAATTGGCTGGCGAAGGTTATCGCTTCACGGAAGGCCCGGCGGTCAACGCCAAAGGCGAGATCTTCTTCACCGACGCGCCGAACAACAAGATTCACAAAATCGGTCTCGATGGCAAGGTCAGTGAGTTCGCCAGCGACTCAAAACGAGCCAACGGGCAGGCGTTCGGCCCTGATGGGCGGCTCTATTCGGTGGCGAGCGGCGAGAAGAAGATCGTAGCTTACGACGTCGAAAAACCCGGGAGTCCGCCGGCTGTCATCGCCGAAGGCATTAGCGGCAATGACATCGTGGTCGCGCGCAACGGCGCCATCTACGTCACGGAGCCGAACACGCCCGCTCCCGATCAGAGCAACGTCTGGCTGATTAAGTCGAATGGCGAGAAGAAGGTCGTCGACACGGGACTGCGTTACGCCAATGGCGTCACGCTCTCACCCGATCAGACGCTGCTTTACGTCGCTGATTACCGTTCGCACTGGGTCTACAGTTATCAAATCCAGCCCGACGGTTCACTACAATACAAACAACAATATTACTGGATACACGTGGCCGACACTGCCGATAGCAGCCAGGCCGATGGCATGCGCGTTGATCGCGACGGGCGGCTTTATGTCGCTACGCGGATGGGCATTCAGGTTTGCGATCAGGCCGGGCGAGTGAACGCGATTATTCCGACTCCGAACGGCAGAGTCTCGAATCTGACCTTCGGCGGCGAAAACGGCGATACGCTCTTCGCCACCTGCGGCGACAAGGTCTACAAACGCAAGCTGAAGGTCAAAGGCGCGAACGCCTGGGACGCGCCTCTCAGACCCGCGCCGCCGAGGCTGTGATTCAATTATGTTTGAGTCAACGCGGGTAGGAGGTTGCCGATGCCGTTTAAGATAGTAGAAGAATTCGAGGTGCAAGCGCCGGTTCAAAGGGTGTGGGAGTACATGATCGATCCTGCCAAAGTGGTCGTCTGCATACCCGGAGCTGAGCTATTGGAGTCGCAAGACGAACGCACATTCGTGGGAGCAGTTAAAGTAAAAGTCGGTCCCATGACCATGTCGTTCAAAGGTCTGGTGAAATTCACCGAAGTGGATGATCAGGGGCGACAGGTCAGCATGGTAGGCGAAGGACGTGAAACAGGCGGAGCGGGATCCGCAAAAGTGACCATGCTGAGCAAAGTCGCGCCACTCGACAATGGCGGCGCTCTGGTCGCCGTCAACGCCGAAGTAGACCTTGTCGGAAAAATAGTGCAGTTCGGTCGCGGGATGATTGAAGAAGTTTCAAGGCAATTATTCCGGCAGTTCTCCGCTTGCGTCAAGCAGCGTCTTGAAGTAGTTGATGAAGCTCAGTCGTCCGGGACTCAGACGGCAAAACCTCATTCCGACGAAAACTCTCCGGAAGCCGAAACGAAGGCGCTGAGCGCTGCGCCGCTTGTGCTAAACGCGATGTGGGCCGTAATCAAGCGATTTTTCCTGCGCTTGTTTGGGGCTGCTTGAAAATCATAGCGCGGTTTTCAATATGAGGCTTCGGCAAAGCCGCTTGCCGAAGCCTCACTATCAAGCTGGTCTTGACATGCTTATGATAAAATTCAGGCGCCCCGCCGAAAGCTCCCCATTGGGCTCGGGAAATAACTATGACGGCAGACGATATCCTCATTTTTAGCGGCAGCGGTAGTCCGAAACTGACGCTCAAGATCTGCGAGTACTTGCATGTGCAGCCGGGGGCGAGAGAAGTGCTTCGCTTCTCGGAAGGCAATCTCTTCGTTCGCGTCCAAGAAAATGTGCGTGGGCGCCACGTCTATCTCGTGCAGTCGACGGTCTTTCCCGCCAACGATCACTTCATGGAACTCCTCTTCTGGGTTGACGCCTTGAAACGCGCGAGCGCAGAGTCGGTGACGGTGGTCATGCCCTATTTCAGCTATGCGAAAGGCGACAAGAAGGATGAACCTCGAGTCTCGATCCGTGCTAGGGTCTGCGCCGATGCGATTGAGGCGGCAGGCGCCGACCGTGTGATTACGCTCGACTTGCACGCCCCTCAGATCCAGGGCTTCTTTCGCATCCCGGTGGATGACCTCTACGCTTTGCCTGTCCTGTGTGAAGCGATTGTTCGCAAACAGCTGCCCGATCTGGTCGTTGTTTCCCCAGACACGGGCTTCGCAAAGCAGGCCCGGAAGTACGCGTCGTTCCTCGGGACCTCCATCGCCATCGCTGACAAGCAGCGAAAGGCGCACGACGAACGCGCTGAAGTTCTCGAAATCATCGGGCAGGTACAGGAGAAGACAGCCTTGCTCGTCGACGACTTCACGATCTCGGCCGGGACACTTGCTGATGCAGCGGAGAAACTCATCGAGCGGGGGGCCAAGGCGGTGTATGCCGCGGTATCCCACGGGGTCTTCAGCGAAGGGGCGATGGAACGGCTGGACCGGAGTCCGATCCAGCGTCTCGTGGTGACGGATTCGATCGAAACCCAACCGGTGGCGTTATCGCAGAAGGTCGAGGTCGTTTCAGTTGCGCCACTCTTTGGTGAGGCGATTCGTCGCATCCATAACAGGGAAAGTATCAGCGTCCTGTTCCCGGCATAGAGTCATGCTGGTAGGCGCATGATCCTCGCCCATGCGCCATGCCGAACCGGGGTCTGGAGCTGATGCCCTCCAGCGCCCGGCGCGCTCCCGCTTCCGGACGCGACTCAGGCCCTGCGTTAGTCGCATCGCAGACCAAGGATCGCAGCGCCAGATCTCTCAAAGATCACCTTGTCTACCCTGCCGAGCTGCCACATCATAAGATTCCACAACTTCCGCGTCATACGCTTCCGCGCCTTTACGCGTGAAGGTCTGCTGGCGCCGGTGAAGGATGGCTGCTGCTAGTCTGAACAGAAGGACTGAGAGCTTGATTATGAATGATGAAAAGTTTTTGGATGGCCGGGCGATGGCGAAATCGATCCGGGAAAGTGTGAAGGCCGAGATCCTCCAATTGAAAGAATCGGGAATTATCCCTCGAATGGCAGTGGTCTTGGCCACGGATGATCCGTCGGCCCATAGCTATGCGCAGTCAAAACAGAAAATGGCGGCGAATCTGGGAATTCAATTTGACCTTGTAGATTTAAGAACATCGCCGACTCAAAAAGAGTTGGAAAGTAAAATATCAGCTCTGGCCAATGATGTAGAGGTCCATGGAGCGCTGCTTGAGTTCCCGCTGGCCGCCGACCTGGATGGTCAAAAGGCGCTGGAACTTCTCCCAGCCCATAAAGATATTGACGGTTTAACTTCGGCAAATCTCGGCCTGACGATGGCGGGCAGAGAGTCTGATGCGATTCTCTCCGCAACGGCTCAGGCCTGTATTGAACTTGCCGAGGTTGAGGGATCGTTGAAAGGGAAGAGGGTCGGTCTGGTCGGGCGCGGCAGAACTGTGGGTCGCCCACTGGCGGGAATGTTAATTAATCGGCAGGCAACGGTCACTGTCTGTAACAGCCAGACAAAAGATTTATCGGAGGTGTTGAGAGACTGCGCTGTGGTGATTGTTGCTATCGGGAAGCCTCGGTTTATCACCAAAGACCATTTAACGTCTGGACAAATCGTTGTTGACGCCGGGATCAATGTCATTGGTGATTCGATGGTGGGTGATGTCGACACGGATGGTGCTATGGAGAAAGTTCATCGCATCACCCCTGTACCTGGAGGAGTAGGCTCGCTTACGACCGCCATTATTTTTCGAAACTTGTTGCAGGCAATAAAAATCCAAAAGAGCAAAGGATATCTGTAAGATGAAGTCTTCTTTGTGGGAACTCCAACTCTCTGAATTTTGTGAACGTACTGCCAGCGCCGCCCCGACACCCGGAGGCGGGTCGGTAGCGATGGTGGGAGCGACCTTGGGGCTCGGGCTTGTGATTATGGCGCTCGAGATCAGTCTCAATAAGGAGAAAGATTTGCCCCGCGCCTCGAGAACGCGCTCCCTGGTTGAGGCGGCGCGCCAACTACTATCTGAGTTAAGGCGCCATGCCGATGAAGATGTCGTTGCTTTTCAACGCTATATGGAAGCTATTCGGTCGCCAAAAGAGGGTGATGAGCAGAAGGCTTTCAGACAGAAATCTATAAATGAGGCTGTGGAACACGCAACGCGTACCCCGCTCAGGGCTGCTCAAGACACACTTAAGGGAATTGAGATTGCGGTTGCGGCCGTTGAACTTACCGCCAAAAATGTAATCAGTGATGTGGGGGCAGGCGTTGCAATGATGGAAGCCGGACTCCGCGGCGTCTTACTCAACGTGACTATAAATCTGCCATATCTGTCAGACCAGTCACTAGTCGAAGAGTTCTCCACACAGAAGAGAGAGTGTCAACGACTCGCGACTGAGCGTGCGGCCCTCGTCTCACAAGCTGTCGAGGACCTGCTTTCTATGAAATGATCAGGAACTTTTGGCGAATGGATGGCGCTGCTGCCGAAGATCGAAAAGGTAGCGGTTGAAGGTTACCAAAGCGCCCGCAGCATGGCGGTTGAACGGTTGCAAAGCGTTCCGGAGTGTAAAGAGTTTCTGGCCGGAGATTCCTATCGAAGAGGAGATCGGCGCCGCATCATCGGAGAATGGGCTCTTCATCGCCAAGATGGAATTTTCGATACGGACACGGTGGCCTCTTCGTATTTCTGCTTTGCTTTAAGCGCCAGTTGCCTGGCTTCGGCGAAGTTTCCTTTGGTAAGAGCTGTGCGGGCGGCGAGACTCGCTTGCTCGGCTTCCCGCCATAGTTGCGGCGCAACCAGCGGCGCCTGGGCTTTGCGCGCATCGGCGCGGTTGCTTTGGATTTCGGCGAGCAGTTTCTGGGCCTCGTCACGGTCGTTCTGCCGGACGACCAGTTCATCCCGGATTTGCGACACGCGCTGATAACCCTGCTCGGCGTCCTTGAATCGTTGTTGATGAAATGCAATCTCAGCTTCGCGCCACGCGGCCTGCGCTTCGGCGACTTTTGCCGCGAAGCCTTGCTGCTTGTCGAATTGCTGCAATCGCTTGATGGCCGCGTCGGCCTCTTTGCGGCGGATGGTGGCGTCTGGCCTTGTCCCGAAGAACTTGTCCTGCCCAAACTGCCAGATCGTCTTGCCGTAAACCGATAGAAGCGCGCCTACGACTAGCACCGCCACCCAACGCCCAGGATGCCTGGGACGCAATGATAGCAGCCACCTGGCTGACCGAGCTACAACGGGTTTCGGTTTCGGTCGAACGTTGAGAGGCTTCGCCTGCTTTGTGGCCGGATAGCTGGGCGATCGTGGCGTTTGATAGTTCGGCGCCGCCGCGCGGGGCGCGGCAGTTTGAAACACATCTCGCTTGACGCCAGCGGGTATGCGGTAATGATCACGGATTTCGTAGATGGCGTTGCGTAGATGCTTGGCCGCACGTTTAATCTCCGCTTCAGTGTGAGGCTTTTCGCAATTTTCAGGGTGCACGATGCAGTTGCGCACGCCGATGGCAAAGAAGATGTCAGGCACATTTGTGAAAAGGTGTCTGTTGGCGTTGACCCTCTCACCAAAACCGACATTCTTCCCATCTTTCGGCGTGACATTCGGGTTGATAAGACTCAATAGATAGCCAAGTAAAGAGACTAACTTCGTAACCTGGGTGTCAGCGGCATACTCTTGTTCAATTTTTGAAATCGAGTAAATGCCTTGCGGAAGCATCTTCATTTATGTCCTTTTGCGCCGCGTCTTCAGGAAAACGTAATTCTTGCTGATAAGCGCCCGTCAGCGTTACATCTAATTTCTATTTGAAAACCGCGTTAAGGCATGAGCGAAGCGCATCAAGCGGAAGCAAGGCGCACTTCACCCTAGAAGGCTTGATATCGCTCTTCAACGATGAAAGAAGCTTTTCACTGGAAATTACCTCGCCATGATCCAGGTCAGCGTCCAAAATCAATTCTGTCAGCATAGAAGCCGCGGCGATGCTGATGGCGCAACCGTCACCCACGAAGCGAGCCGCCGCGATGCGGTTGTCGCTGATCTTCAGTTCGATCCTGATCCGGTCACCGCACAGTGGGTTGAACTCTTCATAAGCCACATCGGGAGAAGGCAGACTGCCGTAATTCCGTGGATTGCGGAAGTGATCGAGTAGAACTTCGCTGTAGAGCGCAGCCATATCTTTACCTCTCTCTCATCGGCGCTCCTCGCCTGGCCGCCTTTACCGCGAATGCTTCAGCCAAAATGCTCAAAGCTATCTCAGGGGCCGTTTGCGCGCCGATGTCCAGACCCGCCGGCACTCGTACCCTGTCAAGCGCCTGTTCGTCCACTCCGCCTTCCTTGAGGAACTTCAAAATCGCCTGACCTCTCTTCTTGCTGCCCAGCAAGCCGATGTATCCCGCCTCGGTCTTCAGGACGGTTTTGAGCACAGGTATGTCATATTTGTAATCGTGCGCAGTCAGGACGACAAATGTAGATGAGGTGTATTCAAGCGTCCCGGCGATTTCGGACGGGATTCCAATCAACAACTCATCCGCTTGAGGGAACCGCTCGCGGGTCGCGAAGCGCGGTCTGCCGTCAATTACCACACACCTTAGCCCCATCTCCCTGGCCAGGTTCGCCAGATGCATTGAAACCGGGCCTGCTCCGAATATGATCATGGCAGGCGCGGGGCTGTGCGTCTCGAAAAACACTTCGGTCGAGGACAAACTTGTGTTCAAAGTGACGGAGCCGGAGATTCGGCCGGAAGCGAGTTTGAGAGCCGTCTCGCGCGCCTCTCGATCGAGCGCCGCCTCGCCCAACGTACCCTCCACTCGTCCATCTTCGAAAATCACGAGCTTCGACGCGGCGTTTTCCAGAGGAGTGGCCACGACGACGCGCCTGCCACTTTGCGCTTCATCGTGAATCAGACGGTACAGAGCCATCAGTCGGTCTTCGGGGTCGCTCAGGTCTAATGGCTCGATCATGACCTGAATGGTTCCAGCGCAGGTGAATCCGCCTTCCCATGCGTCCTCTTCGCCAAGAGCGATGGATAGCAGTCTTGGCTCGAATGAGGCGATCGCTTCTTCCGACTCCTCGATTACACGCGCGTCTACACATCCGCCGATGGTCACAGAGCCGAGTATTCGCCCTTGCGCGCTCACCCACATCTTCGCGCCTTCTTTTTTCGGACTCGTCCCGCGAGTCGCGACCAGCGTGGCCATGGCTACTCGTTTCTCGGCCTTTCCGAGCTTCTCGATCTGGTCGAAAACCTCTTCCATAGTCGTCCTACAAGATCAGGTATCGCTCCAGCGCTCTGAGACTCGCCAGGTTATGTAATGGGGCTAACACGTCAATATGTGGAAGCGCCGCTTGCATCCCACGGACGAGGGGCCGGTAGGCCGGGCTTCCAAGTAACGGGTTCAGCCAGATAAGCTTCCCGGCGCGCCTTTTCAGGTCGGCGAGAGCAGCGCCCAACTCTTCAGGCTCTCCGGTGTCCCACCCGTCGCTCAGTATAATGACGACGGCGCGCTTATCAACGAGCTTTGGCCAACTGGAATTGAAGGCGGCGACGCAAGCGCCGATTAGCGTGCCGCCGGACCACCCGCGGACATCGGTCCCGAGGCGTTCCAGGGCATGCCTGTAGTCGTTGTTCCTCAGATGTCTCGTTATTCGCTCGATCGTTGTGCTGAAGGCGAATGTTTCTACCCGAGCAAAACTGTTTTGAAGCGCGTATGCGAATTGAAGAAGAATCTGACTGTAAATGTCCATAGACCCTGACACATCGCATATCACGATCAGCCTGGTCTTCTTTTGCTTGCGCCGCTTGAACGAGAGCTTGATAAACTCTCCGCCGTCGCTCAAGGACTGGCGTAGAGTCCGGCGCAGATCGACTTTGAGACCTCGCCTGGCGGCCTCCCATCGACGGCTGGTACTCCGCGCAAGCCGCCTGGCGATCCTCCGCGCCAATCGGGAAATTTCTTCAAGCTCATCGGCCCCAAACAAACTAAAATCTTTTTCCGCTACGGACTCGACATCGCTCGCGCCGGGTAAATTGATGGTTTTCGCGGCGCGCGATCGGTCGGCGCTCCAGTGTTCGAGAAAGAAAGCCAGCCCCTTTCGCCCGTGTTCGTGGGAAGACAGACGGACGCTTATCGAAGCGCCTTCGCGCTCGATGATCTTCCGAGATTTCGGACCCCGACCAAGCCTCTTCCAGAAGCCTTCGAAGAGTTCCTCAAAAACATGGAAGTCCTCTACGCGCGAAGTAAGAACGCTTTTCAAACTTAAGAAGGTCTCTTCTCGGTCGTCGAGATCGATCAGGTTGAGCGTAGTGACTGCGTCAATCGCCTCGGAAGGCGTCACAAGGAGACCACGTTCTCTGAGCGCCCTGCAGAACAGGACTGTGTCGTTGAGAAGCCAGCCATCGGTCAGTTGATGAGTCATACAACATTGATGGTCACTGAACCTGATTGGAAAATATAGCCCTTCTCCTTCCGTACCATAGGAGAACGATCGACAAAAACCTCAGTGCGCACAAGATTGCAAAAGCGCAGATAAATGGAACAAGATAGTCGCCCCACATTACGCGAATCATCCCCATAGGATTGTATTGCATAACTCCCTTGGTATCTTTAGTGCTAGCATATATAAATCTGTCATAAGCCCAAATTGCCGATAGTATTGAAATCATGAAGTACACTGAGCAAATACCAGCTTCTCGCATCAGCCTGTTTTTGATGCTTTCCATATTCACCTCACTTACGGCGCTTTTCAAATGTGCGCTCATGGCTGCGATACAACTGACAACTGGCTACTGGCGGCTGACCAGCGTGTAAAAATAAACAATATGCTCTTGGCTCTGAGCGCTGGTGTATTTTTCCTCAGTCCTCAGTTGTAAGCCATCAGTCGTCAGTATAGAGGCAATATCTTGTTTCTCTACCTTTCTGAACAGCCAGGCGAAAAACGCTACTCCGCGGCAGGAAGATCGACCGCCCGCTGTCCATTTATATACCAAGGCGTCCAGCGCTCAACTCGGCTTCAAACTTGCGCAGGTCGGCTTCGTCCTTTAGAAAACAGCCGGCGGTTTCCGCGATAACTTCCTGATCGAGTTGCGAGGCGTTCAATACGACCAGCGCCGACGCCCAGTCGAGAGTCTCGGCGACGCCGGGAACTTTGACCAGATTCAGTTTTCTGACCGCTTGAATCATCCGCGTAAGCTCGGTTGAAAGCGACTCGCTGATTGCGGGAACTTTGGCGCGCACGATCTCAAGCTCCTTTTCAAAGGACGGATAATCGATCCAGAGATAAAGGCATCGCCTACGAAGCGCGTCGGAAAGCTCTCGCGACCTGTTCGAGGTCAACACGACGTACGGGCGATGGGTCGCCTTGATCGGCCCGATTTCCGGGATAGTCACCTGGAACTCCGAAAGTGTTTCCAGCAGGAAGGCTTCGAATTCCTCATCGCTTCGATCAATCTCGTCAATCAACAGGACTGGCGACCTCGTCTGATCAGTTATGGCTTCGAGTAATGGGCGCTTCAAAAGGAAAGGTTCGCTGAAGATCTCCGCTTCTTTTTCAGCCGCGGTCGCCGCCGCAAGCTCCTGCAGTTTGATTCGCAGCAGTTGCTTTGGATAATTCCATTCATAAATCGCCGTGGCGGCGTCGAGTCCTTCATAACATTGAAGGCGTACCAACCTCGTATCCAGAGCATCGGCGAGCGATTTGGCTATCTCGGTTTTGCCGACACCCGCCGGCCCTTCAACCAGGAGAGGCTTTCCAAGCGCCATCGCCAGGTACAATGACGTGGCGACTGCGGCGTCGGTGATATAGGCTCGACTGCGGAGCAGTTCCTGGGTATTTCGTACTTCTTCTCTCACAGCTTCCTCAAATCGGGTCGTGTTCGGCGGCGCGCTGGAAATCTTCCAGCGTATTGATGTCTTCGGGAAATGGACGGTCGAACGGGATCACGCGAACCAAGTCAGGATTTGCGTCAACCAACTTCCACGCCGCCTTGTCGCCGTGCAGCCCGACAAGTTTGTCGAACAACGGCTTCGCGAACAACATCGGATGACCTTTTCGGCCTTGATAAGAAGCGAGCGCGATCTGACCGTCGCCGCGCCGCCACTCGGCAGCCATGCGATTTATCGTTTCTGGATCGACTCCGGGCTGGTCGCCAAGAAGAATCATGATCGCATCTGACCGCGGATCGAGCGCCCCGACGCCCGCGCGGTATGAAGATGCGCACCCTTCGCCGAAGACGGGATTTTCAGCCACCTTCGCATTACCGAAGACAACTTTCTCGCGAATCTCATCGGCCGCGCGGCCCAAAACCACGATCACTTCGTCAAGCCCGGTCGATCGCTCGGCCTGATTGATGACCCAGCCGAGCAACGTGCTTCCTCCGTAAGGCAGAAGTTGTTTGGGCTGTCCGAAGCGGCTTGAAGCGCCCGCTCCAAGAACCAACCCGGAGATGAATTTCCTGCCAAGATCCATGTTTTCAGATTGCTATTGACGCTTGGGCGTTGATGTCTCGAATTCCAGTTTGGATGCTTTTATGTCGATCAGCGGCCCCAACTCATAAACGTTCATGTATCCGTAATTGTACAGAGTAATGTAGGTCGAAAGGTTAAGCGACGCCGTCGGGGCTTTGGACGGGAAGGGACCCAATGCTCCTAGGAAGTTATTGTTGCAGTAGATCAAGATACGTGTGTTCTTGTCCGGAATCGTGGTCTTGAGGCTTTCAATGGTGATGTCGGGAAAACTCAGGTTGATCGCGCCTTTTATATGGAGTTCATCATACTTCTGTTTGCTCCGGGCGTCCAAAATAATGGTCCCGGGCTCTTGACTCATTCGGATGAATTCCTCTTCGGTTACCCGGCGCGTCTCTCGATGCTGCGCAGCTTCCAGTGAGACGAGCAGGAAGCCCTTCATGTCAATAGACGGGTTTACGATTACGACGCCAGGTTTATCTTCATTGGGCGGGTTTACTGTTACGGCGTCTGGCTTATCTTGCGCATGTGCGGCAAGTCCCACGCACGAGATAACAAGGGTGAAAAGAGTCGCTCGGCATTTTTGACTAAGTTTCATGCAAATCTCCTCCAAAATTTCAAACGACAGTTTTTCCCAGATAAGATTGTGGTGTCCGCTCAAACGCCACTTTACAGCGAAGGCTGCAGAAATAAACGAATTTCTCTTCGAAGACCGTTTTATATAGCGCATTCACAGTGGCGACCGCCATTCCGCAGACAGGATCAGCGCTATCAGTGGGAGATTCAGCGGTCTTCTGCATGACAGAAAGACTCTCGCTCTTTGAGCCTTCTACCAGCTCAAGATGTTGCTCCGAGGCGGCCCTTCGCAATCGGGTGATTTCGGCCATCACGCTGAGAGCGATTTCGGGCAGCGTTTCGGCCCCGAGTTCGAGTCCGGCCGGACACTTGACGCGCGCGATGTCTTCATCAGGCGTTCCTTTGTCTTGGATGTATTCGAAGAGCGATCTCGCTTTTTCCTTGCTCGCGACCAGGCCGAGGTATTGTGGCTGTGTTCCTACTACGGCTTCAAGGCCTTCTTCGTCGCCGTTTCCCATAGTCGCTACCACAACATAACTGCGCGAATCAATGCGATCCCTCAACGATTCGAGGTCGGTCAACACTACGTCGGCTGCGGGAAATTGTTCCCGTTCGGCATCCGGGTCGGCTATGCAAACCTTGAAATCAAGCAGCCGTCCGAGTCCGGTGAGAATCTGCGCGACTGGGGAATTGCCTACGATAAGAAGATCGGGCTTGGGGAGCACTGGCTCAAGGTAAATCTCCAGCGAGCCGCCTCCCTGGCACTCCATCAGATAAGCTTCGACTCCCTTCCAATCTTCATGTGTGGTTTCCGGGCTGATGTTGACTAGCTTCGGCTTGCCCGTGTTCATCACCATTTGCGCTTCGCGAATGACGATGGGTTGAACGCAGCCCCCACCTATCCAACCGCTGATCGAGCCGTCGGGCATGATGATGGCCTTTGACCCGGGCTTGGCCGATTGAGGGCTTTTGTAGGCCACCACTGTGGCGATGACGAAAGGCTCCCCATCCGCGCGCAGTTTGCCGGCCAGTTCCATTATGTCGTTCCACATTGCTGTTTTCATAATCTCAGCTCCAACCATCTCTTCTTTATTCAAGGGTTTACTCTGAAGAGGAAATCGTATTTCTTATCCTCTTTTCCAAACATAATTGCTGTGGCATCGGGATATTTGTCCAACCCATATTTCCACCCGAATATAACTTTACCCGTATCCTCTAGCCTGATTATTAGCTTTTCGCCAGGCGTAACCTTCAGCCCTTGTCCAGGCGCATCAAACCGTAGCCAGCCATCGAATCCTACATTTAGGCGCCTGGATCTCTTTATGAGCGCTCTTCCATCGTTCGAAAGCAGCTTCATTGTTATTGTGTCTTTACCTGCGACATTATTTCCTGTTGTCAAAAGAGCAACTTCTATTGATGAGAGTGTCTGGTTCTTCACAATAAAGCTCTGTCCTGTGTGGTTCTGCGGGATAATGTTAGTCCACCCTTCCCTCCAGTCAGGGTCTTCATTACCTGGTCCGCCGCTATCTGTAGGATTTTGAATGGATGCTGACATCGTTTGAGAAGCTGTGGAGAGGGTTAATATAACAATTACACAGATGATTATCAAGATACTCTTCATGTTACTCTTCTCCTCACGAAAGAGTTGACGCGCTCATTCTTCATCTTCCCCATTACCTTCACCGAATGCTACTGCGCGCCTGGTGAACGTGAGGTTTGGCAAGATATCAATCATCAGGCGCTACAGGCCGCGCTGTGGGCCGGGTTTCAAAGCTTCCTCAACCGTGGCGAAATGAGGCGCGGCCGAGACAATCCGCCGCCCGCGCACGTCGGCGCCGCGCAAAAAGTCCACAATGACATCCTGAACAGCCTGAGCCGGAAGCGCCTCGTGCGCGGCATTCTCGACCTCTAGCAGGACCGCGTTGGCAAGGCCGCGAGCGACATCACGGGCATTTTCCACCGGATTGGTCGCGTCGAGGACGCCTGTGAGCAGGAGTGTTGGCGCCGAACTTCTGATAGGTCGGACGAACTCGACCGGCGGCGCATTGTATCCTACCGCTCGGCAGAAGTCATTGGTCAGTAACTCATTGTCGAACGGCGAGCCGAAGGGGGCCGTGCGACTCTCTCTGGCGACTATCTCCCAACGAGAATTGGGGCGGTCTGCCGCGCAGTTTACCGCGCGCGCCATGAGCCCGACTGTACCGGCGCCGAGGTCGTTCCATGTCTTTTCGACGAATTTTGTGAGCACTCTGTCGTCGCCGGCCGCGACCGAGACAAGCAAAGCAGGGAGTCGCCAGGCGTCAAGGTTCAAGCCGACAAGAGCATCAAACCCTTCGCGTCCGATCGAAACGTTTAACAGTTGTCCGGCGCGCCGATCAGTGATTTTTACCGTTGCCGGGCTCCGCTTGAGACGCTCACGCGCAGCGCGCGCCATGGCTAGCAGATCCGTAGGACCACTCCATCCCGAGTCTTGTTTGAGCAACTCGCCGATCCGGCGAAGTTTGCGAGTAACCGGGGCCGGGCGCTTCAACACGAGCCCAGGCCCATTAACCCCTTGCAGAACGACGCGGCCTACGTGATCGCCGTGCCTCTGAACGTAAGCCAGAGCAAGCCTGCTTCCATAGCTGAAGGCGAGTAGATCAATCTTTCCCATGCCCATGGCTCTGCGGAGATCGTCGATGTCATCCGCGCTCTCGATGGTGTTGTACGCGGTCGGATCGGCCCCCTCAGCGCGCCAGTGTTCGGCGCACGAGGCGACTTGACGGCGGAATGCCGCGACCATTCGATTCCGGGCGACAAAGAAATCCGCCGGTAGCGGTTCGCTGAAAGGGCAGTCGATGACTGGCTCTGAGCGCCCAATCCCCCTTTGATCGAGGATGATGACATCCGCGAGCTCGCGCAGCCGCTGGAACAACGAGAAGTAAGGTGGAATGGGGGCCATCTCGGTACCGGGGATGCCCGGACCGCCCATCAGGAACACGATGGGATGGCCGGGATGCTCGGCGGTAGTGGCAAATCGTAGCGCTTTAACTGTGATCTTGCGTTCGGGACGGGCTCTCCGCTCCGGCGCCGCGATACTGACGATCGCCGCGGGCATCGTGCGCCCGTCATATGACCTCACCGTGGTCGTCTCCTGGCTCAGAACTTGGGCAGATTGCGTGGCCGTCTGCGGCAGGAGGGCCGCCACGGCGGCGAGCAGTGAACAGCATGCCAATCGATGCATGAAAGCCTCCGGTGGCGAATCATATTTGTGTCAAACCTTTTTTCGACCCACAGCAATCAGACGATCCGCATCGACCCCATAATCATTTCCATCCAGGTCTCCAAACACCTTTACTTCCTCAAAACCTGCTCTCTGCAGAATATCTTTCATCTCCTGACCGGAATACAACCTGGTCTGAAAGTTGAACGTCTTTGCTGTTCCATCTTTCACCAGAATCCATTCATTCCGACAACGAGTCCAATCTTCACAGATTTCATGACGCTGGATAAGCAACACTCCATCTCCGCAATCCATGGAACTTGTCGCCTGATATTTTCTTGCCAGTAGCTCTTTACCAAAAAGGTCGATTACTATTGCGCCTTCTGGCTTCAGACTTTGATAGGCGTTTCGGAGCGCTTTTAAGTCGTCTTCTTTATCATCGAAGTACCCGAACGAGGTTAACATATTCAGTATCAGGCTAAAGGAATTACTGCGAACGAAATGTCGCATATCATCCGACACAAACTCTATCTCAAGATTCAATTTTGCCGCTTCTTCCTTTGCCTTACGCAAGAGGCATTCTGAAAGGTCAACGGCTGTGACCTGTATGCCATGCTTTGCGAGCGCGAGAGAATGCCTCCCCGGACCGCAGCATAAATCCAAGACAGCGCCCTCTTTGTAACCGGCAAGAGCCAAAACTTTTTCTATCTGTTCCTCGGCAAGACGAAATCGTTCCTCAGGAAACATAAAAGGATACAATTCGCTCCAGAACGATTCATCTTCAAACCATTCACCCATTTTTGATCCTCATGTTGGCTCATTGATACGGCGCCTCCAGATCGCCAGTCACTCCCGCCAAGTGATCGCTTCACCCCCTTGGCCCAGGAGCGCGCTGCCAGGGAAGACTTTCAGCCGCCAGGGGACCAGCTGAATGACGGCGAACGCATCGGATCTCGGGTTATCCCATCCAGGAACGATCGCCGGGTCATACCCGACCGGCTCGGGCCCATTGAGAAAAAGGTTCCACACCATGATTCGCGTCTCATCATCGAAAGCCCAGGTCGCGCGACATTCTGCGACACAGGTGTCATGAGAGGGCGCCCAATAGTTCAACGACATGTAAGGGCTCGCTTTAAGGTGAACGCGTTTAAGGGGTGTAGGTCTAGTACCTATCCAGCCGACGAGATGCGCGCCATCCCATTGCCAATAGGGGTGTAGGATACGGGACCGGGGCCTGCCTTTTATGTCTACCGTCGCAGCGCTACACCAGACAATGCGATGCGCCATCTCGACAAAAGCAGGCGCAACTTGGCTCAGTTCATTCATTGTTCAAGATTTAGAATTCAAATGTAAGGTTGCGGATTCTCTTAAGGGAGCTTGGCCGCAAGGACGTCGACTTTCTCAATTTCCGGCGGCTTAGCGAGAAGCTCAGATGCTTTCGCCATCAGCGCCGCGGCGACTTGACCCGAGAGGTGCGCTTGCCGTCCCGCATCGTCCGGGAAGGCGTCGAAGATGCCGAATGTTGATGGGCCAAGGCGTATTCCGAACCAGGCAATGGTGGCCGGCTCTCCTTCGACGATCGGTAGACCGTCCATCAGGAAGCTCTCGACCTCCGCCTCTTTTCCGGGTTTAGCTTCTAGACGAACGAGTAATGCTACTTTAACCATGATTTATCTCCCTTTATTACACACTATGATTGAAGCCTAAATGTTGTAAACGACTCCATCAACTATAACTACGCGGCTTCGCTGGCTTCGGCAAGCCGATGATTTACTACGCGCCAGAACGCTGCGACGGCCTTGGCTTTTTGATCGAAGAAGTCTTCAAAGAAACCAGGGCTATTAAGCGATCGAGGGTATGAATATCGCTCGCCGTCGTCGCCGAATTCAGTAATCCAATCGCGCGGTTCTCGCGGGTCGACCAACGAAAACAGACTTGGCGGATACAGGAAAGGGCGGCCCGCATCGTTCAAGATCCGGAATTCATCGGTTTCAATGCCAATCACAACATACGGTTGTCCGAGCGTAAGGTCCCGATACTGCGGATTTCTTTTCTTCAATTTGACTATCATGTCTATTTCACTTGTATTTCTTTCACCTCGAACCTGCCGATTCCGGGATGTTCGTACCAGTGATATTCGAAGCGCTCTCCCGCAATTTCAAATTGCGGGCTGCTCCATTTTGAGGCCCTTCCACCGTAATGCGCAACAAGACGCTCGACCTCGCGAATTCGCCTGCCCTTGGCGATCACCCGAGCCTGCGACAACATCGCCTTGCTCAGCTTGATGTTGATTTATCCCTCCTTTAATGCCGACGCCGGCGTCCCGCAATCAAAAATCATTGTCGGGTGAGCGTCGGCGACGGCGGAGGCCTAAGCGATAACCGAACACGCCTCCGCCTAAAAGCCCGACTGTTGGAGCCACCAGCATAGTGATGACGCCGCCTGCGGGATCGTTGATGTACGCGCTGACAAGACCTCCGATGTTGGCTAGTGCGAATGCCGTGAGACCCGCAAAGAAAAAGGCGAAGGGGAAGGCAGCTCTGTGCGCTGCAAGTGGGTCAAACATGACGAAGAGGCTCGCGAGGCCCCCCACGACAATCAGCGTCAAGAAGAAGCACATCATCTGTATCAGCATAACCGACCTCCAACTACTCGGTTATCCCGCTCTCTCTCAAAAGCTTCCACACTTTCGGCGGGGTGATCGGAATATCGATGTGTCTTACTCCGAGATGCCAGAGCGCGTCCACGACCGCATTGACGATGGCGGCAGGCGCTCCGACGGTGGCGGATTCTCCAACACCCTTTGCTCCGAGCGGATGATGCGGCGAAGGGGTGCAGGTTTTGTCTGTCTCCCAATTCGGCGTCTCCACCGCTGTCGGGAGGAGGTAATTCATGAAGCTGCCTTGAAGGATGTTGCCGCTTTCGTCGTATTGAATCTCTTCATAGAGTGACGGCCCCAATCCCATGGTCAATCCGCCGTGAATCTGTCCTTCGACGATCATCGGGTTGATGATGTTCCCGCAATCGTCGACGGCCACGAATCGGCGCACTTTGACCTCTCCCGTTCCCTTGTCGATATCGACAACACAGATGTAGCTGCCGAACGGATAGGTCAGATTCGGAGGGTCGTAATAAGAGACCGCTTCCAGGCCTGCTTCCATTCCCTGGGGATGATTGGTGTAAGCGGCGAGCGAGACTTCCTGAATAGTCTTTGCGCGATCGGGCGAGCCTTTGACGAAGAACTTGCCCGGTTCCCACTCGAGGTCGTCTTCGTGGGCTTCGAGCAGATAAGCTGCGATCTTCTTCGCCTTATCTCTGATTTTGCGGGCCGCCATGGCTCCCGCAGCGCCTGCCGTCGGAGTGCTCCGGCTAGCGTAGGTGCCAAGCCCGTATGGCGCGGTATCGGTGTCGCCTTCTTCAATCGCTATATCATCAACCGGGATTCCGAGTTCCTCAGCGATGATCTGCGCATAAGTCGTTTCGTGTCCCTGGCCCTGGGATTTGGTGCCGAATCGCGCGATGGCCTTGCCGGTCGGGTGGATGCGAATCTCGGCGCTGTCGAACATCTTCAACCCGAGGATGTCGAAGTGCTTCGACGGGCCTGCTCCGACGATTTCCGTGAAGCTGCTGATGCCGACTCCCATTAACTCGCCGCGCTTGCGCTTTTCCGCCTGCTCCTTTTTGAGTTCCGCATAGCCGATCTTCTCCATCGCTTTGGTCAAAGCGGCGCCGTAGTCGCCGCTGTCGTACTCCCAGCCGAGCGCGGATTTGTATGGAAACTGCTCGGGCTTGATGAAATTTTTCATCCGGAACTCAGCCGCGTCCATTCCAATCTCGTGCGCCATCAGGTCGGCCATGCGCTCGATTGCGTGAACGGCCTCGGTCACTCGGAAAGAGCAGCGATAAGCGATACCTCCCGGAGGCTTGTTGGTGTAGACGCCGTCAACCTCGACGTGCGCGGCCTTGAGGTCGTAAGAACCGGTGCAGATGTGAAAGAGACCGGCCGGGAATTTCGATGGGTTCGCGGCGGCGTCGGTGTAACCATGATCGGCGATAGTCTTGATGCGGAGCGCCGTCAGTTGACCGTCTTTTTTGCCGGCCAGTTCCGCCGTGATGTGATAATCGCGCGCGAAGGAATCGGCCTGAATATTCTCCATGCGGTCTTCAATCCATTTGACGGGCTTGCCAGTCAGCACAGACGCCGCAACGGCGATCACATAGCCGGGATAGACTGGAACCTTTCCACCGAACCCTCCGCCGATGTCGGGAGAGATGATCTGGATTTTGTGCTCGGCCAGGCCGACGTGTCCCGCGACCAGGGCGAAGACAGTGCGGATGGCGTGCGGCGCCTGCGTGGTCATCCAGACGGTCAGCTTTCCTTTGACCTTGTCGAAATGGGCGACGCAACCGCAGGTTTCGATCGAGGAGACGTGAATTCTCGGGATGTAAATATCCTCTTTTACGGTGACCTCGGCTTCGCGGAATGCTTGGTCGGTCGCCGCGCGGTCTCCCCATTCCCAGTGCCAGATGTGATTGTCTTTTTTGTCCGGTTTGTCGGTTCGAAGAACAGGGGCGTCGGCGAGCAAAGCTTTCTTGGGATCGACCACCACCGGCAAAGGATCGTAATCGACTTCGACAGCGTCGGCGCCATCGGCGGCGATATATCGTTCCGTCGCCAGAACGGCCGCTACCTCTTGCGCCTGATACATCACTTTATCAACAGGGAGCACCATCTGCGTATCGGACATCAACGTCGGCATCCAGTGCAGGTTGTACTGCGCGAGGTCCTTGCCTGTGATGACAGCGAGCACGCCGGGAATGGCGAGCGCTTTCGAGGTGTCTATGCTCTTGATCGTGGCGTGCGCAAAGGGACTGCGGACGATGTCCAGATAGAGCATGTCGGGCAAGACAATGTCGTCAACGTATTGCCCCTGGCCGCGGATGAAGCGCGGGTCTTCCTTTCGTTTGACTGAATGGCCCATGCCACCGATTTCCGCTGGTGTTTTTGGCGTCATCATTGCGCCCCCCCTTCGCGCAGCTTAGCCGCGGCGTATTGATACGCTTTGACGATGTTGACATAGCCGGTGCAACGGCACAGGTTGCCGGAAATGGCGTGTCGAATCTCGCTTTCGGTCGGCCCCTCGGTCCAGCCCTCGGCAGAATTGGATTTGCTCTTGAGGAAGGCATATCCCGTCATCAGCATGCCAGGAGTGCAGTAGCCGCATTGTAATCCGTGCTCTTGAAAGAATCCTTCCTGCAGCGCATGCAGTTTGCCGTCTTGCTCCAGACCTTCGACCGTCAGTATCTCGCGCCCGTCGGCCTGGACCGCGAAGATCGTGCATGACTTGATGGCCCTGCCGTCCAACACGACTGTGCAGGCCCCGCAGTGGCTGGTGTCACAACCGATATGCGTGCCGGTAAGCCGGAGGTTCTCGCGAAGGAAATGAACCAGAAGCAGTCTGGACTCCACTTCGGCGGCGCGCTCGACTCCGTTGACTTTTACTTTAATCCCGATCTTTGCCATCGCCTAAGCTCCTCCCTTCGCGCGCTTGAATGCGCGGTTAATCGCCCGCGCGGTGAGCACGCGGACGAGGTCTCGTTTGTAATCCGCTGACCCCCTGATGTCGTCAATCGGTTGAGCCTCTCCGGCGGCAAGCTCAGCTGCCTGTTTGATTGTGGAATCGTCGAGCGTCTTGCCGGTCAGGAACGCTTCGGCCTTCTTCGCTTTCAAGGTAGAGAAACCAACATTCGTCAGGCCGATTCCGGCTCGCTGGCAGATACCGGCGTCGTTCACAGTGATCTGGACAGCGACGCCCGCCGTCGCATAGTCGCCGACTTTCCTCTCAAGTTTCAGATATGCGCCTCCGCTCGAGGGCGATGGAATCGGAATCTTTATCTCCTTGAGTATTTCGTCAGGTTGAAGATCGGTTGCGAAGAGGCCGGTGAAAAATCTCTCGACAGGCATCTCTCGCTCGCCGCTCGGGCCGGCGGCAATGAGAGACGCTTCGAGCGCGAGCATCGTGGCCGGATGGTCGTTCGCCGGGTCGCCGTGAGCCAGGTTCCCGCAGACGGTGGCCTGATTCCGCACCAGCGGATCGGCGATGACCGCTGTGGTGTCCGCAAGTATCGGGAAACGCGATATGACTACTGGCGAGACTTCAAGATCGCTTTCCCTCGTCAATGCGCCGATCCTCAAATAGCCGTCAGATTCGGAAATGTAGTTGAGACCAGGGATGCGGTTGATGTCGATGATGTAAGCCGGCGTCGCCAGCCTCAACTTCATCATCGGTATCAGGCTTTGCCCGCCTGATAGGATTTTGGCCTCAGGGCCTGACTTCCGCAGGAGCGAGATCGCCTCACCCAGTGTTCGAGGCGCAAGATATTCAAAGCTCCGAGGGATCATGGAACCTCCTTAGCTATTTATCAATCTCTCCACAGGGCGTTCTGCGCCCCGGGTGGAATCGCAACTGCCAAGCTACTTCTGCCGCGTTCGCGGCGATTGAATTATGGGGCTGAAGGAAACACAAAATTGTTATCGGATCTGGCGTAGCATACTCTCGGCTATTACAAGCGTCAATTTCCAATCTTGACATTCTCCCGCCGCCAAACGCTATCGCGTTATGACGGGGGATTCCTACGCTCAGCGCCGTCGCTGATATCTCGTAGGCGTTACTTTCCGGGCGTCCGACCCGGTAGTTTTCTGCAAGTATTGACCTACTAGCTTGATATTTATCGCCGCATTTATGTCTCTATCGTGGTGGACTCCACATACCGGACAGTCCCATTCTCGAACTGGCAGCGGCAATTCATCTAATAGATGGCCACACGACGAACACAATTTCGACGATGGAAAAAACCTATCCAAGGGCAGATAGGTTCTGCCGTACCATTTCGCCTTGTATTCCAGTTCGCGGAATATCTCACCGAACGCCGCATCAACGATGTGCTTAGCAAGATTGTGGTTCTGAACCATCCCGGCCACGTTCAGTCCTTCAACAAAGATCGCTTGGTTCTTGCGGATGATCTTCGTCGTGAATTTCTGAAGCGTGTCTCTTCGGGCATCGCTGATTTTGGCGTGGAGTCTGGCTACTTTCAGTCTGGCCTTCTTGCGATTGTTACTGCCCCTGGCCTTGCGCGACAGGCGACGCTGAAGCTTCTTCAATCGCTGTTCGCGCTTAACCAATGGTCGAGGATTTTCGAGTTTTTCGCCGTCGCTGGTCGTGGCCAGCGTTTTGATGCCGACATCTATACCGACTTCGGCTTTGGCTCGCCTGAGCGGCTGAACATCGGTTTCAACGAGGATGCTGACAAAATAGCGCTCGCTCGTATCTCGGCTGACCGTCAGATTGAGGATTTTGGCGTCATCCGGAAGTGGACGGCTCCATACTATCTCCAGAGGCGTGGATTGCTTGGCTAGGGTGATTTGGGCGTCTCTAAAGGTGAATGCATTGGTGGCATAGCGCGCTGATTGGCGGGCGCGCCTGGATTTGAATTTGGGATATTGCGCTCGCTTCTCGAAGAAATTCGTGAAGGCGGTATCGAGATTGCGGAGTGATTGTTGCAGGACCACCGAACTGACTTCGGAAAGAAAGGCTTTCTCAGGCTCCATTTTCCACTCAGTGAGTTTGGCGGCTGTAAGGCGATAGCCAATGGATATCTTCTCTTGCTGCCAGGCCGTAGTGCGATATTCCAGGGCCTGATTGTAAACATAGCGAGCGCAGCCGAAGGTTTTTGCCAGTTGCGCCGCCTGTTCATCAGTCGGGAAGAATCGGTATTTGAAAGCCTTTTGGACTATCACCGGGATATTTTACATCCAATTGATGGACGTAGTAACCACTATTAATCGTGGACGAAGCGCCCACGATGCCAAATTCATCTCCATCCAAGCCTGCGGCTATGGATGGAGTATTCTTTGGCAGATTTAGATAAAACATCAATCATTTGCGCGGGTATCCGCTCTGGCATTTGCGCGGGTATCCGCTCTGGCATCCTCGCGTGGCCGATGGTGTGGCGATTGCAGTGCTCAACCGCCGAGCGCCGGAGCGGAATACCTCCGGCGAAATAAAGCGGCGGAGACGTAGCGCCGCTGTACAACGTTGTTCGTATGAGAAACAGATCGCAGCGCGCCTTTCATTCGCGCCGCGTCCGAGGAGGAGAGTTTATGTTGAGTCTAATAGGTCAGATACTTTTCGGGTTGGTGGTCGGCGTTATTGCGAAACTATTGATGCCGGGGCGCGATCCCGGAGGGATCGTCGTGACCGCGATCATCGGAATGGTCGGCGCGTTGATCGGAACACTCATCGGGCGCGTGCTGTGGGGAGGGCCTGGTTATAGAGCCGGATGGATACTTTCCATTATCGGCGCTGTACTGCTGCTCTGGATCTATAGGGCGGTAACGGCGAGAAGGCTGCGCGCTGTTTGAGTCGTCATTCGTCATTGGTCACTTGCCGCTGATCATTTGTCATTGGTCGCTGGTCATTCGCTATTTGTCATCGGCGGGGATCGCCTTTCTATACAGTGGTAGATGACCAACGATCAATTACAGATGACCAACGACAAATGACATGCTTCTCTCGCCAATTCTGATTTATAATCACTACCTGAATGTGGCCGACTGGCCATTCTGCTTCAAAGTGTTTGTATGGGAGATAATAGAGACAAATGAATTTGTTGGAATCTGACGCCGGACCGGCGATGGTTGAATCCTCGGCTGAATCTTCAACTGAATCCGGAGGCCGGTCTAATTTCATTCGCGATATCATTATCCAGGACATCAAGGCAGGTAAACATGAGGGACGGGTGCAGACACGGTTTCCGCCCGAGCCGAACGGCTATCTGCACATTGGCCACGCGAAGGCCATCTGCCTGGACTTCGGGCTGGCTGCGGAATTCGGCGGCAAATGCAATCTTCGCTTCGACGACACCAATCCATCCAAGGAAGAGACCGAGTATGTCGAATCGATTATGGAGGACGTCCAGTGGCTGGGCTTCAAATGGGATGAATTGTTTTACGCCTCGGACTATTTCCAGCAGCTTTATGAATGGGGCGTCCAATTGATCAAAGCCGGCAAGGCATATGTCTGCGACCTCAGCGCCGATGAGGTTCGCCAGTACCGGGGCACGCTGACCGAGCCGGGCAAAGATAGCCCTTATCGAAACCGCTCCATCGAAGAGAATCTCGACCTGTTCGAGCGCATGAAGAAAGGGGAATTTCCCGACGGATCGCGCACGCTGCGCGCGAAGATCGATATGGGCTCGCCGAACCTCAACATGCGCGACCCGGTGATGTATCGCATTCTTCATATGGAACACCACAGGACAGGGAATCAGTGGTGTATCTACCCAATGTACGACTACGCGCACGGGCAGTCGGATTCGATCGAGCGGGTGACGCACTCGATGTGCACGCTCGAATTCGACGACCATCGTCCTTTGTACAACTGGTTTATCGAACAGCTCGGCATTTTCCCTTCGCGGCAGTATGAATTTGATCGGCTCAGCCTCACCTATACCTTGACGAGCAAGCGCAAGCTGCTGAGGCTTGTGCAGGAAGGCCATGTAAAAGGCTGGGACGATCCTCGCATGCCCACGCTGTCAGGAATGCGACGACGCGGCTATACGTCGGAGGCCATCCGCAACTTCTGCGCGAACGTCGGTGTTTCCAGGACGAACGGCATTACGCAACTCTCGCATCTCGAATACTTCTTGCGTGAGGATTTGAACAAACACGCGGCGCGTGTGATGGCGGTACAGCGGCCCCTGCGCGTCGTCATCGATAACTATCCTGACGATCTGGTCGAAGAGATGGACGCCGTCAACAATCCCGAGGACATTAGCGCCGGAACCCGCAAGCTTCCATTCTCGAAGGTTCTCTATATCGAACATGAGGATTTTCGCGAAGACCCGCCGAAGCAATACTACCGTCTTGCGCCGGGCCGCGAGGTCCGTCTGCGCTACGGGTACCTCATCACCTGCCGGAGTGTGGTGAAGGACGCTGACGGCAATGTCGTCGAGCTTCACTGCACATACGACCCGGAGACCCGAGGCGGCAATACGCCCGACGGCCGCAAGGTCAAATCCACCATCCACTGGGTCTCGGCGGCTCACGCCGTTGACGCGGAGGTTCGCCTCTACGACAACCTGTTCACGAAAGAGAATCCCAATGAGGTTGAGGAAGGCCAGGACTTCACCGCCAATCTGAACTCGAACTCGCTGGAAGTACTGACCAACTGCAAGGTCGAGCCGAGTTTGCGTAACGTGAAGCCAGGCGCGCGGTATCAATTCGAACGAATGGGCTACTTCTGCGCGGATCCTGATTCGACGACCGGTAAGCCGGTGTTCAACCGGACGATCGGACTGCGGGATACATGGGCTAAGATCGAGCAGCGCGCAAAGAAGTGATCAGCCGTTCGCCTTCTTATACGCCTTCACGAATTCCCTCGCAAATCTGAGCGGCATCGTGTACTCGATCCCATAGCTCTTGATTGAGTGCTGTTCATAGATTGGGGACAGATCGTCTCTGAAGCTGCAGAGCGCCCGCGCGCGATTGGCGTCAATCCACTTGACGACTGTTCCTACACCTGTGATCCTTCCGTCTCTCGTCTCCTGCAGGAAAAATCGAAGATGAATATCCGACTCTTCAGGGCGTGAGACGATCTCCAAATTAGGTAATTGTTTCTTTATCTCTCTGACAATCACACTTCGTTGTTGGGCGTCAAGACTGGTGTCCACAAACACTTTTGACACCCCGCGCAACTCGTCAGGCTGTCCATCCTCAATAATCGGCGCCTGAGCCAAAATAGGTAAAGCGAAGGTCAAGATCCAGAGGGACAACCAACCCGTTTTTCCATAGGATTTGTTCATAGATTTCCACTTTCTAAAAGTCGGGGTTGTTACCGCCTCTCCATCGCGTCCGGCTTTATAAGCGGTCACAAACCCTCGCCCAGTAACGCAAAGCCCACACCACATTTCCAGCCGCAACTTGATGCTTGATTGAACGGGGAATTGCCCCCGTCTTGTAGCTTTTTACTGGGTGTTCGTTACCACAGCGTTATCGTCGGATTTGAGGAGATGACCAATGTTTGCGCGCCATTCGCATATGAGCAAAAACATTCAAATACAAGTTGATACAGTTTTTTCGCTGTGATAGACATGACGTAGTCGAAACGATACACTTACCGCCCCAACATATTACCTATTGCCTGATTGCCCAACCGTCCGGCGCCGAGCCTGTAGCCGACGACCCGAATATCACCCTCCTGGGCTGGTCATCGCCGTTATAACGAGTGGAGATTGCCCGCGCGTTTAAGCCGCTCAGCGCGCGGACAATGGAAGTTCGAGCGGCTCAACAACGATAGGAGAAAAAACAAATTTTGTTCGCCGTTACCGAA
>DASTMP010000056.1:0-31907 GCA_035714085.1 Blastocatellia bacterium
AAGGCCGCCCCTCCAACGTCACCGCTTTGCCAACGACGTCCGGATCGCCATTGAACCGGCGCTGCCACAGCGCGTGGCTGAGAATCACGACCGAACTGTTGTTCGGCAATTCATCCTCGCGGCGAAACTCCCGACCAAGCAGCGGCCGCACGCCCAACAATTCAAAGAATCCGGCGGTCACCCCCAGAGCGGCCAGCCGCTCCGGCTTGCCATCCTGCGACAATTCCATATCGCGCCGCGTATAAAGCGCCAAACCAGCGAGCGTGGCGTTCTCCTCGCGATAATTCTGAAAGTTTCCCCGCGCCATTGGGAATTTGGGCTGGGTCTGGCTGCTCTCGAACAGGCGGATCAACTGCTCCGGCTCGCGGTATGGCAGCGGTTTGAGCAACACGCCGTTGACTACGCTGAAAATCGCAGTGTTCGCTCCGATGCCGAGCGCCAGCGTCAGCACAGCGATCAAAGTGAAGCCAGAGTTTTTCCTCAACATTCGCGCGCCGTAGCGCAGGTCTTGCAGAATATTTCTCATCGCGCCCTCTGGTTAAATATAGGAAGAATCGTGGTACGAACAGGCGACGTCGTGATGATGGTCAAGCTGCCCTCGGCTACCGCTGTTCAAGCTTTTTCAGCGCCTCAACCGCATTCTTATTCTGCGGATTGAGATCCAGCGATTTCCTGTAGTTGGCGATGGCAAGCTCCTTCTCCCCATTTGCCAGGTAAGCTTCACCCAGGCTGTCATAGACATTCGACGATTGAGGATAGAGTTCGACGTTCGCTTTGAAGACGGCGATTGCGGCGGCGATATTTTTTTGCTCCAGCAGCGAATACCCGATGTAATTCAGGCGTTCTTCCTCCACTGCGTTGTCATTCGGCTTCTCCCGTTTGATCTTTTTATAAGCTTCTATGGCCTCCGCAAATTTGCCTGCGATCAACTGTTCATACGGAATAACCTCGCCCTGGGCGAGTCGCCGGGCTTCGATGGTATCTCTATCGAAGCGAATCCTGACGGAATCCACTTTTCCGCCCTCCCCTTTTGCAAAGGCAAATTGGTGATTCTCATCCCTTCTGGTGAACACATTCTCAGAGATAGCGAATAGCTCGAACTTCGGAGCCAAGGGCGGCTTGCCATAGAGTTTCCCGTTCTCTTTCGTAACGGTCAACACGTGATCCGAGTCGACCAGGAAGCGTCCGGTGTAATCATCCAGTTTCGCCGGGTCGACCGAAACTATTTCCAGCGGCTGCGGCAGGAAATCTTCCCATTGATATTCTTTCGCGATGGCTTGGATGATTTCACTTATGATCTGGCCGTTGTCGGAATTGACCATCACGGCGGCGCCATAACCTTTATCACGATGAACCAGAAGCTGCGATCTGAACCCTTCGTTCGCGCCGCCGTGACCGAAGTAGGTCGCCTTCCCGTGCTTTTCAATAAAGAAGCCCATACCGACGTCGTCGCTGATGAAAGGCGTCACCATCTTCTTCGTCATCTCCCTGGAAAGCACCTTGTTCGATTTGCCCGCGAGGGAGAGCTGGACTTCGATGGCGAACTTCGCCAGGTCAGTCGGAGTCGTCCATAAACCGGCCGCCGCCATCTCCGGATAGACGTGGATTTTGCCTTCGACAGGCTTGCCGTCGCCTCGATGGCCTGAAGCCGCCTTCTTTCTGGTCTCGGCGGGCAGCGGCTGATTGTATGTGCTGTTGGTCATCCCGAGCGGGCCTAAGACGGTCTCCTGCGTGATCTGGGGGTAAGGCTTCTTTTCTATGTCCATAATCGCCAATTGCGCGATGGTTATGCCGCCGCCCGAATATCTGAATTTCGCGCCCGGCGCCATATCGACGCGCACGGCCGGCGTATTCGCAGGCGCGGCGCCGTCCAGGACCTGGGGCAGTGTCGGTAGCTTTTCCCCAATCGCGTAGCCGGGAAAACCATGCACGGTGAGGCCACCCGTGTGGCTCAATAGATTGGCGAGCGTGACTTTTCGTTTCGCAGTGAATTCGTTATCGGGCAGCTTCCACGAAGTCAGCTTATCGTTGATGTTCTGGTCGAGCGCGATCTTTCCCTGCTCAACTCGCTTGAGCGCGGTCATCGCCGTCACAGGCTTGCTGATCGAAGCGGCCTGGAACAGCGTTTCGGTGGTGACAGGCTCGTTCGTCTCTATGTCTTTGACGCCGTAACCACGCGCCCATTCAACTTTGAAATCGTTGATGACGGCGATGCTGACGCCGGGGACTTTGTAAAACTTCATCCTCTCCTGAATCGTCCAACCAGGATCTCCTTTAATAAGAACCCTGGGCAGCAATCCTTTTTCGATACGCTCGATTCGCGGTTGGACAGAAGATTGTCCGGATGCGACTTGCGAGAAAACGAGAGCAAGCAAAAGAATTCGGGCAATTACAGAACGCATAATCTCCTCCAAATATTTCGGCCTATTTAACTCCCCGATCCCTCAGCAGGCAGCGGCTTGTCAACGCGCGGGCGGGTCGCCCGGTTGGCTAATTCCCACGCGGTCGCGTAAATGGCGCGTGTTACCTTCTCCATGTTTTGGTAGTCAATCTTCTCGACCGAATCTGACGGGCGGTGGTAATCCTCGTGAACGCCATCCATGTAGAAGATGATCGGGATTCCCTTCCTCGCATAGTTGTAATGGTCGCTGCGATAAAAGAACTGCTCGGGGTCTTTCGGATCGTCATACTTGTAATTAAACGCCAGGTTCAAATACGATTTGTTGACCGATTCGCTCAGCTCGCCCAACTCCGTGCTCATCATCTTCGACCCGATGAGATAGATCTCGCCCGGTTTTGGCAGCGGCTGGTTGGCCGGTTTGTCGTTTTCCTTCCTGGTGCGGCCGATCATGTCAATGTTGAGTTCGGTAATGATTTGGCCGATAGGAACCGTCGGGTTTTCGGTGAAATAGCGGGAGCCCCACAGTCCTTTCTCTTCGCCGGCGTGCCAGATGAAAAGAATGGAGCGTTTCGGGCGCGGGCCATTCGCAAACGCCTCAGCCATGGCGAGCGTCGCGACCGTCCCCGACCCGTCGTCGTCAGCGCCGTTGTAGATCGCGTCGCCGTTGACCGGCGTTCCGACGCCGACGTGATCGTAATGCGCGCCGATGGCGACGTATTCATTTTTCAGAACCGGATCGCTTCCTTCGAGAACTGCGACCACGTTCTGAGTGGCGGCCGGCGCGGTTTTGAGCGCGACCGTGAAGCTCACTTTCTTGTCGGCCTTGAACTCAAACGGCTCGACCGGGTCGTTCGCGGCGGAGCGGTTGAAAACCTCCCCTGCGTTATATTTTTCGCCTTGAAACAAAGCGTTGAGCAGCTTCGGCGACGCCGTGATCGCCGGAAATGCGACGTTGTTCTGCGTCTGGAATTTGTCAACGGAAACGAACCCGCGCTCGACGAAATTCTGGCGGTTGCGCTCCCAGTTGGCGAGAGTCGAAAAATTGGGTAGGAAGATGGCGCCTTTCGCGCCCCGCTTGTGAGCGGCGTTTAGAGGTTGCTCCCAATCCTCGCCCTGCTTGCCTTTCAGTTCGTTGAAGTTCACGCCCTTTGGCGGCCCGCCGAAGTTGATGACTACGATCTTGTCTTTCACATCCAGGCCCTGGAACGCGTCGATGCTCTTCGCCTTGATCACCCAGCCGTGGCCGACGTACACCAGCGGGCCGCTCGCCACACCGGCCGTCAACCCAGCCAGGAAATCATTTCCGAAATTGAAACGCTGGCCGTTGATTTCGACGTAAGTCAGCGCCGGGTCAATTTTGTTCTGCGTCAGCGCGATGCGTTGAAAGTAAGAGCCGTCGTCGCCCGCGGGTTTCAATCCCCATCGCGAAAGATGCGTGGCGATGAACCTCGCCGCGGTGTCCAGACCGCGCGAGGGAGTATCGCGCCCTTCCATCTCGTCCGAGGCGATGAATGCCAGGTAATCTTTCAACTGCTGGGCCGAAATGTAATCGGCGGCGCCGTGCGCCGGCGCCGGGGCGGCCGCGGCCGCGGCCGTCTTTTCGCCCTTGCGCTGCCCGTAGCTCGCGGGCGCGAGCGCGAGGAGCGCGCCGATCAATACCAGACCGATCACTTTTACTCTTTTCATGTTTTCTCCTTGGTATTTATCCTGCCCGACGCCGCCAACTACTCACACCGCAGCGCGACCATCGGGTCCACCTTCGCCGCCCTTCGCGCCGGAATCCAGCATGCGAACAAGGCGACCACCATTAACAACGCCGCGACCACGCCATACGTCCACGAATCGGTCGGGCGCACGCTAAACAGCAAATCCTCCATCCATCGGGTCAGAGCGAAAGCCGCCGCCAATCCGATCGTCACGCCTATCAAGGCCAGCTTCAGGCCTTGCCCAACAATCAGTTTCAGGACGGCGCCGGATTGCGCGCCCAACGCCATCCGCACGCCGATCTCGTGTGTGCGTTGCGTCACCGTGTACGACATCACGCCGTAAACTCCGACAGCCGCCAGCAGCAGAGCGAGCGCCGCAAACACCGCGAGCAGCGCCATGTTGAAACGGCGTGGCGCCACGGAAAGACGGATGCGTTCGTCCATCGTGCTGAGGGCGCGAATGAGCAACCCCTTCTCCATCGCCCGGAGTTCGCCGCGCACGGCGGCGGACAGACTCAGCGGGTCAGTCTCCGTGCGGATCGCCAGGGTCATCGAGTTCCAGGGTCGCTGGGCGTGCGGCTCGTACGTCGCCAGCCGCGCGTCCGCCTCCAAGCCGATATTCCTGACATCGCCCGCGACGCCGACGATGGTCAGCCAGGGTTCATTTTGCGGCGGGCCGACCTTGATGTGTTTGCCTATCGCATCGCCTTCAGGCCAGAAGCGGCGCGCCATGCTCTCGTTGATGATCACGACTTTTTCCTCGCCCGTGTCGCGCTCGTTGAATTCGCGTCCCTGTTTCAACGGAATGCCCATCGCGCTGAAATAGTTCGGCAGGATGCGGCGGAAGCTGGCGGAGGGCGTTTGCGCAGGCGGAAACTCGCGGCCTTCGATCGTCAAGCCGCCGTTGCCGTCGCCGCCGCTGATAGGCAACACGCTGACGGCGCTGACCGCTTTCACGCCTGGCAAAGCGCCGAGGCGCAAGGGAATCTCGCGGAAGAAGGAGATCACCTGCCCCGTCTCTTTGTATTTCTCCCCGATCAACGACACGTTCATCGTTAACAGATGGTCAGATTGAAAACCGGGATTGACCTGCGTCAACCGCCAGAAACTTTTGATCAACAACCCCGCGCCGATCAGCAGCGCCAGCGACAACGCCACTTCCGTCACAATCAGCGCGCTACGCATCCGCCCGCGGCCGAAAGCCGCGCCCGTTCTGCCTCCTTCTTTGAGCGTTTCGTTGAGCGCGGGTTTGGCGCGCGTCAGCGCGGGAATGATTCCGAAGATCAATCCGGTCAAGACCGAGAGCGCTCCCGTGAAGCCGAGCACGACGCGGTCAATGCCGATCTCTTTCGCTCGCGGAAAATCTTCGGGGAGACCTCCAGCCAACGCGTCTACGCCCCAGGCCGCCAACAACAGTCCAACCGCGCCGCCAACAACGGCCAGGAGCAGGCTTTCGGTCAGCAATTGCCACACGATCCGCCCGCGAGTCGCCCCGAGCGCCGCGCGGATGGCTATCTCTTTCTGTCGAGTTTCAGCGCGCGCCAGCAGCAGGTTGGCCACGTTGGCGCAGGCGATCAGCAACAGGAAACCGACCGCAACCACCAGCGTCAGTAATGCCGGACGCGCATTCTTCGTCAACGACTCGTAGCCGCTTATGACGCTCACGCCGTGCCCAGGATCGGCGTCCGGATTTTGCTGTTGAATGCGATTGTCGATGGTCGCCAACTCAGTTTGCGCCTGCTGTAACGTCACGTCCGGTTTGAGACGACCTACCACAGTTAGCATATGAACACCGCGGTTTTGCAACTGGCGCATTTGGTTGGCCAGTGAGCCAATCGCTATCCACACTTCGGTTTGATCGCCGGGAGGAAAGGCGAAGTTCGGCGGCATCACGCCGATCACCGTTCGGCTCTTGCCGTCCAACGTGATCTGCCGGCCGATCAATCCCTCATCGCCGCCAAATCGGCTCTGCCATAGCGCGTGGCTCACCACAACGACGGGCGCGCCCCCGACTTTATCCTCCTCCGGCAAGAAGATGCGCCCGCGCAACGGCTTCACCCTGAGCATCGCGAAAAAATCAGCAGAGACCGCCGCGATCTGTAACCGCGCCAGCTCATCTTTGCCGGTAAGAACCATTCCTCCGTAAAGGCAGGCAGCCAATTGATCGAACGATTTGCTCTGGGCCCGCCAATCGGCGAAGTTTAGGTACGAAACATTCATCTCGTCGCGCCCCTGTTGCGGGTTGGTTTCGTAAAGGACAACCAGCCGCTCCGACTCTTCATAAGGCAACGGTCGCAGCAGCGCGGCGTTGACGACGCTGAAGATCGCGGTGTTCGCGCCGATGCCTAACGCAATAGTGATGACGGCAATCAATGCGAACCCGGGATTCTTCAACAACATTCGCGCGCCGTAGCGCAGGTCTTGCCACAGTGTTTGCATAGTTCCTTCTATTTGCTTAGTTCTACTTCTCTCGGCCAGCAAGCTCAATCAGGCCGTCTGCCAGGGAGCCACGCCAGTTCAGATATTCGTGTCCTCCGGCAAACTCCGAATAAAGTATCGTATAGCCTTTGGCTTCCAACACGTCGCGCATTCGACGGTTTTCAGACAGTATTGACGCCGGGTGAGCGGTCTCGAATAACCCGGCTTCCAGATAGAAGCGGATGGGCGATTTACGCGTCGTCGCGAACTGCCGAATCAACCATCCAAATGGAGATGAGTCGGTACTATCTCCACTATCCCATCCTGGGTAGTACCCGAACGAGCCGGACTGTGAGAGGACATTGCCAAAAACTTCCGGATGACGGAATGCGCAATAGGCGGCGCTGAGGCCTCCGTAACTTGAGCCACCAACAATGGTCTGTTTAGGGTCTGGGCTGAGACGGTAACGCTGCCGCGCCCACGGAAGAAGTTCTTTGGCCAGAAAGTCGGCAAACGGCGCCGAGCATTGAAGGTCGCGGTCGCGCGTCTCCCCACTGTCTACCAGCAGCGCCACCAGCGGGTGAATCTTTCGGCTCGCCACCAGGTTGTCCAGGATAGTCGGCGTTGGAACTTCACTGCTATATGCCTCGCCGTCAAAAAGCACAAGTAACCCGGATGGTCCTCCCTGCGGGTCATAGCCGGCGGGTGTGTAGATGGAAACCGTTCGCTCTTCCTTCAGGATTGCGCTGCTGAATTTCTCCTGTTTGATCGCGCCTTTCGGAACGTCGGACTGAACACGTATCCAGGGTTGCGGAGGCGCGTCGGGTAATTCCACCAATGAGCGATACCCAAATTTGTGTGGATTGAGCGGGTCGGCAATCCCCTTTTTCTTACCCAGGGGGTCCGTGAAGCCGTAAGTGAAGCGTGCGTCTACGGGCAACCGAGCGGTAAGAAACCACACGTCGGTCTCGTCCAAACGGCTGAACGCTTTTTGCTCAAACTCGGGCGGGACAAACCCAACAAGCTTGAGGTCGAGCGCTTCGGCGCCCCCGCGCCAGAGAAAGGTGATACGCCGGAGCCGGTCATTCTCAGGAATCGTTTCGACCAATGGGGCTTTGCCTTTTACGTCTTCCCAGAATTGTTCGAGTGCCGCGCGATTCCCAGCCTTTACTTCACGCGCGAGCGCAGCCAGGCGTGGACTATCGAGCGAATCGGATAGTTTTGGCTTCGACTGTAATTCGCATGCGTGAACATCTCCAGCCCCAAATAACGCCGTATTGGCCGCACTGCCCAAGCTGAGGGCCAACATGGCAATCAATATGAAGCTAGGCTTCTTCATCAACATCCGCGGGCTGTGACGCAGGTCTTGAAACATTTCGTCATCCAATATTTTTTGCGCCCCTTTCGGCAATCTTTTTGGTTGTTAGCGCAGCGCATTCCAAAACGCGCTTGCGCTCGGGCCACAACAGATCAAGTTACTTGATCGTCAATAACGAAATCTCGGGGGGCACGCCTAAACGAACGGGCCAGATGCTCGTGCCGATGCCCGGCGTTACGAACAAATGCCGCCCACCTTCGATGATATGGCCAATGGCATAAGGCCAATCTGAAATCACGGGTCGCCCGATAAAAGGCAGCCAGATTTGCCCCCCGTGCGTATGGCCCGCAATCGTCAACGAGACTCGCGCGGGAATCGACGGAAATATTTGGGGGTTGTGCGTGAATGCAATGACCGGACCGTCATCGGTAATTTGCCTCAACGTCCCTTCAATATTCGGATGGCCTGCCCATGCGTCAGCGAATCCTGCCAGCCAAAATGTTTTTCCCCGATGTTCGATTTTGACAGCCTGATTATCAAGTACTTGTATGCCTTCTTTTTCAAGAGCGCGCCGGACGCGTGTGGGGTCATACCACCAGTCGTGATTACCTAAAACAGCGAACACACCGGCTTTGGCTCTCAGACTTTTTAATTCCGCCGCGATCGCTTCCGGCTCCGCCATCCGCCAGCCAAGAGGAGTTTGAACGAAATCGCCCGGCATCAGGATCAAATCGGCTTCGGTAGCGTTAGCTTTCTCAACAATGCTACGCAACCTGGCAAGCGTGATATGCGGCGGGCCGACGTGCAGGTCTGAAAACACCGTCACCCGCAGATCGCGGAACTCCGCGGGGCACGCAGTCAAGGTGATCGTTGTCTTTCGCATCACCAGGCGCATCGGTTCAATGACGAACCCGTAGAGCAACACGCATATCAACGGCAATAAAATAATTCTGCCGCGGCGACGACGCCATTTGTTGCGGTAACGGCGCCATTTGCTTCTCGGTCGGTCTGTCGGCCCCAATACTAATTGCTCACTCGACCACAACATTCGCGCGCCGCGGCGCAAGTCTTGCCAGAGTGTTAGCATTGTTCCTCCAAGGAAACTGACAGGCCAATAAACCGCAGGTTTGACTGATGAACTGTAGGGGCGCCGATGCGCTCATCTTATTATTCATCAAGCGACGTGCCACCAAGAGGCGGCATTTAACTGGAGCAAGCAGAGAAGATGGACAAGTGGCCAGGCCGGAGGAAGACGCTTCGTTGCCCGTTTGTGGGACAACAGATTCCCGAAATTGGGATGGCAAAGGCAATCACCCGTCACAGCGCGTGGATGATTGAAGCAGCTTAAGATTGGTACAACAGGAACCGCGGATTTGCACGGGCGCGAGGGATTTGCACGGATTATTCGTATTGATCCGTCGCATCCGTGCAAATCCGTCATTCCTGCTGTCCAGATCTCGCCTGCTCCGATTTAGCATCTTTGCTCAACTCACACCGCAACCAGGCTTTTGCCAGCGTCCATTCACGCCTCACGGTCGCCGGCGAAATCCCCAGCAAGTCGGCGGTTTCTTCAATGCTCAGTCCGCCGAAATACCGCAGTTCCACGATCCGGCTTTTACGCGCGTCCTGTCTGGTCAGCTTGTTGAGCGCTTCATCCAATTCGACCAGGCCCAGCTCGCTTGGACGGCTCAACTCCAGCGCCTCATCCAGCCCCACGGTGACCTGTCCGCCGCCGCGTTTATCGCGCTGTTTGGCGCGCGCGTGGTCCACCAGAATGTGGCGCATGACCTGCGCGGCCAGGGCGAAGAAGTGCGCCTTGTTTTGCCAATCGACCGGATTCTGAGCGGCCAGCTTCAGGTAGGCTTCGTGCACCAGCGCGGTGGGTTGCAAGGTATGCTCAGGGCGTTCGGTCTGAAGCTGCCAGGCGGCAAGCCGCCGCAGATCGTCGTAAACCAGCGCCATCAACTTCCCGAACGCCTCCGTTTGCCCGTCGCGGTATTGATCGAGCAGCAGGCTGATCTCCGATGAGTTTGTAGACATAGCTTTCACCTCGGAAAAGCGCTTGTCCTGGAAGCGCCGCCCATCCATGCCTGCGCTCCCAGGACTCAGAAATCGTTCTTATTTTTTTTGCCGGCCTTAGCGGATCTGCGCCACTTTGTCGCTATTTGTAGTGACGGACGGTTGATTGAACCGTAAACATATTAAACAATTTCGAGACCGGCACGACAATGGAGGCGAGCGATGAACAAAGATTGGGAAAAGGTTGATCAGCTTTTTCATGAGGCGCTGGAATGTCCGAATGAGGAGCGCGCAGAGCTCCTGGCGCGCGCCGCACAGAGCGACCCGGAGCTCGGCAGCCAGTTGCAAGCGTTACTCAACGCCCACGAAAAGAATCACAGCTTCATGGAATCTCCCGTGATGCGCGTCAGCCTATCGCCTCAATTTGGCCATTGGCAAACGCAGATCGTGGGCGCCATGGTTCCGTTATCCGAAGGCCAGATGATCGGGCGCTTGCTCGACGGGAAATACCGTTTGGAAGAATTGTGCGGACGCGGCGGGATGGGCTCCGTTTACCGCGCGATGCACGTCGGGACGGGGCGCCGGGTAGCCGTCAAAGTGATTGCGCCTGAACTGGCGGGCAACCGCGAATTCATCGAACGTTTCCGGCGCGAAGCCAAGACCATCGGTCGGTTGCGACATCCGAATATCGTTAATGTGACCGACTTCGGCATCACGGGCGAAAATGAGCAAACGCTGGCTTATCTGGTGATGGAACACCTGGAAGGCGTCACGCTGGCCGCCAAGCTCAAAGACAAACGTCCGCTGCCGCTCGCCGACGCGCTGGATATTCTCAGCCAGACCTGCGCGGCTATTGACGAAGCGCACCGGCTGGGAATTCTGCATCGCGATCTAAAACCGGAAAACATCTGGCTCGAACCGGCGCCAGCCAGCGGATGCAACGTTAAAGTGCTGGATTTCGGCATCGCCCAGTTGCATGACTTGCTCGCGATCGAAGAGCTGGAGCAACTGCCGGTCATCAGCGAATCTATTCAGACAGGGGGCCAGACAGCAGATCCACAACTACAGCCCTTTTCCATCACGGAAGACGAGACGCTGCGGCTGAACCTGACGCTACAGCAATTGACGCGCAAGGGCGCGGTGATGGGCACGCCGAAATACATGTCGCCCGAACAATGCCGTGGCGAAAAACTCGACAAAGCCTCTGACATCTACAGTCTGGGCGTGATCGCATATCAGATGCTGAGCGGAGATGTCCCCTTCAATGGAACCGCCGCGGAATTGCTTCAACAGCATTGTGAAGCCGCGCCCGCGCCGCTGAGTCGAAAGCGCGGAAATCTACCCTCAACGATCGATGCCGTCGTTGGTCAGGCTATGGCCAAAGAACCTTCAGCGCGGCCCGCCACGGCAGGAGCCTTCGCCTTTCTGCTGAGCCTGCAACCCACAGGCAATGAATGGCTGCGCCAGCAGGCCGATGCCGTCAACCGGCAGTACAGAGGCAAACTGACTAAACTGGCCGTACGTTTGCAATGGCGGAGCTGGTTATTGACCGGCGTGATCCTGATGGCGACGGTGAAACTGCCGGGGCTGCGGCCGTTACAGGCAGGCCTGGTCTTTGGATTCCTCTGGCTAATGATCGCGGCCGTTACGCTTTGGAAGCAGAACTCAGTCACTGCGGCCTGTACGCTATTCCTCGAACAAACCCGCAATACAGTGAAGAATGAGATTGACACGCGCAATATTTCCCGCGCTATCCGGGGCCGTAGCGGCGCGCTGGCCAGAGCGACCTTGGCTGAATTGGCCGGCTTCGCGCGCAAACTGTGGTCGTTCAAGCTGGCTGAAATAAAACGCAGGGCTGATTCGTTGCTGATCAACGGCGTGTATGTCTCGTCCACTGAGCAAAATGCGGCTGGAATCAGACGCTGGGCGGATTCCCTGCTGATCGTTCCGCCTTTGATACAGGAAGATCTGAGCGTTGACGAGGCGGCGCAGCGTTCAGCCAAGCTGACCGCGCCGTTGCGCCGCAAGCTGGCTTATCCTTTTTTCAGGCAGTTGCTGGCCTTCGCTCTGGCGTTGACCACGTGGCAGGTGATGCTGGTGATCTGGGGCGTCACGCTGGACGGTGGCAGGAGCGGATTGATCGATGCGATCATTTTCCTGCTGCCCCAGATGCTGGCCCTCTGCTTTATCGCATTCAGCCTCAGCTTGAAAAGTTCCGTTGAGCAGGCTGTGCTTTATCTCACGGCGCGACAAGCGCTGGGCGAGATTACAACGGAGGAAGCCGGGCTGCTTTCTCGCCAAGAGGCGGAAGCCGGATCGCATGGCTCGTGGCTCTCTTTCAAGACATATGCGCCGGCATGCGCGTTATTGCTGATAACTTGCGCCTTACAGTTCCAGAAATTTCCGTTGATGAGCGCAGTGATCGATCACGGCGAGATCCATACCGTCAAAGCGCTTCAAGCATCAGGTGTTCCGCTCCCATTCTGGTCGCTGGAAGGCGCTCCACCCAGAGGCATTCGACGCTGGATGCATAATGTATTGCTCCCGTTCGGGCAGCATAAATTTGAACCCTATGGCCCAAACATCATTCGATCCTATGCGATGACGAAATTCCTGATCGAAAAGGGCCTCGATGTCAATACGCGGCTAGTTATGAATAGTTATTGGACACCGCCGCGCGTCGGCAGTGTCACCATGTCGCCTCTGCACGGTGCGTTGACGTATGGGCGCGTGGAAATCGCTCGGTTATTGATCGCGCACGGCGCCGATGTACACGCGCTGGATTCCATCGGACGCACCCCATTGACTGTAGCTATCACGTATTGTCCATCAGCCATCGAACTGTTGCTCGCTTCCGGTGTGGACAAAAATGAACAGACACGCTTCGGGGCGCCATTGTTGGCGGCGGCGCGTTATCAATGGCTTTATACCAGGGAGCGACGCGAGAACGCCGTCAAAATCCTGCTGGAAAAAGGCGCTGATCCGAATACGCGCGATAGCGATGGACGCAACGCCTTGATGGTCATGTCTATGGAACATAAAGTTGATGTCGATAACTCCAACGTCAGGCGCAGGAGGATGCCGCCGCCGCCAATGCCTGGGTCGATCGACAGGTCCGGAGTAACGCAAGGTGTGCCCGGGGGAGTTCCAGGTGGTCCGCCAGACCCGCCTAACAAGGTCATACAGTTGATTGGCGAAGCGCTATTACGGGCTGGATGTGACATCAATGCCACAGACAGCAATGGCCACACGCCGTTGATGTACGCCGCGTGGTACAGGGAGCCTACCGCAGTCCGGCTGTTGCTGAAAGGCGGAGCCAACATCAAAGCGAAGGACAAAGACGGAAAGACCGCGCTGGACATGGCAAAGCATTTTGGCCATCAAGAGATCATCAGAATGCTTCAGTCGGCGAGCGCTCAACCGGGGGCCGCTAAAAAGCAAAGTGTCAGCCCATAAAACCGGCGATAGATCCGGCGGTCGCATTTCTCAAGGCGTTCGACGAGCGCAAAATAAAGTATCGAGCTAATCGTAAAGATTTATCTACAAAGTTACACGAAAAAGCGCGAAGATTTTTACTCCTCTTCGCGCTCCTTCGTGTAACTTTGTGGAGAAAATCATTCGCACCGAAGCGCGATCATCGGATCGACCTTCATCGCCCGCCGCGCCGGAACATAACAGGCCAGCAGCGCGACCAACGTCAGCAGCGACGAAACGCCGATGAACGTCAGCGGGTCAGTCGCCGTTACCTTGTACAAAAGCCCCGCCAACGACCGCGTCATGGCGAAAGCGCCGGCCAATCCCAATCCGACGCCAAGCAAGACCAGCGACAGACCGCGCCGTAATGCCAGTTTGAGAATGTCCGCCGGAAGCGCGCCCAAAGCCATCCGCAGGCCGATCTCGCGCGTGCGCTGCGCCACGGCGTAGGCCATCACGGCGTATGTCCCGACCGCCGCCATCGTCAGCGCCATCCCCGCGAAAACGGCCAGCGTCCACATCATCAGCTCTTTCGGCGAGCGGCGTTCGTAAACAATCTGCTCCATCGCCTTAATTTCAGTAAGAGGCAATCGCGGATCGAGCGCGGCCAACTCATTACGCGCGGCCGGCGCGATCTGTGTCTGAGCGCCAGGCGCCCGAATGACCAGAGTCATTCGGGACGAGGGAGATTGCGCGAACGGAAAATAAGCGCCCGGTTCCTCCATGCCATCAAGGTCTTCGTTCATAACGTTCGCGACGACGCCAATGATCTCCAACGGAGCCGCCTTCGCGTCGCCGAACCTCAACCGCTGGCCAACCGCATCCAAGCCTTTAAAATAGCGCGCGGCAAAGGCCTCGTTCACCAGGACGACGCGCGGCGCTTGCGCATCGTCTTGCGCGTTGAAGAGTCGCCCTTTACTCAACGTCGTGCCAATGGCGGCGAAATACCCCGGCGTGGCGACGCGAACTTCGGTTCGCGGCTCTTCGCCCTTCTTGAAGGCGGGGTGGCCCACGATCTGAAACCCGCTCCAATTGTGGCCGCCGATCATCGGCAACATGTCAACCCCTCCCGCGGCGGTCGCGCCTGGCAGGGCCTCGACGCGATGTATCAACTGTTGGAAGAAATCGCGGCGGCGCTGTCCATCGGGATATTTATCACGCGGCAATTCGAGATTCATCGTCACGACGTGATCCGGTTTGACGCCCAGATCGGCGCGCAGAATCTCGATGAAGCTACGCACGAATACCCCCGCGCCAATTACCAGGACCGTCGCGATGGCGATCTGCGCCACAACCAGCCCGTTGCGCAATAAACCGCGCCCGCTTTTGCCCGGCGCGCCTTTATCTCCGCCCTCTTTCAGCGTTTCGGTGAGACTGGTCTTCGCCGCCTGCCAGGCGGGCGCCAGGCCGAACAGGACGCCGGTCAAGATCGAAACCGAGCCGGTAAAGACGAGCGCGGCGTAACTCAATCCCGTTCTGTTCCATCCCGGAATATATTTCGCCATGCCCTCGGGAATTCCTTTGAAGAGTGATTCGACGCCCCAGGCGGCCATCAGGCAACCGAGAGCGCCGCCGAGCGTGGCCAGCATCACGCTTTCAGTCAGCAATTGGCGCATCACGCGGCATCGGGTCGCGCCCATCGCCAATCGCACCGCCATCTCTTTTCGCCGAGTGGCCGCGCGCGCCAGCAAGAGATTGGCGACGTTGGAACAGGCGATCAGCAGCACGAAGGTCGCGGCGCCGATCAGCGCCGGCATTGCTGTTCTTGCGCCACGCGTAAAATACCCATTCAAATCCTCAACGTAGGCGATGTGGCCGGTCTCCTGATCGGGAAACTGTCGCTGGATGCGCCCGGAGATGGCGGCCAGCTCGTCATTGGCCTGCGCCATGGTCGCGCCCGGTTTGAGCAGCGCCATTGCTTGGAGATAATGATTACCGTGATCCTGCTTCATCCGTGGATCGATGACGAAGGGCGTCCACATCTCGGCGCCGCCGTAGGGGAACTCGAAATCCTTGGGCATCACGCCGATCACCTCGAAGGGTTTGTCATCTAGCAAGATCCTTTTGCCGATGATCTTCGGATCGCCGCCGAATCGCGTTTGCCAGAAGGCGTGTCTGAGCACGACCACATGCGCGTTCCCTTCCTCGTCCTCGCCACGACGGAACACTCGTCCCAATTGCGGCTGCGCGCCGAGCTCATCGAAGAAGGCCGCCGAGACCCCGTAGCTCGTATAACGTTCAGGCGGCCCCTCGCCGGTCAAGGTGTAATCGCGATTGCGCATGACGACCACTTCCTGCAACATCTGCGATTGCTCGCGCAATGCGATCACATTGCCCGGCGACAGCCTGGCGCGCGTGATTCCAGCCTCCGGCTTGCGCTCGAAGAGCATCGCCAATCGGTCCTGGTTCGGAAACGAAAAAGGCCGCGCCATAGTAGCGTCCGCGGCGCTGAAGATCGTCGTGACGGCGCCGATGCCCAGGGCGATGGCAAGCGCGGCTATCAAAGTGAATCCGGGTCTCTTCAACAATATTCGCGCGCCGTAGCGCAGGTCTTGCAGCAAAGTTTGCATAGATTCCTCCAAGAGGAGATGTCAGGCGTCAGGTTTCAGTAAAAAATGACGTCAGAGATTCCAGCCTCACACCTGACACCTGACACCTGACACCTGACATCTATTCACTTCTCAATGCGATCATCGGATCGACCTTCGTCGCGCGCCGCGCCGGAATGTAACAGGCCAGGGCGGCGACGGTCGCCAGCAACAAGGCGATCACAACAAACGTCAACGGATCGCTCGCGCTCACGCCGAAGAGCAGGCTCTTCATCAAACGAGTCAAGCCGAACGCCCCCGCAAGCCCGATCAGCACCCCCAATAACGCGGGCTGCATCCCCTGCCGGATGACCAGCCGCAGCACCTCGCGCCCGCCCGCCCCCAAAGCCATTCTGACGCCGATCTCGTGAGTGCGCTGCGTAACCGAGTAGGACATCACGCCATAGATGCCGATTGTGGCGAGCGCGAGGGCGAGACCTGCGAAGAGGCTGAGCAACGTCATGGCGAACCGGCGCGAGCCGATTGACGCATCGATCATCTGCTCCATCGTCTGTACCTGATAGACCGCCTGATCTCCGTCCAACGACCAGATCTCTTTTTGAATCGGTCTGACCAGGTTCATGGGATCGCCTTGAGTGCGGATCGCCAGATTCATGCGCCGGTAACGCCATGCCAATTGTCCCATCGGGAAATAGGCTTCTGGCTTGACCTGCGCGTCGAGGGCGCCTTGATTCGAATCAGCCACAACGCCTTTGATGATGAACCAGGGGTTGTTGGGATTGTTAGGGCTGCCGGGTTTGAGCCGTTTGCCGACCGGGTTTTCATCCGGCCAGAAGCGGCGCGCCAGCGATTGATTGATAACTGCCACGCCGGAGAAATTCGCAATACCTTCCGGGGTCGTAGGGTCTCCGGCGTCTTGCGCGGTGAAGAATTCGCCTTGCAACAGCGGAATTCCCATCACCTGAAAATAGTTCAGGCTGACGGTGCGGAAGTCCACGTTCTGCGTCCGCCGTTCGCTGGGGAGCGCGTTGTTTTCCGCTGTGATCGTGATGTCTTCGGTGAAGTCGAAAGGCATTTGCGAAGCCACTGCCACGCCTTTGACGCCGGGAACAGTGGACACTCTGTCAATCATCTGCTGAAAGAAGGCGGCCATTTTCTTCCCACCATCCGACTTTGCCGGGGAGCGGTTGAGCCGCATGCTCAGCAGGTTTTCGGTATCGAAGCCCGTGTCCACGTTGGTCAGCTTCGCAAAACTACGCAGCATCAGTCCAGCCATCACCAATAAAACAAGTGAAAGGCTCACCTCGGCCACGACCAGCGCACGCTGCAGCCGGCGATTGCGCCGGCCCGCCGTCGTACGCTGCGCGCCCGTTTTCAAACTCTCTTGCGCCTCCGGTCTGGAGATTTGCAGCGCGGGCCATAGTCCGAAGATCATCGAGGTTAGCAACGACGTCCCCATCGTAAAGAGCAACACCCGTGTGTCCACGGCGATTTTGACGCCCTCCGGAATATCGCCTGACGGGGCGAGCGCAACAATGACGTCGCTTCCCCACAATGCGATCAGCGCGCCCAGCAATCCGCCGAAGATCGAAAGCAGCAGTCCTTCGGTGAGCAGTTGTCTCACGATGCGAAAGCGGCCGGCGCCGAGCGCGGCGCGGATGGCGATCTCGGGCGCGCGCGTGGCCGCGCGCGCAAGCAACAAATTGGCGATGTTCGCGCAGGCTATCAGTAAAACCAGCCCGACGGCCCCCAACAGGATCAGCGACGTCCGGCGCATCGCCCCGTAAACAAACTCGCGGTACGGTTGCAGGTAAAGGCCGCGCCCAACGTAATCAGGATTCGTGGCGGCGAATGCCTGTTCGTTCTGTCGCGCCAGCAGTTCCAATTCAGCCGCCGCCTGCGCCATCGTGACTGATGGTTTGAGCTTTGCGATGACGGCGAACTGGCGAGATCGGCGCGACACTTCCTCCAGGTTGAACGGAAATGGGAACCAGCCGTCGCGGCCATCGAACCAGAACCGCGGTGGCATCACGCCGACGATCGTATAAGGCTCGTCGTCGAGCGCCACCTTCTTGCCGAGTACAGACGGATCGCCGCCAAAGCGCCGCTGCCACAGGCTGTGACTGATGACTAGCACGCGCTCGCCTTTCGGTCCCACATCTTCGGGCAGGATCGCGCGCCCCAGCATCGGCGCGATACCAAGCATCGAAAAGAACTCAGCCGAAACTTTAGCGGGCGCGACGCGCTCAGGCTCCTGCCCGCCCGTCAGGTTGCGGCTCACCGGTTCCCAGGCCGCTACCTGTTCAAAGACCTGTCTTTTAGCGAGGTCGGCGAACTCAGGCCCGGAAGCGCGCAATTGATCCGAAACGCCGGTCTTCGGCAGGTTCTGGTGGACAATAAAGAGCCGCGCGTGATCGCGATAAGGGAACGGGTTGAGTATGACCACGTTGACGACGCTGAAAATAGCGGCGCTGGCCCCGATGCCTAATGCGAGCGTGATCACAGCGATCAAAGTAAAGCCGGGCTTCTTCCATAATATCCGCGCGCCGTAGCGCAGGTCTTGCCAGAGTGTGTACATAGTTTTCTCCCTTGCTAGTCAGTGCCGCGAGCGGTAGCGAGCGTGAATTCCGAGTCAGTACCGCGAGCGGTAGCGAGCGTGGCTTATTTTGGATTCACGCTCGCTACCGCTCGCGGTACTGACTTCGCATCCAAATTGAATAACCAAGCGGCGTGCCACCGGAGCTGATAACCTAAATGCTGAAATGATGCGATTTAAAATCATGCCGATGTTTAGTGGCTAACATGGGGTGTCCGATTCTGGGATCGCTTGTTCCCAAAATCAGAAGAATTATTGCGCCTGCTAACAAGCCGGTTTTATACTGCTCGCTGTTCAATCTTCAACGGTCGTTTGCCAACAGCCTCACGTGAGCGCAAGTTGTAGAGTGTCCACAACCGATAAAGGAGAATCCCATGAAGAATCGCGGTCGGTTAGCCCTGCTCAGTTTCGCGTTGATCGCCGGCATCGGCGTCGCCAATGCCCAAACCCAAACACCTGATACCACACAAACCAAAGATCAGGCCAAAGATCAGGCTCCTGACATCAGCGGCGCCTGGACCGGAACGTGGGGCGTTTACAATCCGGCGCAAGGCACAACCCCGCCAAAGGAAATCTGTAAGAAACTCGACGCCAAGGTCGAGCGTAAGGACAATGTCTGGGAAGCGACCTTTGAAGGCGATTGCGGACGCCCCTACAAATATATGATCAAGATGGAAGGCCGCCTGGTCGGTAAGGCCGTGATGTTCAAAGGGACGGTGGACCTCGGTAAAAATGACGGAGGCGTCTTCGATTGGATCGGACGCGCCAACGACAAAGAGTTCATCGGCTTCTTCACCAGCGCGTTTTATACCGGGACGTTCAATCTCTCAAAGACGAAATGAGTAGGAGGTAGCGGTCGTGTACTGTCCTCGATGCGCAGCGCAATTGGTTGATAGCGACAAATTCTGCCGCGCTTGTGGCGCGGACCTCAAGACCGTCGCATTGGCGCTCGCTAAACAACCCCTTTCTTCGAAGCCCGGCAAGAATAAAATCAAGGCGCTGGAGAAAGAGGAGACATGGCTGGAAAAGCGAAGCCAGGGCGTGCGCAAAGCCGCTGAAGGAGCGACTATGTTGGTGGGGTCGCTCCTGATAGGCCTCATCATCAATTTACTCACCGACCATACAGATCCAGTGATTCCGATAGGGATCTGGGTGGTATTCTTCGGCTGGCTCGCTTGCTGGGGCGTCTTCGAATTGGCCTCGGGGCTTGGCTCCATTATGCAGGCCGCCGTTATAGGAACCAAAGCCATAGAGGCTCAGCCAGTTGATGATCCGGGAACGGTTCCCGACACCGATCCCCTGGAGAATCCCAGCTTGTCTCCTTCATTGAGCGTCACTGAGAATACTACTCGCTCACTCGAGACGACTCCTAAAGAATACGCGGCGAAAGAATGAAGTCAGTAGAGCTACAAGCCGGTTACGACCCGGTGGCGGAAGATTACGCCAGAGAGTTTTGCGATGAGATGAGCAAAAAGCCCTTTGATCGAAAAATGCTCGACTGGCTGGCGGAGAAAGTTAACGGACTGGGAATGATTTGTGATCTCGGTTGCGGCGTCGGACAAGTCGCGGGTTATTTGCACAGTCGCGGCGCAAGCGCCTGCGGGATAGATTTGGCGCCGGAGATGGTCAAGCAGGCGCGGCGCTTTAACCCGGAGATCGCCTTCCAACAAGGGAATATGCTCGCGCTGACCGAAGTCGCCGAAGATTCTTTCGGCGGAATTGCGGCCTTTTATTCGATCATTCACATTCCGCGTCCGTCTCTCGTCGATGCGCTGCAAGAGATGAAACGTGTGTCGCGCCCCGGCGGAAGACTTCTGTTGACGTTTCACATTGGGCAAAAAGTTGTACATCTATCCGAATGGTGGAATAAACCTGTGTCGCTGGATTTCTACTTCTATGAGACTGAAGAGATGAAAGGCTACCTGACGCAGGCCGGGTTTGAACTCGAAGAGGTAATCGAAAGAGACCCATATCCCGACATCGAAGTACAAACTCGTCGCGCTTATGTGTTCGCAAGAAAACCCTGAAGCTGCTCCGAAAGGAATCAAGCCGTGAAGTGGAACTTCCGTATCGCCGCCTGTCTCGCCGCAAGCGCGCTCCTGTTCTCGCCCGCGATCGCAGTCGCTCCGAAGCTGAAGATCACCGAGAATCGCCGTTACCTGCAGTACGAAAACGGCAAGCCGTTCTTCTACCTCGGCGACACGGCCTGGGAGTTGTTCCATCGTTTGAATCGCGAGGAGGCCACGCAATACCTGACCAACCGCGCGCAGAAAGGCTTCACAGTGATTCAGGCCGTGGTTCTGGCGCAACTCGGCGGGTTGACCGTTCCGAACCCGTATGGCGATTTGCCGTTGATTGACGGCGACCCGGCCAGGCCCAATGAAGCCTATTTCCGCCATGTAGACTTCATCGTCAACAAAGCGGAAGAACTTGGGATGTTCGTCGGGATGCTGCCGACCTGGGGCAGCCACTGGGCGCTGGGCAAAGCGGCGTTCAACCCGACCAACGCGCGGCAGTACGGACGTTTCCTCGGCGCGCGGTACAAGGACAAGGCGATCATCTGGATTCTCGGCGGCGACCGCTCGATCACCAGCGACGTGGAGCGCGCGATCATTGACGCGATGGCCGCGGGCTTGACCGAAGGCGACGGTGGCGCGCATCTGAAAACATTCCACCCCGTCGGCCCTGGGCTTTCGTCCATAAAATTGCACGACGCTCCCTGGCTCGACTTCGACATGTTCCAGTCTTCGCACGCGGCGCGCGATCACGACAACGGCTTGTATGTCGAGCACGATTACGCGCTGAAGCCCGCGAAGCCGACACTCGACGGCGAACCGCGCTACGAAAGCATTCCCGTCGGCTTTTACAACCGAGGCGCGAGCGGAATCGAGCGGTTCGACGATTACGACGCGCGCCAGGCGGCATACTGGTCGCTGCTGGCCGGCGCCTGCGGCCACACCTACGGCAACAACAACATCTGGCAGATGTATAAACCGGGAATCGGCGGAGGGGGCGACGCCGCGCGACGCGATCTCTTCGGCGGCCCTGGGAGCGTTATCGGAGCAAACATCCCCTGGTACGAAGCCCTGGATCATCCCGGCGCGTTCCAGATGCGTTATGTGCGCCGTTTATTCGAATCGCTTCCCTTCACCAGGCTCACGCCCGATCAGAGCATCATCCTGAACGGCCCTACTACCGGCGGCGCCAAGCTTCGGGCCGCGCGAGCCAGCGACGGCTCATTCGCCATCGTCTATTCGCCGCGCGGAGAGGGCTTCACCCTGGACAAAAGCGTCATCAAGGCCGAACTACAGAACCAATACTGGTACGACCCGCGCTACGGCGTTTCCTACTCGTTCAAGGAGCAGGACAGTTGGGGCATCCAGACCTTCACGCCGCCGACCAGCGGGCGTGGAAATGACTGGGTCTTTGTGTTGATTGACGCCGCGGCGGGGTTTTCTTTGCCAGGCGCCACGCAGTAACAATGTGATTGAAATGAAAGTCTACGCAATCGAACACGTGCAACTGGCAATGCCGCCAAACGAAGAGGAGTCGGCGCGGTCTTTCTATATCGGCGTCCTTGGATTGACCGAGAAGCCCAAACCGCCCCATCTCGCCGCGCGCGGCGGCGTCTGGTTCGAGCAGGGAGAGTTGAAGATCCATCTCGGCGTCGAGTCCGACTTCCGACCGGCGAAGAAAGCTCATCCTGCATTACTCGTCGAGGGGCTGGATGAACTCATCAGCCGATGCGAACAAGCGGGCGCTCCGGTCGTTTGGGATGAACCGCTCGATGGCTTCCGCCACGCCTACGTCAATGATCCCTTTGGCAACCGCATCGAATTGATGGAGCCTATAGATAATAGCGGTTGATAACCAAGAACTGAATGATGAGCGCCAAGAGGAGAAAATACGGCCATTGTGAGCATTGTGATAGACCAATGACGGAGGGTGAAATACTTTCAGCCGTCGAATGCTGGCGCCTGTCACATTCGAATGGTCATCGCATGCCATATTATTGGCTCGCCTGTGATGATTGATATGAAATGCGAAAGCAGTGGTGTGTTGATGCTTTTCCCGAGAGTTGTGAAAGATGCGGCTCAAAGATCAAAATCGGTGATCACTATTTTGAGCGCAGATATAACCGCTGCGGAAAAGAAATCGCACACGATGGATTAACACCGGGCGAAACTTACCGCACAGTCTGCGAGGCTTGCTTTCACCGAACTAATGATGGCTGATTACCGCAGCTACTAAGTTCCCGGCAATGCGCATCTGCGCCGCTACTGTGGGCATCTTATGGCATCGCAACCAAAACAGTCCGAAGAACTCAAAGTTTTCATCTCGTCCCGAGAATCCACTTGCGGCGAGTGCGGCGAAAATCTCGGTTCTAAAGCCTGGATCACGCTGGTCGAAGGGAAAGGCGCGTTGTGTCTGGCCTGCGCCGATTTGGATCATCTGGTCTTTCTCCAGTCCGGCGATGCGGCGTTGACGCGACGGGCGAAAAAGCATTCGACGCTCTCGGCGGTGGTCTTGAAATGGAGTCGCGCGCGGAAGCGGTACGAAAGGCAGGGGTTGCTCGTCGAAGAGCAGGCGCTGGAAAAGGCCGAAGAGGAATGTCTGGCCGACAGCGAGATCAGGGAGCGGCGCAAGGAGCGCGAAGCCGTTCGGCGAGAGGAATTCGATCGACAATACGTGGAGCAGTTCGCGCAGCGCGTAAGAGAACTCTTCCCGGGGAGTCCCGCCGGAAGAGAGACCGCGATAGCCAGGCATGCATGTCAGAAATACAGCGGGCGAGTGGGCCGGTCGGCTTCGGCGAAGAGCCTGGATGAAAAGGCTGTGCGGTTGGCGGTGACGGCGCACATTCGCCATCGGGAGACCGATTACGACCGACTGCTGGCGCGAGGTTACGACAGACATGAGGCGCGCGAGACAGTTGAGAGCGCTGTAAGTCAGGTCTTGAGAAATTGGGAATCTCAGGGATAATTCCACGCTCCTTGCCTGCGCTCTTTTACACTCATCCATCTTCTGCCTGCGCTCTCCCTCAATTTAAACAGATGTGAGGCGCCGGATCGATCTGAAGTTCTCCTTGATCTTGCCTGGAGTCCAGGGCGGCAGTATAGTACGCCGCGTCACAGCGTAGTACAGCTCAGCGTAGTACAGCTCAGTTCAATCACTTATGTAACGATCAGTACAGTGCGATATAAACCCATTCAGGACCCAGGCGAATGTGATGACAGGCCGCCCCTCAAAGTATTTGCGGCGCGCTGTACTAAAAGGAGAACCCGATGAAAAGCCAAACCAGTAATGCGCCTCGCATGAAGCGCCGGCGCAGCGCCATTACCACTCTTATGCCAACGCGGAGCGATTTGAAGCCGGTTGATGAGCGTCCTTGCTATGCCCTTTGCGCAATGCTTGCGCTTCTGCTAGGCCTTGCCGCCGCGCAGGGCAGCGCGCAAACCCTCACACAAACGCCAACGTTAATGCCGACGCCAACGCCGACGGCCACACCACCCGACCTCGGGAGCATTGTTAAGGTCAAGGATGTCTATAACTTCCGATCTCATTCGTACCATGACCCAAAGCTCTGGGCCGAAGAGGGAAAAGGCCTGATTGCGGCCGACCACGATAATGAGGACACAAGGAAAGCCGGACTAAACGAACGAATCGTCATCGCGGTCGTAAACCTGCAAGCCTTGTTGAAGCGGTCGAACTGCGAGGCGCCCTACGACGAAAAATATCAAAAGCCTTGCATCAAGCAGCCGATTGTTCTCTTCTTGGACGGGCGTGTGGTCAAGGGGCTGAAGCCGGAAATAATTGAGACCATTCCCATTCCGACATCCCCCAACACACAATCGCCCGATGGCATGGATGGAGCCCAGTCATCGAAGCAGTTCGGGGATGGATTTCTGAGCTTTCACTTGCGGCGCGCCGCTGACTCAACGGAGGAACGCAAAGACAACCTGGAAAACTGGGCTGACCTGCTCGGCCTGGCTCTCAGCGATATGGATGCGATCCATGAAGTGAAAGTCGGTGTCGGGCTGGCTGACGGATCTCCCATTATCGTCGAAGGCGAGTCTAAGACCAGGCTATCTCTTGTCCGCTTCAGTAAATTCTGGATGGCGGTCTTCATTACGTTCTTCCTGCTCTGTCTCCTGGCGCTGATATGGCTGGCCTGGAAGAAGGAATTATTGTGCGACCGCGCGCCCGTCCTCTGGGGGCAGAGAATGCCTTTCAGCCTGGGCTCGGTGCAGGCCGCCTGGTGGTTTGTGATTATCCTTGGCTCCTTCATTTTCATCTGGTTGGTGACGGGACAGTACGATTACTCGGCGACGGCGATTATCCTGCTCAGCATCAGCCTCGGCACGGCGCTGGGGGGGTCAATCATTGACATCAACAAGCAAGGTGCGCCCGCAGACAGCAACTTAAATGGTAACGATCTCGACCTGTTGTTGGCTGAAAAGCGGCGACTCGAAAAGGGATTAAACGATCTGTGGAGATCGAAAGCCAAGTTCGAGGAAAAACAGGCCAGGTCCGACGAGATGATGAAGGACTATAACAAGTTGATCGGCGACCTCACTCAAAAGTTCCCTTCGGCCATCGGACATCATCGCGAGGGTTTCATCATAGACATCTTGTCGGACGCTAACGGCGTCAGCTTCCACCGCTTCCAGATGGCGATCTGGACTTTGGTGCTTGGCGGCTTTTTCATCATATCAGTGTTGAGCCATCTGGAGATGCCGGAATTCAACACGACGCTGTTGGCGCTGATGGGCATTAGCGCCACCGCCTACCTGGGTTTCAAGATACCTGAGGACACGCGCGCGCCGGCGCACACGCCGCCAACGCCACAACCTGACCAAGCGCCACAATTGCCGCCGCCTAGTGGAGCGTAGGAATCGCTCCTGCTCTTTCCTCAATTCAAACGGATGCGGGGGGCCGCGTCGAACTGCGACGTGTCGGATAGGATCACCCGGTCACCGACATTCAATCCTTCCAGGATTTCGATGTCGGTGACCGAACTGCGCCCCAGCTTGACCTGTACTCGCACTGCCTCTTTGCCGCCCTCGACATATTTGAAGAGCGTGATCACGCTGTGTTCCTGGCTGACCGCCGGGCGCTGGACATAGAGGGCGTCTTTCAATCTCTCGAGCTCAATCGTGCCGTCAACGCCCATATCGGGACGCGCGCCCCTGGGCAATTCGCCGTCGATTGCGACGTCTATGGGCAAGGTTCCTTGTGTGGGAGCTGGGGCGATGCGCATCACGTGTCCTTCGACGATCCCATTGCGCGTATCGATCTCAACGCGCTGCCCGAAGGCGATGTCTCTTGTCTGGGTTTCAGCGACGCGGATTTCGGCTTTCAGCTTCGAGGGGTCAGCCACACGAGCGAGATTGGCGCCGATCGCGACCTGTTGGCCCTCCTGCACCGCCACATCCTGCACCACGCCAATGAGGCCGGCGCGGACTTTCAGCGCATCGAGTTGCTTGCGCCGCAGGTCATAGAGCAGTTTGGACGCCTTCACCCGCGCTTCGTAAATGGCGATCTGCGCTTTGATCGAATCGGCGCCGATCTCCAATCGCTCCTGCTCGATCTGCGCGCGCTCAGCCAATTCATCAGCCGTGCTTTTTGAGAGCTTGTAAGTGCGCTCGGAACCCAGGCGTTCTTTAAACAACGCGGCGTCGGTTTCCGACATGATCTTCGCTCTGGAGTAATCGGCGCGCACGTTGGCCGCCTGAGCTTTCTGGTTGAGGTATTGGCTGCGCAATTGCACGCGCTGATTCGCAAGCTCGGCTTCGGCGGCGACGAGTTGCGTTTGCGCGTCGAGCGCGTCGCGTTCGAGTTCAGGGTTGCTCATCTCGATCAGCACGGTGTCCTCTTTGACGGTATCGCCGGGTTTGACATGACGCTTCTCGATGCGCCCATTGACGGTCGCCGAAATCCAGCGAATCTCTTCGGGCACGAGCGTGCCAATGCCGTGCACATTGCGGATCATCTGACCGCGTTTGACCTCGCCTGACACGACTGTGGCGCTCTCGACGCTGGGCGGGGCCGGTTTGAGCTTCGATAAGCCCACCGTCGCGCCGCCGATGACGGCAAAAGTCAGCGCCAGATAAAGGATGCGGCGAATGCGTTTGTTGCGTTTGACTTTTTCGCTGCGTGGAATATCCATAATCACCTCCACCCTTCAATTACCAACCGCCGTGCCAAGCAAGACTACAAGGCATTGAAAGGGGTTAGCGCAACGATTCGGAGATTCCTGTCCCGCTATCGGAATCGACGTTTCTCAAAATCGGAATAGCTTGGCCGAGATCAAAACCGGCGCCGATTGATCGTTTTTGGAGGCGAGCATATTCTGCGGAGCCGCAGCGCCAGAACATCTCCAACACTTATCCATGACCTGCTGATTACGGCGAAGGATCAGACGCCCAATCCCTGAAGCCATGTGAATAAGGACTTCTATAGACCCGATCGATCGCGTGTCTAGCTACTGATCCGAATTCCGAAAATTATACGCTGGCCCCCGAGGCGCGGCGCTATTCTGCGCGTCCAGTTGTTCCAAATCGGTACCGCGAGCGGTACTGATTTGGAACCAACCCAGCCGCCAAATCGTATGCCGATTCGTATCGAGTTCCATACACTACACAAAGGAGATCACAATGGACAGACGAATGTTCCTTTTCTCTGGCGGCGTACTGTTTCTGGCGCCATACCTGATGGCTGCGGAGGATCTTACTGGCAAATGGTCCGGAAGCTTTGTCATCACATTCTCGGATGGGGATACAAAAGATTCCACGGCCTTCATGGATTTAAAGCAGAAGGAAGCGGAGATCACGGGCACGGCCGGGGAGAATCCCGAAAGGCAATGGGAGATTCATAAAGGCAAAGTCGAAGGAAACAAGATCACTTTCGAAGTTCAGACCGAGGGTCCGCTTATAAAATTCGAGTTGACGCTGGTTGACGGACATTTGAAAGGCGAAGCGAAAGCGGAGCACGAAGGAAGATCAATGAAAGCAGCCATTGATTTGCAGCGCCAAAAAGAATGAGCGGGCTTTTGCTCCGGCGCTTCAGGGACTAGAGAAATCAAGAATCAGGACATTCATTTAGGAGTACAAGCTATGTACAGAATCAGCAGAATTTTTCTTGTGGCGTTGTTCATGACCGTGGCGATGGCTCAATCGCCGGAACCGCCACTCTCGGACACTCGACTCACTATCCACACTCTCTTACGCGAGGACATCTTCGCCGGTTTTTTGACCGATGACATGGAACGATTAGCCAGGGGAGAAAAGAACCTTCAGACACTCCTCGAAAAACGCCCCGCCGCGAAATCAGATCTGTTGGCCTGGAAAGCCGGCGTAGCGACTTACCGCGCGGTGCGCGCCCACGAAGCCAACCGCGATGATGAGTTTCAGCGGAAATATCGGGAGTCGCTCGATCTCTTCTCTCAAGCACGCCAAGCCGGCCCGAACAGTGTCGGGGTCGCCGCAGTCACCGGAGGCGTTTATGCGGTTTTCGGCGATCGGCTGCCGAAGGAATATCGCGACGCGGCATGGTCGCAAGCCTATGACGCATACCAGGCGCTGTGGAAAGCGCAAGGTCCTGCCGTTGACACCCTTCCCCTACATCTGCGCGGCGAGCTTCTCGGCGGGTTGGCCGCGTCAGCTATGCGCACTGGCCGCACCGAAGAGGCAATGCGGCATCTCGACAAGATACTCGCCGTGCTCGCCGACACTCCTTATGAGACTGTCGCAAAAAAATGGAAGGAGAATCCGAAGGCGGCCGCCGACGCGAGCATCACCTGTCTGACCTGTCACGAAGGGGGTCGCCTGGCCGCGCGCCTCAACGCCCTTAACGGCGCCAAGTGACAATTTCCGATTATGGCTTATCATATAGACAGGATTTACATGATTTCTCAGGATTGAACTCCATACGCCAATCCTGAGAAATCCCGTAAATCCCGTCTATTTTCGGTGGGGCCTTCATGTCGCGCTGCGACGCCTGGAAAAGGATGAAAATCAACCACGAAGAAACGAAGAAAACGAAGTAAGAACAGAAGAAAGTCTTCGTGCTCTTCGTTTCTTCGTGGTTGATTTTCTGAGCAGCTTTCGAGGAGTAACATTGGTGTTTTCACCTACAGAAGATAATTCGCCACGTTATGATGAACGCCCGTGGGGCAATTTCACCGTCCTCGACGAAGGCGATGGCTACAAAGTCAAACGCATCGAGGTTCTTCCGGGCAAACGGTTGAGCTATCAGAAACACGCGCGTCGCGCCGAACACTGGTTCATCGCGCAGGGCGTGGCGAAGGTCACGCTTGACGACAAAGAGATCATTCTCGAAGCCGGCGAACACATCGACATTCCGATAGGCGCGGCGCACCGGATCGAAAACCCCGGCGTGGAGAAAGTGATCTTTATCGAGGTGCAGCGCGGCGATTATCTGGGCGAGGATGACATAGTGCGGTTGCAGGATGATTTTGGCCGTACACGGTGAGCCCTGCTCATTTTTTATCCATCGTCTTGGCCAGTGTTTCTTTGGCCATCTCTTTCGGCACGCTGATGACGGCATCGATGCGTGTTCCCGTGCGCTTGACCTTCAAATTGTTGAGCATGACCATTGCGGCCTGATCATCAGCCTTTCTGAAACGCGCGGCGAACAATGCGACATCGGCCAGATTTTTGAGGTCGATGGCGTCGGTTTCGTTGCTGGTAAAGCCCGTGACGGTCAACTGCGCATTCTGGTCAATTTCCAGAACCATGGTGATCGAGGTCATTTGAGAGAGCGGTCCGAGCGCGCGGCTTTCACTGACCGCCGCCAGGATCGCCATCGCGGAATCGTCGATCTCCTGGATGCCTGATGAAATATGCACGTGATAGTTGGCGAGCGTGCCGTCCGGATTGACCGAGCCTGAAACGCCGACCTTGAATTTGCCGTCGGGAATACTCAGTTTGCCGTCTTTCTTCGCCTGGTAAAGCCTTTGAATCTGGTCTTTGATCGGCGCCGTGTTGATCTTGCCGAAACTGCCGTAACCATCCGGCCTCGGCGTCGGTGTGGGTTTCGGATCGGCCGTTGCCAGGTCTCCGGTTTTCCCCTCGGCCTTCGCTTTCTCTTCGGCTTTGGCCCGCTCCTCGGCCGCGCGTTTTTCAGCCAACTCGCGTTCGCGCTTTCGGCGCGCTTCCAAACGGCGGCGTCGCTCTTCTTCTTTCTTCATGTCATCGAGCGAGCTGGTCTTCTGCGGCGCGCGGAAGCCGAGGTAGCCGGGCGGATAGTTCAGCCGCTTGGAGAAATCGATCAGAATCGTGCGGTTATAATCCTCCTCGACGTACTCGAAGCCGCGAAACCCCATCGCAATGCGGACGATAGGAGCGATTCGAATCGCCAGCAAAATTACCGCGTGCGCAAGGACGGAAAAGAAGAGCGCTATGATCAATCCCTTTGCGCGCGAAGGATATTTGATAGGAGTAATCATTTGACTTTGATCCGCCACTGGCCTTCCGCCTTGTTAACCGCGGCTTGATTCAACTCCTCCTTGAGCCGCGCCAGAACCGGAATGCGATCCGGCGCCACGGTCCACTTGGCGTAATTCGACAGGTAGCGCTTCGCCTCGTTGTCCGCCCGCGTCGCTTCGGCCTGCTGTCCCGCCGCCGCCAGAGACTTCGCCAGAATATATTGCGCTTCGCCGTCGCGCGGGTCGGCCTGCGCGACGACGCGCAAGCTCTGGGCGGCTTCGGCGAACTTCTGGGCGCGCCACAGCGCATACCCGAGATTGAAGCGGCAGAGCATGTCGTTCGGGCTCTTAGCCGCCGCGCGACGCAAAAACTCCAGCGCTTTCTCATTCTCGCCTTTCGCCAGCAGGGCCACGCCGGCGTTGTTCACGGCTTCCGGGCTCGGGGTCAACTCGATCAACCTCTCGAAGGCGGACGACGCCTCGTTCGCGTCTCCGGCCTTGTACGCGGCGAGACCGAGATAGAAGAGGCTTTCGGCGTAAGTCGGGTCGTCCTGGCCCATGCGCCTGAGCGTTTTCTCGGCCTCGGCGAAATCATCCTGGCGGTAATAAAGGAGGCCGAGTTCGTAAATCGCCTGCGGGAAGTGAATGGCCTCGCTCGAATTGTCGCACTCCTGAACGGAGCGCAGCAGGAATGATTCGCGCAGCTTCAGGTCGCGCGTCTGAACGCCTTTGACGAAGCTTTCGTAAGCGGCCGGCGGGACATGCTTCGCGCGGCGAACTATCTGCTCCTTCGAGTAAGGCATCGCGGGGTTGCGCTCGTAAACGATGTTCCAGGCCAAGTGCCCCTGCCAGTCCTGCAGGTCCGAGAGCGAGCCGCTGTAATTGAACGTCTTGGCCGGCGCCAGCCGCCCCTCGCGCGTTTCGATCAGGCGCGCCACGATCGATATCGTGATATCTTCCTTGCCCTCGCCGATGTCGAACTCGCCGACCAGCGCCAGATTGGCTTGCGCGGCGCCGGCGACGCGGATCATCGCCGCGCGCGTCAACAGATCGCTCGGACTCAGACGCATTTTTTCGAACGCCTGATTGCGCGTGTCAATGTTGACGACGCGGATTCCATGCGCGTCCAGCACGTCCCCGATCAGAATCGCGAAGCTGTCGCAGATCCAGTTGTATTTGGCCATCTGCGAGCGGTTCTCGAACGGCATCACGACGACCGCGTCCAGCGCCGGCGCCGGCGGCGCGTCTGAAGACGGACTGATGAATGAGAACCCCTGCGCGAACGCGCCGGCGCATATAAAGACCAATACTACGAACGCGCCGGCCGTTCTCTTCGTCAATCCGAAGGTCGCAAATTGCAAAACAGTTGACCTCACAAATTTAAGTTGCGACGTTGCCGAAAATAGACGGGATTTTTCCTGCTTTAAGCGACTGTGAAAGATCTTGAGAATTCCTTTAATTCCTGCCTATTTTCATTATTTCAAGAAGCGCCGGAAGTCTAACACAGCGATTAAAAGCCGAACAAGCTGGAGAAATTAACGCGTCGCCCGTCTCGTTTTGGTTGAAGCTGATGTACAATACCCCGGTTCAAACCTGCCGCTTCATTTTCAGGTTTGCAACGCCACAAATTCAGAACTCGCAGGTGAGATTTATGTTAAACCGGAAGTTACCAGACGTTTCGCGCGCGATGTTTATTGCCCTGCTTCTGCTCGCCTCGCCTTGCGGCGCGCTCGCGCAGGACCAGAAACAACCTGCCGAGGCGCCTTCCGCAAAGAAGAGCAAAACCGGCTCTGACACATGCGACGGGGCGGTGGACATCGTCCCCGGTAAACCGGCGACCTTCACACGCAAACGCCGTCCGTCTAAATCAGAGGTGAAATCAGAAGCGAAGCCGGAGACAAAGCCGAAGGCCTGATCGCTATAAGCAACCCTCACCCGTCAGAGTTCACTCCGGGCGCGGCGCTTGATTGACGTCGACGC
>DASTMP010000057.1:0-8288 GCA_035714085.1 Blastocatellia bacterium
CGTCTACCGACTGAAGCCGAATGGGAGCGCGCGGCGCGCGGCGGGTTGGAGGCGAAGATCTACACCTGGGGCGACGAGCCGCCGCAAACGCAGCCGCGCTACGCCGAATTGTGGCGCGCGGGGCCGGAGCGCGTCGGACGCCGCTCCCCGAACGGCTTTGGGCTATACGACATCTCCGAAAACGTTCACGAGTGGCTCGCTGACTGGTACGACGTCGGCTACTACTGCGTCTCGCCGCCGCGCAATCCGCAAGGACCGCCGGCGGGCGTGCGGCGCGTCTCCCGCGGCGGCTCGTGGCGGCATCAGATCAAGATCGCCCGCGTGGCAGCGCGCAGCAGTCTCCCGCCGGAGTATCAATACAGCGATTACGGGTTTCGCTGCGCGCTGAGTTTATGACGCCCTAAGCGGGATGCTTATTGCGAGCCGTCGCTATTAGCCCGCTCGATAATCAACGCAGCCACCTGCTTACTCAGCGCTAACCCGGCGTCAATATCGCTGCGGTAATGGATGCCGGCCCAGATCCGCGAATTGGAGGATTCCACCGCAAAGTTCCTGATGAATTCCGCGTCGCGTGGAAACAGGTAGGCCAACACCTCCCCTTGGCCGCCGGAAAGCGAGGCGTGCGCCGACGGGTAGCTCGGATGATTGGGGTTCGGAAACAGCGTAGTGATCGTCGGATCTAGTTGATTCGGACGGATCGCCCAATAGATGTACTTGGCGTCCCAGCAGGCGATCAATGAGTCGTAGAAGGCGATGCTGACCAGAGCGTAAACGCGGGCTGCTCGCGGCGGATTGGCATCCATCCGGTACTCCGAGATTTTCTGCGTTGTCAGATCATTCCACGGCTTGATGGCGCCGGCCGCCCCTTGCCAGAAAAAAGCAAGCCGCGTGGTGTTGAAAGAAGCGGGTGGCGCCGGAATCGAACGCGGGAAGTTCTTCACCTCGGCAAGTTCCGTCGCCATCTGCGCTGAATCGCAAGCCGGCGGCGGGCCGGGTCTGAACTGACTTCCGGACGTGAGCGCCCAGGTCTTCCAGGTTCCCGCCAACGGTAGAATCGGGTTCACGCCTTTCCAGTTGCAAGCGCCCTGGGGGATTGTCCCGGTGAAGACCGCATCGGAACCGTCGGTCTGCGCGCGAGCGATGACGAGCTGGGCCACTTTGCGTCCCAACTCCAACCCAGCCTGCACGTCGCTCGGATATTGCACGCCGGCCAGCAACCGCGACTGACCAGCCTCTTCGGCCTTAGCGTTGAAAAACGCCGCCTGTTGTGGAAAGAAGTAAGCTAGCACGGCCGAGGCCGCCCCCGCCGCCACGGCATGCTCTGAAGGATAAGACGGGCTGTGCGGATTCGGAATGGCCGTGGTCAGCGACCGGTTGAAATCGCTCGGTCGAGGTCGGCAGTACAGATATTTCGAGTCCCAGGCCGCGATCATCGCGTCGTAGATCGCCACGTGGAGTGATGACATTACGCGCGCCGCCGGAGGGCCAATCATGTTGTTGCTGATCACCTGATCCACCGCGAACTCGTTCCAGCGCAACGAAGGCGAGCCGGCGTCCCAGTAGTTGATCAGGTCGAGCGCCGCAGCGTCACGATGGAAAGAGAGTTGCTTCAAAACACGGATCTCCTGTTCCGAGATCGGTCTCGCCGGCGGCTCGGGCGGTCTTACCTGACGGACGTCGTCAAGCAGCCAGGTCTTCCATCCGCCCGCGTTCGGCTCGATCTGTGGCTCAGGCGGACAATGCCGGGAGCTTCCGCAATGACCAAGGGCGATCGTCGGAACGGCTTCCTGTGACCAAGCCGATTGCTGCGACAACGCGCAAAGCAACAGGCTCAGCAAGAGCGCGAAACGAAGTTTTGATCTTGAAGAGCGTGTGGTTATGGTTATATGTCTCATGATTTTGTCTCTGCAATGGTTGATGGTTGTTTATACATCCGTTACAGTACCGCGCGCGTATGGGCGGGTATTCCCCGCCTTATGGCGTTGATCACAGACACGGGCGGTGAATACCCGCTCATACGCGCGCGGCGCTGTTGGCTAATCACTCATCCGGGAAGGCGAAAAATTGCGGCGAATTGGCTCAGTCAGCTCGAATTATTTTGGAGCGTAATTGCTGATGACATCCCCGGCGACCATAACTCAACTGCTCATCAGATGGCGCAATGGCGACAGAGCGGCGCTCGATGAATTGGCGCCGCTGGTCTACAGTGAGCTGAGACGCCTGGCCAGATATTATTTGCGCGCGGAGCGCATCGGTCACACGCTGCAACCCTCCGACCTGGTTCATGAGGCCTACCTGCGGCTGGTTGATGAAAAAGTGATCGATTGGCATAACCGGGCGCACTTCTTCGGCGTCGCCGCCGTGCGAATGCGCCACATCCTGGTCGAGCGCGCGCGAAACCGGCGGGCGGCCAAGCGAGGCGGGGGCGAGTACCGGCTAACTCTCAGTGAGGCGGATCGCTTGACTGACAAACGCGACGTCAATCTGCTCGCGCTCGATGACGCGCTCCGGCGGTTGGAGGCGCTCGACCCGCAGAAGTCGCGGATCGTGGAATTGCGCTATTTCGGCGGGCTGACCATTGAAGAGACGGCGGAAGCGATGAAGATCTCACCCGCCACGGTCAAGCGCGAGTGGAGCATGGCCCGCGCCTGGCTGCGCAGCGAGATCAGCAATGGTTAGTGATGGCTTCAAAAGAATCCTTTCAACCGCCGCGCCAATCGCTCACGCGCCGATTTGCGCGCGTTGATGACCTGCTGTCGCGTCAGTCGCAGCAGTTCAGCGATCTTCGCGTCCTCGAGCGGCGTCTCGTTCCACACCTCGGCGAATCCTTCGGCGCTCATCTCGAGCGCTTCCGCCAATCGGCCAAGTGTGGCTATTCCAAGCGCCGGTAACAACGCGATGCAACCTCGTCCTTCGGCGTCTCTCAGGTTGAGCAGCAGCGCCACACGTTGTTGGCGTGGAAGCCGTTGCACCTCATCCCAGAGCCGTTGCAGAAAGATGCGTTTTTCCACTCGCAACGCGACATCGGCCTCTCTATCGGACATATCAAAACCACTGTCGCCCGGATCAGCGTCAATAGACTCAACCATACGATCTTTGACCTGCAACAAGTCGGCCATCATCTTTACCAGCTCATCGAACTCGACTGGGGCGCCAATATGATTGAAGACGGCAGCCAGCGCATCATTGAGTTTCGCTGCGCGCCCGCCGCCGCCAAGCGCATCGAGGAGCTTTTCGTTTTGAGACAGTCGTCTGAGACTCGCCGTTCCGACTGATGGTCTCCGCCCCTTCCAGGCGGCGAAACCGGCGATCAGCCCTTTTGATTCATTCTCGTAATTGGGATCCTCGCGCCAAATGGCGAAACCGGCCTGACGAGTAAGGAGGTACTGAATCCGATTTCTGAGCGCGCGCCATTCGGGAAATTGACGGCGCATCCAACCGGCGCAGAGGCGATAGGCGATCGTAGCCGCCAGCCCGCGCAGATCTTTGATCGAATGCGCCTCAGCGCCGGCGCGAAATTTTTGCAATCGGTTGAGCAGTTGCGCGATTGCTTCCTGACGCAGGTCCTCGGCCTCAGCGTCGCCGGCGCTGGAATCTAGGCGCAGCTTGAAACGAATGACGCCATTGATAACCGGCTCGACATGCGCGGCGATAAGTCGCGCCAGAAACTCGTCGGCCTCTTCGCCCTCAGCCTTCAGGAGCAGCGGCGCGAGCAGACTGTCAATTCGTTGTCCGCGCATCTGTTTTCCTCCTTTTCATCCGGAAAGGCGAAATATCGAGGCGAATCGGCTCAGCCTGCTTGAATTTTTTTCTAGTGGCTTTATGGCTTAGAAGCATGCGCCTGCCATATAATGAAAACCGCCTGGGCCGAGTGTTGAGATCAAACCAACAGCTAGACGACACCCGATGACGCCTGAACAATGGAAAAAACTGGACGCTTTGTTCCACGAAGCTTTGGAGCTTGAGAAAGAAGCGCGGGCCGACCATCTGGCGAAGGCGTGCGGCGACGACGAGCAGTTGCGTGAAGAGGCCGAGAGATTGATCGCCGCGCACGAGCGGGAAGGGAGCTTCATTGATTCGCCAATTTTCGAGGAGCCTGAGGGGTTGACGGATGATGATAGCAATGAGTCTCCGGTCGGGCGCCGCATCGGGCCTTACCGAGTCATCAGCGAACTCGGCCGTGGCGGAATGGGCGAAGTCTTCCTGGCCGAGGATACCAGGCTCGAACGCAAGGTCGCGCTCAAAGTGCTGCCCGCCGCCTTCACCCAAAATCCGGAGCGCGTGCGCCGTTTCGAGCGCGAGGCGAAGGCGGCCTCGGCGCTCAACCATCCGAACATTCTGACCATTCACGAGATCGGCGAAGCAGACGGCGCGCATTACATCGTCAGCGAGTTTGTCGAGGGCGAGACATTGCGCGCGCTGATCGAGCGCGGCAGGCCCGGCGTCGGTCAAACAACAGCCATCGTGGAACAGGTGGCAAGCGCGCTCGGCCTGGCGCATCAGGCTGGTATCATTCATCGAGATATCAAGCCGGAGAATGTGATGCTGCGGCCCGACGGTCTAGTCAAAGTCCTCGATTTCGGCCTGGCCAGGTTCACGGAGCAGCCTGCGGCGCTGGCAGAGGCCGATTCAAAGGCGGAGACGCCTGCCCGATTGAGCACGGGGTCGGGAGTGGTGATGGGGACGGTCAATTATATGTCACCGGAGCAGGCGCGCGGACTGAAGGTGGATCATCGCACTGACATCTTCAGCCTGGGGGTGATGATGTACGAGATGGTCGCGGGGCGCCGGCCCTTTGAGGGAGAGACGGCGAGTGATGTGATCGCGGCGATCCTGCAGAACGAGCCGCCGCCGGTCAGACGGTTGATGCCGGATTTGCCGCCGGAGCTGGAGTGGCTGATCGGCCAGATGCTGGAGAAGGAGCGAGAGGCGCGTTATAGAAGCGCGGCGGAGTTAAGAGCGGAGTTGCAGTGGCTGCGACGGAAGGTGGAAGCGGCGGCGGGTGAAACAGTCAGCGCGGGGGAGGCGCCCTCCGCGGAAGGCGCCTCTCTAACGTTGACAACGTTCGTCGGTCGCGAGGCGGAGATGCAGGGGCTCGAGCGATTGCTGCAACGAGCCATCGCCGGCGCCGGCCGCGTCGTCTTCATCACCGGCGAACCGGGGATCGGCAAGACTTCACTCGCCGATAGATTCCTGCGCGATGCGCAACGCCGGCATCCGTCGCTCATCTGCGGTCGCGGGCGGTGCGTGGAGCAGTACGGCGCGGGCGAGTCCTACCTGCCGTTTCTCGACGCCCTGGGCGCGTTGCTGGCAGGCCCAAAGCGAAAACGAATCACGGGGTTACTGCGGACTCACGCGCCGACATGGTGTTTGCAATTCCCAGCGGTCTTTTCCGGCGACGCGCTGGAGCAGTTGCAGCGGGAGACCATCGGCGCCTCCAAAGAACGCATGCTGCGCGAGTTGGGCGAGGCGCTGGGCGCCCTGACGGCGGTCTCGCCGGTCACGCTTCTGCTGGAAGACCTCCACTGGGCTGACACTTCCAGCGCCGATCTATTGCGCCATCTTTCCCAGCGCATCGAGGGGCAGCGATTGCTCATCGTCGGGACGTTTCGACTGGGAGACCTGGAAGTCAGCAATCATCCGCTCAAGTCATACAAGCTGGAGATGCAAGCGCATCATCAATGCGAGGAGATCACAATCGGCGGCCTCAGCCAGGAACATCTGGCCAGTTACCTCGATGCGCGCTTTGTCCCAAATGACTTCGCTCGCCCCCTCGCAGCGCTCATCGAGCGCAAGACTGAAGGGCATCCGCTGTTCGCCACGGGGCTGGCGCAATTGCTCGCCGATCGCGGCGGCATCGTCCGGGTGAACGGGCGGTGGACGCTCGCGCGTCCGCTTGCGGAGATGGACCTTGAGGCGCCTGAAAACGTGCGCAGTCTTATTCGCAAGAAGATCGGGACCCTCAGCGAAGAAGACCGCCGGTTGCTCCAATATGCGAGCGTCGAAGGCGAGGAATTTCTCTCGACCGCGCTCGCCGGCTCCCTCGGCGTCGACGAGCTGGCTTTGGAAGAGCGGTGTGACGACCTCCACAGGATTCATCGCTTGATCGAGCCGCGCGGCGAGGAAGAATTGCCTGATGGAGCGCTGGCGATGCGGTATCGCTTCGCCCACGCGCTTTATCAGAACGTCCTGTACGCTGAGCTGGTCAACAAACGCCGGGCGCAGTTGCACCGGAAAGCTGGAGAGCAGCTGCTCAAACATTACGGCGATCAGTCCTCGCGCATCGCCGCGCAACTGGCCGTTCATTTCGAGCGCAGCCGTGATTTCGAGCGGGCCGTCGCCTACCTGCTCGAGGCCGGAGACAACGCGGCCCGAGTCTACGCCAGCGAAGAAGCCGAGCGGCGCTACTCCTATGCGCTTGGCCTGGTCGAGAAGCTTTCCTTCGAGGAGCGATCCGAGAGGCGGTTGACGATCCTCCAGAAGCGCGGCGTGGTCAACCATGCGATGGGCCGCTTCGATCAGGCGCGCGTTGATTTCGCCCGCATAATAGACGAAGCTCGCGCGATAGGCGCGAAGGCGCGCGAAGGCGCCGCGCTCGTCGCGCTTTGCGACACGCTCTTCTTTGCGCACCGCCTGGATGAGATGGCCGCGCGGGCAGACGAGGCTTTGCGCGTGGCCGAGAGCTTAGGCGACGAGCGGATGCGCGCAGAGACACTGGCGTTCATCGGGCATCGGCATGGCGCTTTGGGGAACATGGCGGAAGCCAAACAAGCTACGGATGAGTGCATCAGCATAGCCAGAAGGCTCGACCACAAGCCATCGCTGATCGTCGGGCTGTCCCGGCGCGGGCTGTTCCATTTCTTTCAATCTGAATACGAACGCGCCGAAGGGATGCTGACCGAAGCGCTGCGCCTCAGCTCGGAACTGCGTGACGGGTTCAACAGGCTCTTCTGTCTCTATTTTCTCGGTTTGACCAGGGCAGACCTGGGACGAATGTCGGACGCTCTCGTCACTCTCAATGAAGCGCTGGAGATGGGGCGGCGCAATGGCGACCGCAATCATTTGCTGAAGATCCCCAACGCTATCGGATGGATTCACCGAGAGCTTGGAGACTTCGACCAGGCTCTCAGGGCTGACCAGCAGGGAGTCGAGGTCTCGCGCCGATGGCGCCTGCTAGAGGCTGAAATCAACTCCGTGATCAATCTCGGCCATGACTACACCGCGCTGGGCGCCGTCGAAAAGGTTCCTCCGGTTTTCTGCGAAGTCGAGGGGTTGCTGGAACGTGACGACTGGCTCCGCTGGCGGTTCAACCTCCGCCTGCAGTCCTCCAAGTGTGAATATCTGCTTTCAAAGGGGGACATGGCCGAGACCGAAGCCTGCGCCCGGCGGCTGCTCGACCTGGCCACTCATTACGAAGCGCGAAAATACGTCGCCATCGCGCGCCGGCTGCTGGCCGAAACAACTGCAGCGCGCGGCGACCTGCCCCGCGCGGAAACCGAACTAAAGACTGCGATCGATCTCCTTCGGAAATACCCCTCGCCGCCGACCGCCTGGAAAATTCATGCCGCGCTCGGGCGCTTGCGAGCGCAGATGGGCCAAACTCAATCGGCCCGCGAGGCATTTGCGGAAGCCACGGCGATCATCAAGACGATGGCCGAAAACATCAGCGATGAGCGTTTGCGAATGACCTTCTTGAACTCCGAGTCCGTGCGCGAGGTGATGAATAGATAGTGAATCGGAACCGTTCTTCTACCCCGATCTACCGCGAGACCGCGCCATCTGCCGATATTATCGATTCGATCTACTGCCGAGCCTTCGCCTTGCTCCTCTAGCTTGCTTGCATAAATCGGATGGGGGGAACAAAATACCTCGCCGCATCAAGGAGTCCAAAATCATATAGACAGTCTTTAATCAGCGACGCAACCTGTAAGGAATCAGCGACGCGACCGGTAGGGAGCGGATGAACGGATTCACAGTCGCTCCCTACCGGTCGCGTCGCTGAAAATCGGAACTTGTCGCGTCGCTGAAAAAAATTGGAAAGGATCGGACATGCCCAAAAGGGTTCTTGCGCTCGCTGTCGTATTCGCCTGCGCGGTTGTCTGGCGGCCCGCGGTCTTCTCACAATCACAATCACCCACGCGCCCCACGACTGATGACGCGAAGTTGCGCGAGCGCGCGATGAAGTTGCATCGCGAGGCGATTGTCATAGACACGCACAACGACATCACTTCGCCGATGACCGATGAAGGCTTCGATCTCGGCGCGCGCGACACGAGCGGCAAAACCCA
>DASTMP010000058.1:0-20385 GCA_035714085.1 Blastocatellia bacterium
CTGTCGGATCAGGCGATAGCCCTGGTGATGGATGTCGTATCTGCGATGCAAATCCTGCTGAAAGGCGAGTTCGGAAAATGTGTTGCAGGCGCGATTGAACTCTTCCATCGTGGATTTGAGTTTCTGCGCGGCGTTAGCGGCTATGCTCAATTTGGCCTTTATCGACAGGTGAACATCCATCCGCATAATATGCCACAAGTGTTGTACATGAGACAAATGTTTTACATGCGAAAGGGGCGGCGCATTCATCTCCACCCAAAACGAAGCGTTTATGGGTGGAGTATCCTGCGCAAAGAAAGATGAATAAGAATTTGACTCATCCCTCATCCCTCATCCCTCATCCTTTTAGGTACGCTCGATGAGACTCTTTCCCCGCATCACCCGCCCAAGTCTCAAGCCCGTCGCGCAACGGTTGCGGCGCTGGCAACGGCATTTGACCGCGCCGCGCGTAATGGCAGTCGTCGAAGTCCTGCTCGGCATCGGCATCCTGCTCTTTGCTTTTGGACAGCGCGCCGATTTTATCTTGCTGTTGCTGATGCTGGCATTGCTGGCCGTGTCGCACGCGGTCGTCAAACGGTATTTGCTGTCGCGGATCGAACGGTATTTCGCGCCTGTCAGCTACGACGGCCGGCGCATCCTGTTTGACCTGGGGCAGGAAGCGCGCCGAGCGACGGACGTGGACGATCTGTTCCGCCTTATCGTTCGCCAAATCGGCGATGCTTTGCATGCGGCGGACGCTTCAATATTTGTGCGCGACGAAGCGACGGGCGATTACGTGCGCCGCGCTTCGTCTGCACATGCGGCCAAACTGAAGGGTGGCGCCAATGGCGCAACGCCCTTGTTGACGCTGGCGCGCGATGCGTTTGTCATTCGTCGCTTGCACGCGCTAGCGCAGCCGATGGAAATCGGGCCGCAGGATTTTGCTGTGTGGGATCGCTTTTTGGCTTCGGCTTCCGCCGCGCAACGCGCCTTGCGAGAGCCAGAGCGCAAGGCGCTGAAACAAATCGAAGCGCGGCTGTTGTTGCCAATCAAGAGCAAGGAGCAACTGGTCGGCGTGATGTCGCTGGGGCAATGCCGCGCGCGCCACGCTTATGATGCGAAGGACAAGGAGCTGTTGCAGTCAGTCGGCAGCCAATTGGCGCTGGTAATCGAAAATAGTCGTCTGACCGAACGCCTAGTCGCCGATGAAAAATTGCGCCGCGAACTTGCGCTCGCAGCCGATGTCCAACGCCGCTTGTTGCCCGCGCATGCGCCCGCATGCGCGAGTGTTGAACTCGCAGGCTTTTGCCAGCCCGCGCACTGGATCGGCGGCGATTACTACGATTTCTTCCAACTCGATGGGCAACAAGTCGGTCTCGCCATCGCCGATGTCGCAGGAAAAGGCATCGCCGCCGCATTGCAGATGTCTACGGTGCAGGCCACTCTGCGCGGTTTACTGTCGGGCAAACTGACGCGGCATCAGTCGCGCGATTCGCTGGCGCAGATGGTCGGGACACTGAATCGGCTGATCCGCAATGCGACGGGCGGGGCGAACTACGTGACATTCTTCTATGCGCAGTTCGATGAAAGCGCGCAGCGACTGACGTATGTCAACGCTGGGCATAACCCGCCGATCCTGTTTCGCGCCGGGGCAGTGGTCGAATGTCGTGAACTCAGTTGCGGGGGATTGTTCGTCGGGATGTTCGAGTTGGGCGACTACGAGCAGGAGGTTGTGCAGCTGCAAACCGGCGATGTGCTGATCGCATTCACGGATGGGTTGTCAGAGGCGCTGAACGTCAATGGCGAAGAGTTCGGCGAAACGCGTATCCAAGCCACGTTGGCGGCGACGGCGCAACTTTCCGCTCATGAAATTCGTGCAGAAGTCGTGCGGCGCGCGCAAGCCTGGTGCGCAGGCGCGCCACAGCACGACGACCTGACCTTCTTTGTGCTGAAGATGAAATAAGCCACGACGCGCAGATAGAACCTGCTGGGCCTGCGCCTGCTGATCGATCGTGAGCTTTCGGCGCGCCGGAAACTGTTGACGAATTCAGTCTCCGCTGCGTAAGTTCTTTAAATTCGGCCAGATAAAACGCATAAGTTCTTTGTTTGGGGAATTCGCCAACTGTATCGCGCCGGAACGACAATGGGTCCGGCGCGCTGAAAGCTCACGAGCGAGGCGTTATGCTTCACAACATGGTGAAATTAAGTGGATGGCGCTCGCTGCCTACGAATTAAGGACCATCGCGGCGACGGTGGCGGCTGCCATAGCAAGCTGATGGTCCTTGGTCCAGGGAGGGCCGATGGACCGGCGGATCTGCTGGAAGCGCATGGCGAGATCATCGACTTGCAAAACATCCCGCGCCGCGTCGAATACTGCCTTGGCGTTGTACCAGTGCACGTTCCAACCGCGCGCCAGGGCTGCGTCGGCGAGCGCCCTGCGATACATGACCCAATCTGCGACGTTCCGGGCCCGGTAGTTGGTGATGCGCTCGGCAATGGTGGGTGGGAGCGGTGGACATTCGCGGAGGGCGATGCCAACGATGCGCACGGGCAGAGCGGTTGCAACCGCGTCCAAGGCGATGATCGCGCGCCTATCGGCCGAGTCGCGCACCTTCTCCACCAGGGCGACGGCCTCATCAATCGGAAGGGTTTGGCACTCATGGTGGTGAGGAATGCTCGGAAGCCGTTTGTCCACCAACTCGACATTGCGACGATCAACCAGAGTTCCGTCGGAAGCAACGGTTACGAGCACCGCCCATCCGCCGTGATCTGACACGCCGACGATTGCATCGGGTCCCGACACGGCGGCGTCCTCATTTGAGGGCCGTGCCAGCGCTGGGGGTGTTCTGTGACGCATTGCTTTACAGATTGAACGGCTCTATCCAATGTAACATGTTGGAGTCTGCATTTTACTTGGCCAATTGTCGCAGTAATAGCCAAATCCTGCCGTTAGAGCTGATTATTCGGCGCGAAGCGCAATCAGCGGATCAACTTTCGTCGCCCGCCGCGCCGGGATACTGCAGGCGACGAGCGCGACCATCGCCAGCAAAATCGCCGCTGCGGCCAAAGTGAATGGATCTTTTGCGCTGACGCCGTAAAGTAGATTCCCCAGAAAGCGCGTCAAAGCCAGCGAGCCTGCCACGCCGAACGCTATGCCGATCAGCGTGGAAAGGATTCCCTCTTTCAGCGCCAGCCGAAAAATGTCGCCGGGCAACGCGCCGAGCGCCAGGCGCAGGCCGATCTCATGCGTGCGCTGGCCGACCAGATAACTCGTAACGCCGAACACGCCCAGCGCCGCTATTGCCAGGGCGATGAGACTGAACGCGCTGAGAACACTGGCGGTGAAGCGCTGCCGCCACAGTGATTTGCCTAAACGCTCCTCCATCGTGGCGATGTCCGAGAGCGCCAGATCGGCGTCGACGCTAGCGATCTGTTTGCGGATCGCGGCCAGCGCGCTCTGTGGCTCATTGGTGGTATGCGCGATCAGATAAAGATTGCGCCAGACCATCTCTGAGTAATCCTGTTGGGAGATCGGGACCCAGGCGGCGGCGTTCGGTGTACTGTCCAGGTTGTTTAGCGACATGTCACCGACGACTCCGATAATCGTGCGAGGCGGGGAATTGGGCAGCAACTGGGCGTGCCCGATCCACATGGACTTGCCGAGCGGGTCTTCGTTCGGAAAAAAGCGCTTCGCCAACGCTTCATTGATTACCACAACAGGCGCCGATGTGGCAGAGTCGGCGGGCGAGAAAAGACGGCCGGATTTCAGCGAAACCCCCAGGGCTTCCATATATCCTGTCGTGGCGACAGTATAAATGACGTGCGGCAGATCAGCCGGATTGCCCTGGGGCCGCTCCCGGCTGACAGCCTGGCCCCAGCCTACGGCTGGCGAAAATGGCAGGTAATGAACTCCCCCCGCAGCCTTAATACCCGGAACGCGCCGCAGTTCTTCGCTCATGCGTTCGGCCATTTGCGCGACGGCTGCGGCGTCTTTGGCCCGGAGCACCGGCGCGAAATATGACAGCGTCAAACGATGGTCGACCTGGAAGCCGGGATCGACATGGCTCAAGCGCGCGAAGCTGTTCACGAGTAATGCGGCCGCGGAGAGCGGCAGCACGGCCAGGGCAAGCTGCGCGATCACAAACGCGACGCGCCAACGACGGCTGAGTCCGGCGCCGGTCGCACGGGCTGCGCCCAGCGCGCCTATCACATCAATGCGCGCCGCTTTGAACGCAGGAGCCAGCCCTGCAAACAGCGCAGTCATCGCCGTGGCCCCGAACGAAACCAATAAAACCAGGATGTCCGTCTTGACTTTCAGCCAGGGGATTTGTTCCGGCGGAACCAGCCAAAGCAGCAGTTTGACGCCAATGGGCGCGAGGCATAATCCTAAAACGCCCGCCGCCGCGACCAACAGCAGACTCTCGGTCGCCATCTGGCTGAGCAAACGCCGCGCGGAGGCGCCGAGCGCCGAACGCACGGCCAGTTCTTTGCGGCGCGCTTCCATGCGCACGAATTGCAAATTCGCGATGTTGACGCAGGCCAGCAGTAAGACGAATCCGAGCGCGCCGAGCAGGATCAGCAGCGGCGTACGAAAACCGCCGGCCACGCTTTCACGCATCGGCTCAATCCGCACGCCAAAACCCTTATCTTCGGGGTATTGGCTGGCCAGCCGTCCGGCGATCACATCCATATCGGCCTGCGCGGCGCTGAGACTCACGCCGGGTTTGAGCATTGCTGCCGCGGCGGCTCCGCGACTCGATCGGTTCGTGTCCTTTTCAATTTCTTGCCAGAAATTAGGAACCCAGACATCGGTCTGGCTCTGCACGGGAAATGAAAAACCGGGCGGCGCCACTCCGAGGACGGTGTATGACCTGAGGTTTAGCGTGATCGTTCGCCCGGGCAAATTCGGATCGCCGCCGAAGCGCCGTTGCCACAGCCCATAGCTAAGGATGGCGTTCCTTCCATTGCCCTTGTAATCTTCCGGGCTGACAAAACGCCCGGCCGCCGGAACCAGCTTGAGCGCCGAGAACAGATTTTCCGTGATGAGCGTCACTCGCACTCTCTCCGGCTCTCTGGCGCCCGCGCCTGAGAGGTTTAAGTTGAGCTGCGACCAGAAAAACATGTCAGAACAAGTCTGATTTTGTCTTCGCCAATCCAGGAAGTTGGGAATCGAAACCGCGGCCGACTGCAAGCCTTTCGCTTCATTCTTCTCTGACAGATAGACCCAACGGTCCGTATCGATATGTGAATATGGCCGCAGCAGCGCCGCATTGATTACGCTAAACACGGCCGTGTTCGCGCCGATACCCAGCGCCAGCGTCATCACGGCGATCAATGTGAAAGCGGGCGTCTTCCGCAACATCCGCGCGCCGTAGCGCAAGTCCTGCCAAAAGGTTTCGAGCATTGGTAAGCCTCCCTGTTCACTGTAAAGCTCTTGGGCCGACGTGACGCCGCCGAGTTTGATCAGCGCTTGTCGCCGCGCTTCTTCCGGCGACATCCCGGCGCGCAGGTTGTCTTCAATGTGCATGGCCAGATGGCTCTCCAACTCTTCGGCGAATTCATGCTCCAGCCGCTTGCGATTGAGTAAGCCAAAGAGCCGCGCCAGCCAGCCGCGTAGTCGTCGAATGTTCATCACGACTCCTCCGGCGGCGCGAAGAAGCGCGCCAGAATCGCCGTCGTCGTCTCCCATTTCTGAGTTTCTTTCGCCAGCAGTTTGCGACCTGCGCGTGTCAGCTTGTAATACTTGGCCCTGCGATTGTTGTCCGACGCTCTCCATTCCGACGCGATGTAGCCTTCCTGTTCGAGCTTCAACAAAGATGGATAGATCGTGCCGTAATTGATCGCCAGCTTGTTTTCGCTGATCTGTTCGATGCGTCGCGCGATGCCGTAGCCATGCAATGGTCCCAGGGCTTCAAGCGTCTTGAGCGCCATCAGCGCGAGCGTGCCTTGCCAGACATCGGTTTTCTCACCCATGGTTTTTGACTCCTGATTTGTGATCCTCCTATGGGGAAGAGATAGGGAGAATGGCACAGCTTATATGGGAAAGCAATAGCAGGAATCAGTTCGATAATAACGCGCCGAGTTCATCCACATATCGCAGCGCGTCATCCAGTGTCGAGGCATTTAACCAAGGGATAAGTCGCTGAACCCCAATGTCTTCATACTGGCGTATGACTTCCTTGCTAATCGGGATCGGGGGCGTGACTGAGATTTCAATGTCACCCAATTCGGATGGACGGGCGCCATTTTCAATATAGCCGCGAATCCAGTCGACGCTACATTTCGTTGCTTCGGGGTCGGTATAGAATCCGTACCAGCCGTCGCCGTACCGCGCAGCGCGTCGCGCGCCGTAACGGCTCTTTCCACCCACATGAATCGGCGGGTAGGGCTTTTGTGTTGGGCGCGGTTGCGCGTCAATGCCGCTGAAGGAGAAGAACCGCCCCTGATAAGCGGGTTTTTCCATCCTCCATAGGGCCTTGATCACCTCGATCGCTTCGTCTGTCACAGCGCCCCGTTGCTCGAAAGGAGCCCCGAGAGCGCGGAATTCGGGCTCAAGGTAGCCGGCGCCCAAGCCGAACAGGAGTCGCCCTCCCGACACGACATCGAGTGTGGCGAGTTCCTTCGCCAAGACGATGGGATTCCGCTGTGGAAGGATAATCACCCCCGTCCCCAGGCGCAGCCGGACTGTGTGGGCCGCGATGTGACTGAGCGCGACGACCGGGTCTAGAAAGGGTGTCTGCGGCTCAGAAGGCGATGGAGCCACACGCGGGTCGGGAAGAACGACGTGCTCGCCGGTCCAAACCGATTCGAGTCCGGCCTGTTCGGCGGCCCTTGCCACTTGAACCATGGCGACTGGGTCGCCGCAAACTCCAAAATTGATGCCAAAAAATCCTATTTTCATAATTCAAGTTTATGGCCTCCCCTAAGGGGAGAGTCCAGTGGGTCGAATTCGACGAAACGATTTTTTTCGCGGTCTCCAGCGTTGCTCCGCTAGCTAAGGCGATAGCATCATGACTCCGCCATAAAACTGCCGGTCAACTTGCATCATTGAGAAGCTAGCCTTCAGCCCTCTCCACCCAAAACGAAGCGTTTATGGGTGGAGTATACTGCGCAAAGAAAGATGAATTTATCTTATGCGCTGACGATAATTCCTAGAAATGGAGGTCAAACTAATTCCTAGAAATGGAGATCAAAATGGATAATGCACTCTATGATGATTCTACGATCGCAAGTCGCCCTACTCTCCCATTCCACTTTGTCGATGTTTTCGCTGTTGAGCCGTTGACGGGCAATCCACTCGTAGTTGTGGACGGAGGAACAGATTTAACTCTCAACCTACTTCAGCGGATAGCGCGTGAGTTTAACCAGTCGGAGACTACTTTTCTCCTGCCGCCTACACAACCAGAGGCAGACCGGCGCTTGCGCTCTTTCACGCCGGCGGGGGTGGAAGTTTTCGGCGCCGGCCATAACGCGCTTGGCGCTTGGTGGTGGCTTGCCGAGGCGGGAAGGCTTGCCCTTGCTGGGAGCGAGACGGTATTTCACCAGGAAATAGGTGACCGTGTACTCCCCGTAACCATTTCACGAGCAGGAGGACGGCTCGCCAATGTCGTCATGGAACAAGAAGCGCCCATCGCGGGCAAGCAATTGGAAGATCTCGCCAAGCTCGCATCGTCGCTCGGGGTAACCACTGCGGATCTGGCAGTGGACCGTGCGCCATGCCAGGTGGTTTCCACCGGCGCAGCCCATCTGATGGCGCCGATCCGCGACCGTGAAGCGGTTGACCGAATACAGCCCGACGCCAAAGCATTGTTGGCATTGCTTGATAGTGTCGGTGGGGAAGGATGCTATGTTTTCAGCCTGGATCCTTGGCAAACTGACGCCGTCGCCTATGCGCGGTTCTTCAATCCTACGGTTGGGATCTGGGAAGATCCCGCGACCGGCACTGCAGCCGGTCCCTTGGCCGCTCATTTAGTGGCGCATGGCCTTGCAAAGGCAGGGCAGGTGATTAAGGTCGAACAAGGAACAGCGATGGGGCGCACTAGTCTGATCCAGGTCGAGGTTTTCGCCAATACTGTAAAGATTTCAGGTCGCGGCGTAGTCGTGGCCAGCGGCCAACTGATCCTTTAGCTGACGCGCCCCTCGGCGAATTGCATCATTGTTACAGACGACCCGCTTGGCGCCGCCAGATCACTATGCTAAATGGAGAGGCGCCGGGCTGCGAGTTGCTGCATTTGGCAATCGTTTGCTCGGATACGCGCCGGTGGTCGAGGAGCCAATCCTAGCTGTGAATGATGTGGAGAAATAATGGCGAAAAGTCATCAGATTTTCTACATCGTATCCTTGCGACATTGCGGCGCAGGTGAGAACGCTGGATGCGCCATGCCATGTTGCCGCAAGAACACGTTGCGCCAGGCGCGCTGAGCCGACGGCGCGCGCCTTGCTGCGCTCCTCATTTTTACTATAGGAAAACGCTCCCGACTCACCGCGGTAGGTGACTGACGTTCATACACTCGGTAGACCAACAGATGATATGCTTGCCTACAAGAACTTCTTCAAACGACGTGTCAGCGTTTATAGTGTAGGAATCACCCACCCCCTCGTCGATTGAAGTCCAGAGCCAATAGTTGCTAGTTGTAATATAGTTGGTATAGCCGTGGACGGTTACGCCGCCGAGGGCTCTTGAAACTTTTTGCAGCAATTTAGTGGCGTGCCCTGTCCTGCAGGCCATGATGTAAACATCAGCATCCTTCTCAAATAATGGAGCCAGCACGCTCAAACGGTTTATTTTTTCGTCGTCATCTTGATCGATACGATTCAGGCCGATGTAAAAATTGCCGAAGCCACTTGGAAGGCCAGTTCCATGCGATCCAATGACCAGTTTGCTAATTCGTCGGCGCCTTACACCTACTTCGATCAGAACGCGATGGATAAAATCCGTAATATCGCTCACGGCGATGCCATTCTTATAGGCCTTCAACAAATCCCTGTTGTAGCCTCTCGTATTGTCATCGGCCGGGAAAGCTGTTTCTGGGCTTTGAATAAGGTAGAGTTCGATGCCATCTGACATGGGTCACCTCGATCACTTTCGGCGCATTTGATTTGTTTTCTATTGAAGGCTCCCTCTCCTCACTCTGGGAAGTTGTTGAAAGGAACGAGATATTAGTGGAGGGCGAAAAAAAAAGCGCGACGACCTGCAAACTCACCGACTCCCGGCCAATCGAAGCAATCGGCGCCTGGCAGAGCTGAACTGATTCAGATTCGGCGGCCATCGCCTGAGAAGGCTTAGGACCTGCAGCCACACTGTCTTATACCTTGGGTTCTTCACCGATCGGCCTTTTTAACAGATCCAATTGCCGATCAACACAATTCGCTGTCTCCCGGTTCACAGGAGGCGTCGGCCGACTGCGCGAGCAGAACTTCGCGGTGCGACGGTTTGCAACAGCGCGGCGTTTTGCAAGTCCGAAGCAACTCGTCCGCCTCGACGAGTTTTTCTCCCGTAACTTGTTCGTAGATAAATCGCGCAGGCGTCGTGATCAGGTCGTCACTTACTCTAAATGTGTCGGCATCGAATATCCAGCACTCATCTTCACCGACTTCAACCTTGCGAATCAGCGCCATAAATCTATCGAGCGGCGGCGTTGTGGGGCGTGAGGTATGTCGGCGCACGATCCATCCACTCATACTGATCTGATCACTCCGCGCCGCGATCCACTCGGCAACGTGGCGGTTGGCTCGTAACAGGGCGTCCCGCGTTCCTTCCTTGGCTTCTCCACTGGCGATCTCTATCCATCCCTTCGTAAAACGATGATTCGGGCAATCGCTGAAATTGGGTGGCGTGAATTGCGTCTCGCCACAGCTATTGCAGCGATGCGTTAAAACATCAATGAATGCCTGAAATACAATTGAAACGCCGTAGGAGTCGAGCGCGTCTCCCGTCGAAACGTGGACGCGAACCCTCGACGCGTATGTCTCTAAAAGTATTGCGACCGCGGGAGCAACTTCAGAAAGTTGGGCGAAAAATATCCCGGGCTTATATTCCACGGTTTCGAAGACCTGCTTACGTTTTTCTACAATATCCATCGGGCTTTCACCTCTCAACGACGGCTTCATATCAAACGCCTGAGACGAGAATAGTCACCTGTAGGCGCCTTCTTGATCGAGCTTATGGGGTGATTATATTCCGTCTCGACAAGATTACAGATCATCGCGAGCGCCTGCGCGAGCCGTCGAAGCCTCTGGTCAAAGACACCGAGCAGTGGGAGGCGCGGGTGATTGATTCAAGCAAGTCCGGGCACGGCAAGACCGACACGCGACGGCTCGATGATGGGGCATTCCGGCAGGGCGTGGGCGCGGGCGTGTTGCGGCTCTATACGGACCGTCGGGGCGCGATCGTCGGCTACAGTTGGAGTACCTTCGGCGCCTCGGACTTTTACAGCCAGGACGAGCGTAATCTGGTGGTCGGTCGCCAGGAGTAAGTAATACACATGCCCTGGAGTGTTGGCGGCTTTATCCAACAATCTCAGCGATCGTTGACATCGCGGACCAGCACGAGATCGAAAGTCCAGCCGCCACGCGAACAGATAAGATTTTTGCCGTCGCGTGAGAGATCGAAAGCTAATATGGCCTCTGATCGAAAATCGGTCAGTTGCTTTGACGGCCCGGCATTCAACGGCTTGAGCCAGATATTCGAGACACCGTTGTAATCGGCTTCGTATAGCAAAGCCTTTCCGTCAGCGGTCCAACGGATATCAGTAGTCCAGAAATCTTCCCGTGGAGGATCAAACGTCAAGACGGGTTGTCCGCCCCCGGATGGCATGACTGCGATCTTTACCTTTGCGCCAGGCTGCTTCTCCCGGTAATAGTAGGCGATCAATTTTCCATCAGGTGAAACCGACGGATATCCCACAAAGTGCCTGGTCGGGAGCGCCACAGGCTCGCCGCCAGCGATAGGAATCTTCCGGATACCAGCCGATGTATAGAAGGCCCATTTGCCATCGGGGGAGATATCCGACATCTCCGCGGCGCCGCTGCTGGTCAATCGCACAGGGTTGGTTCCGTCAATTTCCATCCTCCAAATCTCTGGCGCTCCAGAGCGGACGGAAGTGAAAAGGATGTAACGACCGTCAGGCGTTACTCTCGGGGAGCCATTCCTGCCGGGGGCGGAAGTCAATTTCTTTCCGCCTGTCCCGTCTTGATTCATTATCCAGACGTCCCTGTTGCCGTCGAAATCCGATTCATAAACAATCCGACCATCTGGCGCCCACGAAAGAGACATCCCGGTGGTGAGTTTCCGAGCGCGGTCGGTATCTCTCTCCGGCGCCAGCCAGATGTCTGAGATAAGATTTCTTTGCGAACAGAGCATTGTCTTCAAGTTTGCCGTCACACTAATACTACCGCAGCGATCCAAACCAATAGTGGTCGGCCGCGGCTCGCCCCCGGGGTAAGGGAGATACCAGATCTGCTCCTGCTGTTTTTCCGCCTTGTAAGCGTTGAACCATAACCCGCTTCCATCCGGCGCCCACGCCTTGTATCCAACACTTTGCCATTTTTGCGATGTGAGGAATCTTTCCGCTCCGTCTTTGACACGCAACTCCGTTATTCCCCTTTGATTGCCTTCTGTGCCAATAGGTCCAACGGTGCAGACGATCACCTCTCCGTCAGGCGACCAGGCCGGACACTCGTAAGGCTCATTCAACGGGCGTGCGGCGAGTCTGCGTTCGCCAGTGCCGTCCGCATTGGCAATCATCATTGCCGTTTTTTCCTCGCCGAAGTATCTGCGGGCGAAGGCAATCTGGTTCCCGCCCGGCGAGAGCGTGAATTGAAGATACACGTCATCGATCAGCTTCACAGGAGCGCCGCCGAAGACAGGAACGCGATAGAGCGCCCGCAGCGCTGACACCTTATCCGACGACATGACAAAGTAAGCGTAACTGCCATCAGGCGAGAGGGCCAGATCGGTATATTCAACCCTTGCAGGTGGAACGATCTCCCGAACACTATCCGTGGCCACCTGTCTGAGCCAGAGACTCGCATAGCCTTTCTCTCTATCGATATAGAGTATGTGCTTGCCGTCGGGCGAGAGTTTAGACAGTTCAATGTTGCGGCTGTTGGTGAGCCTGGTTATATCAACTTTTTGGAAAGGGATTGCGGGCTTTCCAGTCAACCTGTAAATAACCGTGGCGGCGGCGACCAGAATCGCCAGCGCAATGACTGCGACTGTTATGCGGCGAGCGTCGCCCGCCATTGACCGGCGCCTCCGTAGCGCCTTCGTTTCGAGTTCCAACTCCTCTTTCAGCGCCTTCAGATCCAGCGCCAGATCGCTCATAGTCTCGTAGCGATCCTCCCTCTTTTTGCGCAGCGCCTTCGCCACGATCCGCTGCAACTCGGCAGGCGCTTCTCGCGCGTATTGCGTCAGCGGTGGTGGCTCTCGCTCCAGGATTGCCGCGACCACTTCGTCGCTCGTCTCTCCTTCGAACGGCGGACGCCCGGTGATCATCTCGTAAAGAACTATGCCAAGGCTGAAGATATCGCTCCGCCTCTCTACATGATCCCCACGCGTCTGTTCGGGCGACATGTACCGTACCGTCCCCATCGCCACTCCGGTAATGGAGAGGGGAAGATTGGGAGATAGGGAGACGAGGGGATAATCTCTTTGTCTCCCTGTCTCGCCGCATTCTTGTCTTTCCCGGATCAGCTTGGCCAGACCGAAGTCCAGCACTTTAACCAGGCCGTCATTCCGCAGCATGATGTTTTCAGGTTTGATGTCGCGGTGAACGATTCCGGCCTCATGAGCGGCCGCCAGCGCGCTCGCAATCTGGACGGCCACGTCGAGCGTTCCATGCAGTTTGAGCTGATCTCCATCTAAACGCCGCCGCAGCGTCTGGCCTTCGATATATTCGGCGCAGATGAAGTGTCGCCCGTCCACCTGCCCTACCTCGAAGATGGTGATGACGTTCGGGTGGTTGAGACTTGACGCGGCGCGCGCCTCGCGCTCGAAACGGCGCGCATGGTCTGCGAACTGCGTGAACTGCGCCGGCAGCAGTTTGAGCGCGACCTTGCGCCTGAGCCGCGTATCTTCGGCCAGGTAGACCTCGCCCATTCCACCGGCGCCGATCAGGGAGAGCACTTGGTAGTGGCTGAGGCTTTGGCCCGCGAGCGATGGATAATTCTCTTCCGCCAGCAACACCGCGACGACGTCCATTGCGGAGACGGCGAAGTAATCGCCGGCTATGTCACGCGCAGAGAGCAGCGACTCGACCTCGCGGCGCAACGCGTCATCACTACCGCAGGCCTCATCAAGGAAGGCCGAGCGTTCGGCGAGCGCGAGCTCTGAAGCCGAGTGATAGAGATTGCAAACTTTGCGGTGGCTCTCAGGCGTCATCTCTTCCCCCTTTACTGAGCTCTCGGAAGAGCCACACCTGAGCGAAGCTCCAGTCACGGCGCACCGTGCCGACAGAGACATTGAGCGCTTCGGCCGCCTCTTCATGGCTCAGCCCGGCGAAGAAGCGCAGTTCCACCACGCTGGCCTGTCGCGTGTTTAACTTCTCCAGCGCCTGCAACGCGTCGTCCAGCGCCACCAGGTCGGCGCTCCGCTCGCAGCCGATGTGGGCCGCTTCCGACAGCGAGACCCGCAAGTCCTCGCCGCGGCGTTTTTCGCGGCGCCGGGCGCGAGCGAAATCAACCAGGATGCGCCGCATGAATTTCGCCGCCATGCCGAAGAAATGGGCGCGATCCCGCCATTCGACGTTCCGCCAGTCAATCAACCGCAGGTAAGCCTCATTGACCAGCGCCGTGGTTTGCAAGATGTGGCCGGGGCGTTCACCCGCCATGTAGCGTTTGGCCAGACGATGAAGTTCCGTGTAGACCAAAGGCGTGAGCTGTTCCAGAGCCTTCAGATCGCCTTTGTTCCAGGCAATTAGCAGTTGCGTGATCTCCTGTGGGGAGGAAACGAACATAAAGCTCTCCAATATCGCAAGATATGCGCATGAAGCCCAAATGCTGTTCGGCAGAGGAAGCAAGAGGGTTATGGAATAACCGGAAAAACTAACATAGGCTAGGCAACTTCCGTATGTACCTCAATCTTTTTCGCCCGTGCCAGAGTTGTAACAAAAAAAATATTTCATCGGTGTAAGCATTTTGAATAGTGAATGACGCCTTTATAAGTGTAAGAGTATGAAATCGGTCATGCATACATGGATTGACCCGCTCAGCGTCAAGCTGGCGGTGGTGGGGGAGAGAGCCGAAGATTACGATTTAAGCGCGCCGATGATGGCCGTTACCACGAGGCGAAATAATATCATATGTGTGAGGCGTCTGCGACAAATAACTGCATTGGGCGCGACTTTTCGCATCGGATGTTTTCCGGAGCGCAGCAACAGTTATGCCAAGCGCTGGCAAGGCCATGAAGTGTTGTCGAGAAGAATTTACTTAAATCTTACGTTCGCCGCCGGTAATAAGCCGCAAGGTTCGACAACTTATCAGACTTAAGCTTCCGAAGGGGAGACTAATCGCCCCGCTCGGCGTTGGATAGTGGAAAGGACGCGGGCTTATCGAAACGCCGCGGGCCGCTAAATGAATAGGCAATAGAAGATTGAAGATGCATCGCGAGAAAACCCAATAAATACGGGCATTCCGCGATCATTTTTTCAAAAGTTTCAAAAGATTTTCGCCTGTTCACTTAGAGCGCTTGGAGAAGAATGGTGAGATCTATTCGGCTTACTGCAATTCGCTTGCGAGCTGTTGTGTTACAGACGGTTATCCGCTGTGGAGGCCGCACTTTCATAAACACAATATGCTGTTGTTACTTTTCATTTTGAAATACTTCCTAAGGTTTTGAAAATGTCCTGGGTGAACTGCTTGACAGTAGCTGATACTCCTTATTGGTACGCAATCCACACGCATCCGAGGCAGGAGAGTCGCGCCGAGGAGAATTTAAAGGCTTGGAGCGTGGAAACATTTTTCCCAAGGACGAGAGGTTGCCGTTTCAATCAGCTTACAGGCGCACCGTCCTTTTTTATCAAGCCATTATTCCCTGGGTATCTCTTCGCTCGGTTCGCGTTAAGTAAGTTGCTTCATAAAGTGCGTTTTACTAGAGGCATACATAGCGTTGTGTGCATAGGTAGTGATCCTGCGCCGATTGATGACAGGGTGATCGAAATCATAGCCGCCCAGGCTGATGAAGCCGGTTTTGTAAAAGTCGGCGCCGGTCTCGATCCTGGCGCCAAGGTATTGATTCAGGCGGGCCCTTTCAAAAGGCTCACAGGAATTTTTGAGCGAGAGGCGAGCGCCGCTGACCGAGTCAAAATACTGTTGGATTGTGTAGCTTTTCAAGCTCGTGTAGAAGTCGAGAGGAATCATGTCAAGGCATTAGTCAAGGACACATAAGTTATTCGGTTGAGCTACAGTCGCTTACAAAGGCGCTCGCAAAGCCAATGTAATCAAATATACTAAATGTCATTGCGATAGGCTTGTAACGCAGTCATTCTCAAATTCGATTACTGGCGGAATGCGCTAGCGTAAGCGCGATCAGAGGCGCATTCAGAGTGTTATCGGCAAAAGCAGCCGGCTAGGGCGCAGTGTGTCCCCTGCGCCTTGCGCGTTCATCCTCTTGGCCATTCGTAGCGAAGACTCTAGCGCCGTCAAAAAGGCCTGGAAGTTATGAGCGGAGCTCGTAATGGCGGTAGCCTGTCCATAAGCAAATGGCTGAGGAAAATTCCAAGCTCAATGGCGGTAGCCTGTCTGTATTTGAGTATCTTCGAGTTGTTATTTCCGAATCGAGCAGGCAAATATCAGAGACGGACGTCTCTTATCCGAATTTTCTCGATTGGCGCGAGCGGGCAAGAACGTTTGACCAACTTGCGGCGTTTCAAGAGAGCAGCTATGCGCTGACCGGAACCTAGGATCAAACATGCATGACAATGATATTCTCATCCTGAAAGCGCACGAAGTCGTTTCGCTTCTTGCCGGTCGTGAGGTCGAGTTGATTGAACTCACACGGAGAGTTTACGAGGCTCACGCGGCAGGCGACAGCTCCCTTCCGCAGTCGACTTTTTTGCGTTTTCCAAATCAACCACGCCAAAGAATCATTGCGCTGCCCGCGTATCTGGGGAATGATTTTGAAGTTGCGGGAATCAAATGGATTTCCTCTTTCCCTTCCAATTTGAATAAAGGAGTGGATCGCGCTTCGGCGACCATAATTTTAAATTCGGCGCAGACCGGCAGACCGCAGGCCATCATCGAAGGGTCTATCATCAACTCCAAACGAACGGCTGCCAGCGCGGCCCTGGCGGCTAGATCCCTGCAACAGAAATGCCAGGCGTCACGCGTTGGCGTCATCGGATGTGGTCCGATCAATTTCGAAGTGGTACGTTTCCTGCTGGCGTCGAGCCCTGAAATAAATGAGCTACTGCTGTTCGATCCGGATACGGCGCGGGCCGATCATTTCAAGGAAGCCTGCCGTGAGCTCTCCGCGGATATTTCCGTTTGGATCGTGAAAGAGGCTAACGCGGCGCTGAAAAACGCGACGCTAATCTCACTGGCTACGACGGCCTTACAGCCACACATCAATGACCTCACGGCCTGCGCTCCAAACAGCGTCCTGCTGCACATCTCTTTGCGGGACCTGACCCCGGAGGCCATCTTGTCGAGCGATAATGTTGTCGACGACATCGATCACGTCTGTCGCGCGCAGACTTCCGTGCATCTGGCGGAGCAGTTAACGGGTAATAGGGATTTTATTCGTTGCACCCTCGCCGATATTACGTCGGGGAGAGCCGCTCCGCGCAGTGATCACAACCGTATAGTGGTGTTTAGCCCTTTTGGCCTGGGTGTTCTTGATATCGCGGTCGGGCAGCTTGTCTATAAGCTGGCGCGGGAACAACAGCGAGGGATAATTATCCAATCTTTCCTGCCCGAGCCTTGGAGTTAGAAAAACGGCTGACCTTTGTTGCGCGCGCCTTCCGGGATACTCCGGAAAGCCTGTTGGTTTCTTGGCTCCCCGTCTTTTATGACCTACTAGCCTTCACTCGGACCTTTGTTGTTGGTCTCTGTAAATCAAGTGTCAAAGAACTGAAACTGAAGAAACAGGGCTATCCGCCAAAGATCATCTTCCGCCGCGGGCTCAATATCTTGTGTCGTTTAGTGACCAACCTCGAACGCTTCGATCTTGTTCTCTGGGGGAAGGTTGTCAAACTTTTGTCCTGTAGTTAGGTAATCATGTCAATATCAGAGATAACCGCCACTTGGCCGGCGCAAACCATCGATCAAACACAATCCGAATTAATCCCGCTGTCCACAGCGCAGCAGGGAGTGTGGTTTGATCAAATATGTTACAGCGATCTTCCGGTCTATAACATTGGCTTGAGCTTTCTCATGGATGGTCCATTCGACATCGCTCTGCTCAGGAAAGCCATCAACCTTGTCGTTAAACATCACGATGCGATGCGTCTTGTGATGCGCAGTCAGGATGGTATACCAGCTCAAAGACTGATACCGGAGTTGGATGTTTCACTGACAATAGTTAATTTCTCCGGTTTGCCCGAGGCTGAGGCGGCAGCGCTGGCTCATATCAAACGAGAATTTGAGACTCCTTTTCAATTCGAAGGCGGCCCGCTCTTTTCATTCCAGATCGTCTGTGTCTCAGCTTCACGGAGTTATTGGCTGCAACGTTATCATCATTTGATCACCGATGGTTTTGGGATTGACATCATCCATAATGCGATTGCGGCGGCGTACAATCAATTACTCTCCGGCGCTATGGTGATCGAGCCAGCCGTTCCGAGCTATCGACAATTTATCGCGGAAGATCTGGACTACCTTGAGTCCGAGAGATTCAGGCGCGACCAGCGCTTTTGGCAGGAGCGATTTGCGGTCCTGCCTCCGCCATTAATCCCACAATCCTCAACTCCGGGTTCCAGATCAGCGCCGATGTCGAGCGAAGAGGCGGCGTGGACGATCGATCGGCGCCTCTTTAACCAGGCTACCGAGTACGCCAAAGCCGCAGGATGTTCGACGCCCCATTTTCTGCTGGCGCTATTAAGTTGCTATTTCGCGCGCGTTACCGGCGAAACCGATATCGTGATTGGGGTTGCGATTCATAATCGGCATTCGGCGATCCAGAAGAAGACCGTAGGAATGTTCTCTTCTATTCTGCCGTTACGGATTCCAGTCGATCCTGAGCAATGTTTTAGTGATCTATTAAAGACGATCTCTTACGAATTGAGGCGCTGTTACAAACATCAACGTCTACCGCTCCCCGAGATTAACCGCTGCGCCAATCTATCGTCGAGCGGTCGCAAAAGACTTTACGACATTTCGTTCTCTTTCGACAATTTTGGATTTGACTGTTATTTCGGAGATTTGCAACCCAAGGTCCGCCGCGTCTATGCAGGGTTCAGTCAAACGCCATTGGCGATCTCTGTCAATGACTACAATGATCAAGATGATGTTCCGGTCGTTTTCGAATTCAATACCGGCTACTTGAATCTCCACGAAGCGAACCAGATCCAGGCCCGCCTTGCGGCGCTCATGAACTCTGTGTTGAATGAGTCTGAAGTTCCAATCAAGCAATTACCTCTCCTTTCGCCATCAGAACATCAACAGGTTCTATTTGAGTGGAACGCGACCGATGCGGCCTATCCGCATGATAAATGCGTCCACGAGCTGTTCGAGGCCCAGGTCGAGAAGAATCCGACCGCCATCGCGCTGGTCCATGATCAGCAGAGACTGACCTATGCTGAATTGAACGCCCGGGCCAACCGGTTAGCCTGGCGCCTCCACGACCTGGGCCTCAGGCCTGGCGCCAAAGTCGCGATCCGGCTCGATCGTTCAGCCTATCTGGTGATCGCGCAACTGGCTATTTTGAAATGCGGCGCCGCTTATGTCCCGGTCGATCCGACCTTCCCCGATGAGCGGCAGGCCTTCATGATCCTCGATTGCGCCGCTCCGTTCGTTATCACGACCAGGCAAGCGACATTGCCCGAGACAATAGCTGCGCAGCGAGTCGAGATCGATGATTTCGGCGAAGCCAAAACCCCGGCGTACAATCTGAATCTCTCGCTCGACGGCGAGACGACGGCCTATGTCATGTATACCTCCGGCTCCACCGGCAGGCCCAAGGGGGTCATGGTCCCTCATCGCGCGATCGGGCGCCTGGTCTTGAATTGCGGATACGCGGACTTCAACGCCGGAGACCGGGTGGCCTTCGCCGCCAATCCGGCCTTCGACGCGGCGACCATGGAAGTCTGGGCCCCACTGCTCAACGGCGGAAGGATTGTCATCATTGATCGCGAGTCATTTCTGGATCCCAAGGGTTTCGCGCAACTGCTCGATCGACATCAGGTCACCACGCTTTTCCTCACCACAGCCGTTTTTAACCAATATTCGCTGGCAATCCCGGAAGCGCTGGCGCGATTACGATTCCTGCTCTGCGGTGGTGAACGGAGTGATCCGGCCTCGTTTGCCAGAGTGTTGGCTTCAAATGGTCCGCAGCATCTGATTCATTGCTACGGGCCGACTGAAGCTACGACCTTTGCCATCACTTACGAAGTGATGGATGTTCCACCGGGCGCCGAGGATATCCCCCTGGGCCGTCCGATCAGCAACACCCAGATTTACATTCTAGACCAGCGCCGCCAGCCGTCCCCGATCGGAGTGACCGGAGAGATATACATCGGTGGAGCCGGAGTGGCGCAAGGCTATCTCAACCGTCCCGAATTGACGGAGGAAAGGTTTCTGCCCGATCCCTTCAGCCGGGAGCCCGAAGCCAGGATGTACAAGACCGGGGACCTCGGACGCTGGCTGCGCGACGGCAACATCGAGTTCCTCGGACGCAACGACTTCCAGGTCAAAATACGCGGCTTCCGCATCGAACTCGGCGAGATCGAGACGGCTCTCTCCCGTCATCCGGAGGTCCGCGAGGCGGTCGTCACCGCCCCCGAGGACGGGGAGGGCGGGAAACGCCTGGTCGCCTACTACACCGGCGCCGAACTCGGGGCCGAGGTCCTGCGCGGCCATCTCTCGGCGGGACTGCCGGATTACATGGTCCCCACGGCCTATGTCCATCTCGACGCTTTGCCGCTGACTCCGAACGGCAAACTCGACCGACGCGCGCTACCCGCTCCCGATAGCGAAGCCTATGTCACGCGTGGCTATGAGCCGCCGCTCGGAGAGACCGAGACCCTGCTGGCCCGAAACTGGGCCGACCTGCTCAAGCTCGAACGGGTGAGCCGCCAAGACAACTTCTTCGAGTTGGGAGGGCATTCGCTCCTGGCGGTGACGCTGATCGAGCGCATGCGGCGGAACGGGCTGCATGCGGACGTGAGGGAGATGTTCACCAGTCCGACGCTGGCCGCGCTGGCCGCAGCTATAAGAGATCAGACCAGTGTCATCGAAGCGCCGCCCAACGGC
>DASTMP010000059.1:0-15910 GCA_035714085.1 Blastocatellia bacterium
TTCGTTCGGGAAGATGTGCGGCAGATCGTGTTTGTGGATCACGATCTGAATGTCCATTCCAGGCGCATCGCTCGAAGCGCCGAGCCGTTCGATGATTCGCCCCGCCGGGTTGTGGCGCGCGACGGGGTAACTCGTGATCTCAACGAGCACGATCCATCCATCGGCCAATTTGGCGGCCATATCGGTTGGTGGTTTTCCTTCGACATCGATGTCGAACGGGAATTTTTCGTCCAGCGATTCGACCCACGACTCGCGGAATCCGTGAAACAGCCGGCCGATGATCCGCAATCGCCCGCGCCGCAAAATCATCTCGACCTTGGCGTAGCGTTCGGGATGGCGCGGCGAGACGCTGGCGAGAACGATGTCGCCGTCGAAGGCGCCGTTCAAATCCTCGGGTTCGACGCGGATGCGCCCGCGAACGCGCTGTTCGATGTCATCCGGGATGAAGCTGATCATTTTGCGGCGGCGCTGGCGGATTACGCCGATCATCGCTCTTTCAGAGCCGGAGAGGCGGTAATTCTGTCCGTGGCGGCGCAGCAGCCTCACACTCTCCAAACGGTTGAGCAACTGTTTAAGCGATTTCTGCCCCGCGCGATTGAGTTCGAGCAACTCGGCCAGATCGCTCACTGACAAACCTTCGGGCGCGCGCCGCAGTTCTTCGATGACGGCGTCGATCTTCGCCGTGTCTGTTTCCATAATCTGTTTTCGAATACTCATGAACAAAGAATAGCTGATCAACGCGGTGGAGTTATGCGCGGATTCCTTGAGGCGCGAGGACTTTAACCTCATTCTCAATCCGACCTTCTAGTTTATCTTTTTCAACTGCCAGATCGTATGCGGATTGCAGGTTTAACCAGAAGCGTTCTGAAAGGCGAAAGTATCTCGACAGTCTGAGCGCAGTGTCGGCGCTGATCGAGCGTTTGCCGAGCACGATCTCATTGATCCGGCGCGCAGGTACGCTGATATCCTTCGCCAACTGATACTGGCTGATGCTCATCGGCTTCAGAAACTCTTCCAGCAGAATCTCGCCCGGATGAATCGGCGCGTCTTTCTTCTTCTTCATAACTACTCCCTTCAGTGATAGTCTACAATTTCAACATCGTAAGCGTCTCCCTCACTCCAACAGAAGCAGACGCGCCACCGGTCATTGATCTGAATGCTGTGTTGTCCCTTCCGGTCTCCGGCTAGTTTCTCAAGGCGATTTCCTGGCGGGACAAGAAGATCATCCAATTGCTCTGCCGCATCCAGCAGGAGCAGCTTTCGTTGAGCGGCGCGTCGCAGGTTAGGGGGGGATTTCTGTACGGGTTGGCGGTGAAATATCTTTTCAGTTTCTTTGGATGCGAAAGTTCTGATCACGATGGCCAATGATAACGCGCCCCGTTATTAACGTCAAGCGTTATTATTCGGTGATGTCGCCGACGATGTGTCGTATAATTCCGCAAAATACAACCAGGAAGTTCGCTATGACCAGGAAGATCAAACTTGCGATATGCCTCGTCGCGTCATTGGGTTTATCCGCCGCGTTGTTTGACGGCGCCTTACTTCATTCCACATCCGCGCAAACCGATCGCGTTGATTTCCGACGCGACATCGAACCGATCTTGCGCTCGAATTGTTATCAATGCCACAGCGAGAAGAAAGCTTCGGCTCAATTCCGCCTGGACGATAAAGAACTGGCGATGAAAGGAGGGATTTCAGGCGCGGTCATCATTCCCGGAAACAGCAAGGATTCGCGGTTGATGAAACGCATTCTGGGCGAAGGCGATGAACCGCGAATGCCGCTCGGCGGCGATCCTCTCAAGGCTAATCAGCTTGAGTTGATTCGCAAATGGATAGATCAAGGCGCTGTCTGGCCAGAAAATCCGCAATCGGCCTCAAGCATAGGCCGCGATTCGCAATCCGCAATTCAGCGACATTGGGCGTTTATGGCGCCTACGCGCCCGAAGCTCCCAGACGTGAAAAACAGGGCGTGGGTTCGCACGCCGATTGACAACTTCATACTCGCCCAGCTTGAAAAACAGGGGCTCGCGCCGTCGCCCGAAGCGGACAAGGTCACGCTGATTCGCCGTCTGAGTCTCGATCTGATCGGATTGCCGCCGACTATCAAAGAGGTCGATCAATTCATGGGCGACGCCGGCCCGGACGCTTACGGCAAACAGGTCGATCACCTGCTCGACAGTCCGCATTACGGCGAGCGGTGGGGCCGATGGTGGCTCGACGCCGCGCGGTACGCCGACACCAACGGGTTCGAAAAAGACCGCGCGCGCTCGATCTGGCCTTATCGCGACTGGGTGATCAACGCCTTCAACAAAGACCTGCCGTTCGATCAATTCACGATCGATCAACTGGCGGGCGATTTGCTGCCGCAGTCGACGACGGAGACGCGGGTGGCCACTGGCTTCCTGCGCAACTCGATGCTCAACCAGGAGGGCGGAGTCGATCCCGAACAGTTCCGCGTCGAAGGCATAATTGATCGCGTTGACGCGGTCGGCAAAGCCTTTCTCGGCCTGACGATCAGTTGCGCCCAATGCCACAACCACAAATTCGATCCGATATCGCAGGCGGAGTACTACCGCTTCTACGCGTTTTTGAACAACGACGACGAGCCGGCGATTGAAGTCCCCGATGAAAAGATCGCGGATAAGCGCGGAGAAATTCTGTCGAAGATCGCCAGGATCGAAGACGACCTGATCGCCGGCGACGCCGATCTGCCGAAGCGTATGGCCGCGTGGGAAAGCCGCGCCCGCGACCATAATACGGGATGGGACATAACCTGGACGCCGATCAAGGACGGCGAAATTTTCGCCGCTTTCGGCGTGAAGTTTGACAGGCTCGAGGACGGCTCATTCATCGCCAAAGGCGACAACGCTACGACCAACAACTACATCGTCAAGGCGAAGACGAGCTTGAAAAAGATTACCGGCGTGCGGGTCGAGTTTCTGACCGATCCGAATCTGCCGCGCGGCGGGCCCGGGCGCGCGCCGGACGGCGGTTTCTACTTCAGCGAATTTTCCGTCGAAGCGGCGCCCGTCGATAAGTCGGACGCGCCAAACGCTATGGAGAAGGTCGCGCTCGCCAATGTGACCGCCGATTTTGAATTGCCAGACTCGCCCGCGAAGAATGTCATCGACGGCAACCTCAAAACCCACTGGTCGAGCGACGCAGGGCCGGTCAGGCGAAATCAGAGCCGCCAGTTCGTATTCGAAACGCAGAAGAGCGTCGGTTACGACAGCGGCGTCGCGCTGACTTTTCAACTCGCGCAGAAAAGAGACGACTCGATCGACACCGAACAACGGCAGCCGAACATCGGGCGTTTTAGAATCTCCGTCACCGACGCGCCGAACCCGAAGGCCGATCCGCTGCCCGCTCACGTGCGCGCGATTCTTTCAACTCCCGCCGACCGTCGCTCGAAAGAACAGCGGCGCGAGGTCTTCAGCTTCTACCGGACGATTGACCCGGCCTTCGTCGAGGCCAATAAAAAGATCGATGAGTTGATGAGGGAGTGGCCATACGGCCCGACGACGTTGGCTCTCAGCGCCCGCGAAATCCCGCGCGGGACGCGCATCTTCAAACGCGGCGATTGGAAACGCCCCGGCGACGCCGTCAGCCCTGGCGTTCCCGCGGCGCTGCATCCTTTCCCGAAAGACGCGCCGCCGAACCGGCTCGGCCTGGCGAAATGGATTGTCGACAAAAACAACCCGTTGACTGCGCGCATCATCGTCAATCGTATCTGGCAACAGTATTTCGGGCAGGGGTTGGTAACTACGCCTGAAGACTTCGGCTCGCGGTGCGAGCGCCCGTCTCATCCCGAATTGCTCGACTGGTTGGCGGTCGAGTTCATCGAAAGCGGCTGGAGCATAAAACACATTCACCGATTGATTTTGAACTCCGCCGTCTACAGGCAATCATCAAAAATTACACCGAAGCTGTTGGAGGCCGATCCGTACAACCGCTGGTTGGCGCGAGCCCCGCGAATCCGCGTCGAGTCTGAGATCGTGCGTGACGTGGCGTTGGCCGCGAGCGGGTTGCTCAGCGAAAAGATCGGCGGGCCGAGCGTCTTTCCTCCGCTGCCGGCCGGCGTGATGGACCTGGCTTATGGCGGGTTCAAGTGGGAGAACGCGACGGGCGAGGATCGCTACCGCCGCGGAATGTATACGTTCTGGAAGCGCACCGTGCCCTATCCTTCGATGCTTATCTTCGATTCGCCGAACGGCGATTTCTCTTGCCCGCGCAGAGTCAGATCGAACACGCCGCTGCAGGCGCTGACGACTTTGAACGACACGGTCTTTGTGGAAGCGGCGCAGGCCCTGGCTATGCGGGTTTGGAAAAATGGCGGCGCCGATGACCGCTCGAAGCTCATTTACGCGTTCAGACTCTGTGTGAGCCGTGAGCCCGATCAATTCGAGACTCAAAAATTGATGGAACTGCTCGAAGATCAGCAGAAGTATTTTGAAGGGCGCACGTCCGCCGCCGTCTACGTGACGGCGATGGATTTGAATAAGATTCCCGAAGACGTCGACCTGCACAAGGTCGCGCCGTGGACGCTCATAGCGCGCGTGTTGTTGAATATGGATGAAACGATTACCAAAGAATGAAAGCATATGACCAAGGTTCTGAAAAAAAATCGCTTCTCCTTTTAGCAGAAGCTTTCTCTAAGCTCCCTACTGATGTGAAACAACTTGCGCTGGATGCGCTGAAGAATAGGTGAAGCATGTATATAAATCAGGAGGCAAGCCCTGGGTACGCGCGCTTCCAGCGCGCAGTCTCGATCAGACAGCCCATTGATTTCTAAATGCGCTTCCTGCCGAGACTGCGCGCTGGAAGCGCGCGTACCCAGGTTAGCGCTAATCACTGTTTTGAGGTGGATATGAACTTCGACGAAGAGATCAAAATTGAAGCAAGAAAACTTTTAACCCGCCGCTGGTTCTTCAAAGAATGCGGAATAGGTCTTGGTTCTCTGGCGCTGGCTTCATTGATGGAAGAAAGCCTTTTCGCGCAGAGCCAATCCGCAATCACAAATCCGCTTGCGCCGAGGCAGCCTCATTTCAAACCGAAAGCCAAGCGCGTGATCTATCTGTTCATGGCCGGCGGGCCTTCGCAGTTCGAGACCTTCGATTACAAGCCATCGCTCGCCAAATACGACGGCAAACCCGTGCCGCAGGAGTTCGTCAAAGACCTCAATTACGCGTTCATCAGGCCGGACGCGGGCTTATACGCTTCGGAATTGAAATTCGCGCAGCATGGGCAATCGGGAACGTGGGTGTCCGAGGCGTTGCCTTACACGTCGCAGGTCATTGACGAGATAGCCGTCGTACGATCGGCGCAGACCGATGCGATCAATCACGCGCCCGCGCAGATTTTCATGAACACCGGCTCGACGCAATATGGGCGTCCCAGCGTCGGCGCATGGGTGACCTACGGGCTCGGCAGCGAGTCGCAGGATTTGCCGGCGTTCGTCGTGATGTCATCGGCGGGAGGTTTAAGCGGAGGCAGTTCGAATTTCGGATGCGGCTTTCTGCCAACGATCTATCAAGGCGTGGCCTTTCGCAAAAGCGGTGACCCGATCCTCTCGCTTTCGAACCCGCGCGGCGTGACGCCTGAAATGCAGCGCAAATCGCTCGACGCGCTGAACGCCCTGAACGAGCGCCATCTGGAATTGACGGGCGACCCGGAGATCGCCACTCGCATCAACTCTTTCGAGATGGCCTACCGAATGCAGACCTCGGCGCCTGAACTGATGGACGTCTCGAAAGAGTCGAAAGAGACGCTTGAAATGTACGGCGTAACCCCGGGGCGCGCTTCGTTCGCGATGAACTGTCTGCTGGCGCGGCGGCTCATCGAGCGCGGTGTGCGCTTCGTACAACTCTTCCACGAAGCCTGGGATCACCACAGCGAGGTGGCGAAAGGCGTTCGCAGCCAATGCAAACAGACCGACCAGGCGGCGGCGGCTTTGATCAACGATCTAAAGCGGCGCGGATTGCTCGAAGATACGCTCGTCGTCTGGGGCGGGGAATTCGGGCGCACGCCGATGGTCGAAAGCAACCCGGACGCGGGCCGCAGCCTGGGCCGCGATCATCACAACAAGGCCTTCTCGATGTGGCTCGCGGGCGGCGGCGTCAAACCCGGAGTCACTTACGGCGAGACTGACGAGTTCGGTTTCAACGTGGCCAAAGACCCCGCGCACGTCCACGACCTGCACGCGACCATCCTGCATTTGCTCGGATTCGATCACACGGAACTAACCTATCGTTTTCAGGGAAGAGATTTCAGGTTGACGGATGTTCACGGCGCCGTGATTGAAAAATTGTTGGCTTGATTTGCCAGGCGTCAAATTCAAAACGCCGCCAACCGACCTTGTCATCGGGGCAGGCGCCAGAACTTTTATCGCGCAACTCGGCGGCTGCGGAGACGATCATCTCCAGGTCATGAAAAATTCCACGGCATGAAGGGCATATCATCAAATGCATCCGCACCCGCACGGCTTCTATAACGTTCAACGATCCGTCATGATACTCGCTTAGTAACTTCAGGCTTTTGGCGCAATTCATCGTTATTACCTTCTACTCACGCTCGAATCGCTTAAGCGCAATTCGAAATCAAAGATTATTCGTAGACGCAGGGGGTGAATAACGCAAATACCGTGCAGCAGACATATATGCGAAGGCGTATATGGTCGAAATAATGGAAAGAACCGTTCTTCGGCCCCGTTCTCTGGCTTGTGGACGGCTGTTTAATGAATGGATGGCTATTTAATAAAAAAAGAGCGTAACCTTATGGAGATTTTACCCCCACAAGGTTACGCTCAACAGGAGGTTCACCCGTGTCCCTTAGATAATAAGGCGCGTTACGCAGTTGCCCATTTATCTCAATCGAGGTCATTAAACATGCTTCACAGTGAGGCGCTTTATGGCCGATGAGATGGTGCGTTTATCGAAGCTAATGGCGCAGCGAGGCGTCTGTTCACGCCGCGAGGCTGACGCCTTCATCGAGCAGGGCCTGGTTTCAGTCAATGGCGTCGTGGTCGATCGGCTCGGGACCAAAGTCGCGCCAGACGTTGAAATCACGCTCGCCCCTCAAGCCGTCAAAAAACAGAATGAGCTTATTACGATCGTTCTGAACAAGCCTGTCGGGTACGTCTCCGCTCAACCCGAGCCTGGTTACCCTCCCGCGATTAAACTCATCACCGCATCAAATCAATTCGGCAAAGGGAATAAACGTTTGAGACCGGAACATCTGAAGGGACTGGCCGTCGCCGGTCGGCTCGACATCGATTCGCAGGGGTTGCTGCTTTTCACGCAGGACGGGCGCTTGGCGAAAAAGATCATCGGTGAAGAGAGCCGCGTCGAAAAAGAATACATCGTCCGCGTTCGTGGCTCATTGCCAGATGATAAGCTGCAATCGCTGCGGAGCGGGCTGACGCTCGATGATAAGCCTCTCAAACCGGCGCAGGTCGAATGGATCAATCGCGATCAATTGCGATTCGTGTTGAGAGAGGGACGTAAGCGGCAGATTCGCCGGATGTGTGAACTGGTGGGTTTGAAGGTCGTCGGGTTAAAACGGGTGCGAATAGGTAGAATCAGATTGGGTGATTTGCCCGAGGGGAAGTGGCGGTTTTTGGAAGCGGACGAGAGCGTTGATTAAATCTATATCAGTCTCTCCTTCATGCGTTCGATCACCGAATGTGGAACGAGTCCTTCAATCGAACCGCCGAGCAGGAAGACCTCTTTGATCAGGCTCGAACTAATGTATGAATTCTCTTCAGAGGCGACCAGGAGAACGGTTTCGACCTGCGGGTTGAGACGGCGGTTCATCAATACCATCGGCAATTCGTACTCGTAATCTTTCATAGAGCGGACGCCGCGAATGATCGCGTGCGCCTGACGCCGGCGCGCGTATTCGACCAGCAGGCCCTCGAAAGTCTCTATCTTGATCTGTGAAGAGTACGGAGCGGTTACTTCGGCCAACATCTCTATGCGCTCGGCGACCGTGAACATGGGATGTTTGTCGGGGTTGATCAGAATCGCCACGATGACCTCGTCGAAGATGTGGCAGGCGCGTTTGATGATGTCTACGTGCCCGTTGGTCAACGGATCGAATGATCCGGGATAGATCGCGCGACGAGCCATAGGATCCTCCTTAGAAATGAGCCACGAAGAAACGAAGATCGCGAAGATGGTAGAGGATCGAAGATCGAGGATCGAAGATCGCATTCGATCCGCCGCATTAGTGTTCTATTCTGCTTACGATTTTCGAAAACTCTCTAAAAAATATGAAGAACGCGAATGGTAGCATGGCGCGAGGGAATGGGAAAAGCGGCGTTATTCCATCCACATGCGCGATGACGCGATCCTCAATCCTCGGTTCTCGATTCTCGATCCTCGATCATTGAGCCGCCCGCGCCGCCCGGCGCCCCGGCTTCGACGCCAAAAAAAGTCAAAAGAGATTCGCCCTGCGTGAGCTGTCGGTAGGGTCGCAATTGGTCGTAATTCGGCAGCAGCGGCGTCTGGCGACGATGTTCGACGATTACGACGCCGTCTTCGGCGAGCAGGTCATGCTTTGCGATCACCCACATGACGGGCGTGTAGAGGTCTGAATTGTAAGGCGGATCGAAATAGATGATGTCGAATTTGGCATTTTCGGACGCGAGGTTCTTCAACGCTCGAATCGCGTCGCGATTGATCACCCTGTAATCCTCTCTTATCCCGCAATTGCGCAAATTCTCACTGATGATTCGAGCGGCTTTGAGCGATGATTCGACGAAGGTGACATGTCGGGCGCCGCGCGACAACGCCTCGATGCCGATTGCGCCCGAGCCGGCGCAAATGTCGGCGAAACGCGCCAGTTCGATTCGCGGCGTCAGGATGTTGAAGATCGTCTCGCGCAAACGATCCGAAGTCGGGCGCACGCTCAACCCTTCGAGCGTTTTCAATCGGCGGCCTTTGTAGATTCCGGCGATGACTCGCATAAACAGATGGGGAGTGGGGAGTGGGGAGTGGGGAATAGGGGAAGAGCTTCACTTCCCACTCCCCACTCCCTATTCCCCACTCCCCACTCCCTATTCTTCATATCCATTCGGATGCGCAAGACGCCAGCGCCAGGCGGATTCGATGATCGTGTCGAGTTCGCTGTGGCGTGGGTTCCAGCCCAGGTCGCGCATAATCTTGTCGGGACTTGCGATCAGGATGGGTGGGTCGCCGGCGCGGCGCGGCGCGGCTTCGGTCGAAATCCATCGCCTGGTGACCTGTCGCGCCATCTCGACCACTTCAGCCACCGAGTACCCGCTGCCATAGCCGAGGTTGTAAATCTCGCTTCCTTTTTCCAGAGCGTTCAAGGCCAACACATGCGCGTCGGCCAGGTCGATGACGTGAATGTAGTCGCGCACACAGGTACCGTCTGGCGTGTCGTAATCTTCGCCGAAGATGTTGACGTGGCCAACTCCGGCGGCTGCGACGCGCAGCGTATTCGGGATCAGATGCGTTTCGGGGGAGTGATCTTCACCGAAGCGCTCGCTCGCGCCGGCCGCGTTGAAGTATCTCAAACTGACGTAGCGCAACCGGTAAGCCAGGTCGTACCAGCGCAGCATTCTTTCAAACGCGAGCTTCGAGTCTCCGTAGGGATTGGTCGGATTTTGCGGCGCTTCTTCAGTGATCGGCATCGTTTTGGGCGCGCCATAGACGGCCGCGGTCGAAGAGAAGACGAGTTTCTTTACCCCCACAGTCAGCATCGCGTCGAGCAGAGAGATGCCGGCGCTGATGTTATTGGTGAAGTAGGGATGTGGATTTTCTACCGCTTCGCCGACCAGGCTCGACGCGGCCAGGTGTATTACGGCCTCGATCCTGTTTTGGTCCAACGCGCGGGTTAGCGCGTCGCGATCCAGCAAACCGGCTTTGACGAATGTGGCTTCGGGCGCCACGGCGGCCGCGTGGCCTTTGCTCAGATTGTCGTATACGACGGCTTCGTGCCCGTGTTTGATCAACTGTTCGACGACCACGCTGCCGATATAACCGGCTCCGCCGGTGACCAGAACCTTCATGAATTGCTCTATTTATTCACAGGGGGAGCTCCAGGCGCGCGCGGGTTTGCGCGACCTGGCGCAACGCCGCCTGGTACGCCTTGTCCCGGCGCGCCGCCGCCGACAAACCCGGGGTTGAGGATGAACGGACTGATGAAACCGCCGGCTAGGACTGGAATGCCAGGAAAAAAGAGCGCGTGGTCGTATTCCTCGATGCCGTAATAAGACCGGAACATCTTGCCGCTCTTATTGCTGACCACACCGATAATCGGCGCTCCCTGCGCGCCTCCGCCAGACGCGGAGCCGGACGCGGAGCCCCCCTCCTGATTTTCGGGTTGGCCGATGACGCCGTCGAGTTGGGTGTCCGCGGCCTGCCCGGGGAGCCTTACTGTTCCGACCTGAGCGATTCTCGCAAGTTCCTGGGTGCCTTGAGGATTAATTGGGACCCGGTTCTTCTCCTGAGAGAGGATGATGGCCTCCAGCAATTCTTGGGTAAGCGGGTCGCCGGGACTGACCGTCCGCCAGTTGGTTTCGCCCTCGCATGGGGTCATCGGGTCGCATATTGCCGAATGCCGCAGCAGATGGATCTTCCTCCCGGTCGGATCAGTGACGCCTTCGACCAGTTCTTTGAGGTCGGTCGGGTACAACTGGCCTCGGCCAATAGAAATTTTGTAACGGAATATCGCTACGGCGACCTGCTGGCCGCGCCAGAGCATCTCCTCTTCTTTTTCGCGCTGCATCTCCCGCTGGAGCGTTGGCGCGGCTGTGGTCGTCAGAATCAACGCGAACATCATCACAGCCATCAGCCCGACCAACGCGTAGCCCCTCTCTCCCCTTTGTCCGAGATTTGCGTTCCGTCGGTTTTTATTCATCTGATCGTTGGTACTCATAAGACGACCTCACGAAAGAATTGAGATTGGGACAGGTTTTAGTCTCTCCGTCGCTGTCAGGTTACGGACAGACTAAAGCCTGCCCCACTCTTAATCACTTGGCGTCAATGGTGAAATTGATAATGTGCGAAACCTTGATGCTGGTGTCTTCAATCTCCACATTTTTAGGCGTGATGTTGATTACTTTCCACTTGCCGCCGACAATGCCGCCCCTTTTTACGTTGTAGACTTCGTCGTCGCCGCCCTGGGGCGCCAGCACCGCCGTCGGGATGTTCTTGAGGGTGATCAGACCGATGTACTTGTACGGCGGTTCGGGCGGAGCGGCGACGTTGAGCGAAATCGTATTGGATAAGAGGTTAGCGTCGCTACTGCTGCGAACCGACACGCCGAGGACGCCAGGCGATCTGATCGCTTCAGCCGGAACATTGATTTTGACCTGAGTAGCGCTGACGAAAGTCGTCGGGTAGGCGCGCCCGTTAATGAAGCCCTGCGCGTCCTGCGGAATCTTTTCGCCGAAGACCGTCAGAGTGAAACCGGCAGTCCGCGCAATCACGCCGCCCGGATTGACCGAAGACACCGGGACAGGCCACGGTGTCGGCGTGGGCGTGGGCGTCACCGGCGGTGGCGCCGGCGTTGGAGTCGGCGTCGGATAGACGAAGATGTTGCGTCCGGTTCCGCCGCTTGAATGACTTCCTCCCTGTATAGAAGCCAGGTCGAGCGGTTGAGAAATAATCGGCGCCGGCGTTCCGCTCGTCTGGCGCTGCGGCGTCGGACTGGGAGTCGTTTTAGTGATAGCCGAAGGGACTCTAGCCGGGGGAGTTTGCGCGCTGCTTCCCGAGAAGTATTGATAGTAGACCACGCCCGCCAGCACGATGAACAACCCGCCGAGTAGCAGCTTCTTTCTGTTCTCTTTAGTATTTTCCGGTGTAGGATTTTCCTGACTCATGACTAATTCCAAATTCTAAGTCCCGAATCCGTTATCGCGCGTTCTTTGGCGCAAATTGTGCGGTCGTGGCGCCAACTGACGGAGGCTGGAAATATGTGTCGAGTTCGATTTTGAGCGAGACGGGGATGGCTTCCGGGCTGCTCAATTGAATCTGTTTTCCGCCCTTCGTCAACTGACGGGTGAGCCGATCATCGCCGCCCTGGAAAGTAAGCGACTTGACGATCAGAAACTGTTTGCTTCGCTCGAGGTCCGAAAGGAACCGGCGCAGATTCGGATAATCACCGACGACCGTCGTTTCGACGCCGAGGTTCGGATAGAATTTGGGCTTCCTGTCCCTGTTCGGTTGCGTCTTCGGATTTCCGTTCTCATCGAGCTTCGGTTCGTCCGCATCTTCATTGCGGTAGTTGGAGTCGCTGGCTGCTACCTTGTGCGCGACGCTGAGGGCATCGATTTCGTTGATGATCTGCGTTTTACCGCTTTCGTCGGGGGTCAGGCGGCTCTCGAAGCCGCGAAGGCTTTCCAGAATCTTTTCGGCGTTAGAAGCCTGAGCCAGGCGCTTCTGATCTTCGGCGTTCGATATTTGGATACGATTCTTAATGCCTTGTATCTGCTGCCGGCGTGTCTCTACCGTGTAGGCGAGCGGCAGGATTTTGTAGGAATAGAAGAGCGCGACAGCGGAAGCGAAGAGAATCGCCGCGCTCAGGAACACGATTTCGACGGCGCTTAAACGCGCGCGGCGGATGGCGTCGCGCAATCGGTTGAACATCTCGCGCGTGTCGGTCTTCAAATTCATTGCTTCTTCTCCGCGATTTGACTGTTAAGGCCGGCGCGCGGAGCGGGCGTCGGCGCCAGGTATTCGACTTTCAGCTCGAATTCGATCTCATCGGTTCCTTCAACCGCCTTCTTCGATACGGGCGCGACCTTGAACCGGCGCGACTCCTGGAATTTGCCGATCATCGCGGTCACGTCGGCGTTGCTCTTGCCGATAACGGTCATGTTCAGAGTCGCGTCGTTTCCATTTTCGCCGGCGGCGCCGTCACGTTCGTTGGGCTGAATCTGAGCCACAGCGACACGCAGCACTCGTACGCCCGCCGGCAGATTGCGTTCGATATCGTCCAGAAGCTGCGACCAGGAGAACGCGCGGCGCGCGATCAATTCACTGGCCGCAACGAGTTGAAGATTCCGGTCGGCCGAGATAGTGAGGTTGGTGGGCGCCGGTTTATCGGCCGTTTTAAGCGCGCCTTGCAGTTTTTGAAATTCGGCGTCGAGCGTGTCTAGTTCGGCCTGGCGCCCGGCCAACGCGCCAATGGCGTTGATACCGAAATAGGATGGGACGACGAAGAGGAGCAGAATCACCAGCCAGAATAAACGTCGGTTGCGAAATGGTCGACTCGATAAATTTACTAGAGGTCTCATAATTGCGCCTTCATGCCTGGCTTTTTGCCTAAGCTTTCTTGCTAGTTCGCATTGGAACTGAGGAGTAGGGCGACGAGCGAAGCCAGACTATAGCATCAAAGGTCAGACGGGCAAAACGGCGGTTGTCGTTGTTGTTGTGAGGGCCGGACCGAAACCGCTGAATTTACAATCAAAAAAATCGAGGTGACCCTCCCGCTCCAGCGTGGTTGATCACCTCACACAAACTACACACACGCCATTTTAACGCTTTTCAGGAAACACGGTTCCAGAAATTTTTCAGCGCCACGAGCGTCGCTTCCTATAATGGCTCGAAGGCAAATGCCAGTAATGTCTGTCATTTAGCCGTCTGGTCGCGCATAGTTGCTGAAGTTGTGGACAAACAGTACACAGTTCAGTTTTGCGGTGAACGGGGACTATAATCTCCCGCCAGCGACCGGGAATAATCCTGGGGGCGCATAGCTGCGGCTTTGGCGCCTGGCTCGGTTTAGGCCGCCCCGACCTCAAAGGTAGAAAATCAAGGCATCCGGTATGTCTTTGGAACAAGCGATTGATGGAACGTCCATTGTGTCGCAAACATTGCGACGTTTCGCCAGAGATTGCTGCGGATGTTTATGGCTTTCTATAGAGTGGAAGATCGGATTTGATTCTTGCCGCCTTTAAATGAGGCGTGATCTCGAAAATCCCTAGAATGAAGCATGACGCCATCTCTGACCAAAATCACGCGCGGGCTTAGTGGCGCGCGCTGGCATGCGCCGGGCTACGACCCGGTCGCGACGGCGGCGTCAGGAACATTGGATCGTCTCCAATCGGAGACTGGCGAGAACCGGCTGCTGCTCCGCTGCCTGCTCAATCGCGGTCTTACGAGCGCGGATGAAGTTCGGAAGTTCCTGGCGCCCGAATTTATTGATGATCTACATTCTCCTTTTCTGCTGCGTGATATGGAACTGGCCGCCGAGAGATTGCGCCGCGCCATTCGTGACCGCGAGCGGATAATGATCGTCACAGATTTCGACGTAGACGGCACGACTTCGAGCGTGATCCTGTCACACACGCTGAGACTATTGGGGGCTGGAGATCTGATCTCGTGTTACATTCCCGACCGGTTCACCGAAGGTTACGGACTTTCGCGCGAGATTGTCGAACGCGCCGCCGCCGAGGGGTTTCAGATCATCGTCACCGCCGACATCGGTATCAAATCACACGCCGAAGCCAGATTGGCGCGAGAGCTCGGAATCGACCTGATCATCTGTGACCATCATTTGCCGGACGGCGAAGACGTTCCCGCCGAAGCCTTCGCCGTGCTGTGTCCGAAAGGCTCGTCGGGCGTCGATTACCCGAACAAGCATTTGGCCGCCTGCGGGGTCTCGCTGAAGCTCGCCGACGCGCTGCTCACAGGGCGCGAGAAACGAGACGCGATCCTGTCCTCGTTGGCCAAACTCACCGCCATCGGGACCATTGCCGATATGGTCGATCTGTCGGCGAGCGAAAACCGCGCCATCGTCGCCCACGGGTTGCGGACGCTGAATCAACGAAGCAACAATCCGGGACTGCGCGCCCTGCTCAAACTCTCCCAGGTCAACTCTCCCATCACGGCCTTCGACGTGGGGTTCAGGATCGGGCCGCGAATCAACGCCGCCGGGCGCATCGCTCACGCCGATTCGGTCCTGGCGCTGTTCGACGCGAAGACCGACGACGAGGCGATGAAGATCGCCTTCAAGCTGGATGCGATGAATGCGCAGCGCCAACATATCCAGAGCGTGCTGTTCGATAAGTTGAAGGAGTTGATCAATAGCGGCCAGCCAGACCACAAACCAGCTCCTGAGTCGGATCTCGACCGCGTGCTGGTCTTCGCCGGCGCGGAGGCCGAAGGGTTTCACCGCGGGGTGATCGGCATTGTCTGTTCAAAAATAGTCGAGATGACCGGGCGTCCGACCTTCATTTGCTCGATAGACGAAGAGGGAATCGCGCACGGCAGCGCGCGTTCAATCAACGGGTTTCATCTGGTCGAGGCCCTCGACTCCATTTCTGACGCGCTGGTTAAATACGGCGGCCATCCGATGGCCGCAGGGTTTACCGTCACGGCCGCCAAAATCGACGAGATGCGATACAGGCTCAACCGCCACGCGGCGGAAATCCTCAGTGATGACGACGTCGGGCGGAGTTTGAACGCCGACGCCGAGATCGCGCTCGAAGACGCGACCGTTGAATGCGCCAGAGCGCTCGCCCGGCTCGAACCGCACGGCGTTGGCAACCCGCATCCGCTCTTCCTGATGCGGCAGGCGCCGCTGCGCTTCGTCCAGAGGCTCAAAGATAAGCACCTGAAGATTCTGATCGGGAAGGAAAGGACTGAAATAGAAGCTCTCTGGTGGAACGCCGCCGAGCGTCAGCCGGAATTCTCCGGCGCGAGCCGGATCAGCCTGATGTGCCGTCTCGAGATCAACAAGTGGAATGGCCGTGAAAATTGTCAATTGAGGGTCATTGACGCGGCGATTGACAAGCAAAAAAACGACCAGTAATATGCAGTTTCGTCTTTGACGGTCATAATTTATGATCGCCAAGGGCGAGCAACGGGGCGTGGCTCAGCCTGGTAGAGCGCTCGGTTCGGGACCGAGAGGTCGTAGGTTCAAATCCTATCGCCCCGACTTT
>DASTMP010000060.1:0-57882 GCA_035714085.1 Blastocatellia bacterium
AGTCGACCACCGATGCCGGTCTCTATTCGTTTCCGTCCCTGCCGGTCGGCGGCTACACGATCACAGTGGAAATGACGGGCTTCAAAACCGCAAATCAGGCTGGCGTGATCATTCAGGTCAATACGCCTGTCACGGTTGACAACCCATTGATCAGACATTCGGCTTCCCCGTTATCTACACGCCGAGCCTGCTCGCCGGCAAGTACCGTTACTTCAAAGGCGGCAAGAACGTCCCATCGCTCGTTGACCCGAAGACCGGCGCCTTGGCCCCAGGCGTGCGCCCATGCGCGAACGACAGCGACACTAATTGCATAGCCACATATGACCTCTTCGCCAATGATCCGCGCCACATCGGGATTGATCCGACGATTGCCAAGCTGTTCAACTCTTACCCCGCGCCGAATGATTACGCTGTCGGCGACGGATTGAACACTGCGACCTATTCGTGGAACCCGCCGACGCAGAACGAAGGGCCGAACTTCGCCATCCGCATTGACCACACTCTCAACGAGCGGAACACCATTTTCAGCCGCTTCCTTTACGCCGACCAGAACACGAGGATGGGTGACCCGCTAAACGCCCGTCCGCAGGTCTTCCCCGGCTTCCCGGCGCTGGGCGAAGTCTTCCGCGCGTCGAAGAACCTGTCTCTGGGGTGGCGCTCGCAATTCACGTCGAACATCAACAACGAATTCATCGTAGGTTTCGCCCGCTTCTTCTTCCTGTTCACGCAGGGCGAAGCGAATCCCGATTTCCCGAACATCGTTCCCTACACTTTCAACAACGCGAGCCTGCCTTACATCAACACCCCACGCACGGCGCGCGGCGTGACCACGCCCCAGTTGCTCGACAACCTGAGCATCCTCAAGGGCGCGCACCAGATCGGCGCCGGCGTCAACATTCGCTTCTACGAGCACAACGACCAGCGCGGACAGCCCGGCGGCATCAATGTCACGCCTACGCTTTCATTCAGCACCACCGTTTTGCAACCGACCCTGGGCGTGACGCCGGGGATGGATGATACTGACAAGACCCGTCTGCGAGGCGCGGTCAATGACGTGCTTGGAATTCCCGCGCGACTGACGCAAGTGTTCATCGGCGACATCAACAGCGACGCGTTTCTGCCATTTGTCAAAGACGGCAAAGTATCGCTCTTCGATGTAGGCACGCGTTTGAAACAGTACAACGCTTATGTTCAGGACGAGTGGAAGCTGCGCCCGAACCTGACGATCAATTATGGCATGCGGATGGAATTTAATCCGCCGCCGAAAGAAGCTGCCAATCGTGTCTACACCGCCAAACAGCCGATTGACGGCTCGCAGGGTCTGGTCACATACGGCCAAGGCGATAGCTTTTACAGCGGCGATCACGACATGGCTTTCGGCCCGCGCCTCGGCGTCGCGTGGAGTCCGGGCAAGAATAACAAGTTCGTTGTCCGCGCGGGATACGGCGTCGCCTACGACCCGATCTCCTCGTTCCAGGTGACGGCGGTGATGGGCCGCCCGCCGGGATTGGTCACAACTTGTCAGTCGACGGTCGGCACGACGCCGACGCCGGGTTGTCAGGGCGTGCCTGGAACTGTGGCGACGCCTGTGCGTATCGCAGAAGGATTCCCGCTTCAGTTGGCGGCGCCGTCGGCAAAGCCGTCGGCGTTCTTCACGCTGCCGGCGACGCTGCTCAGCAACGCGCCGCCCGTCGCCGCCTTCGACCCGAACTATCAACTGCCGACGGTGCATCAATGGAACCTGAGTCTTCAACATGAACTTCCGATGGGTTTCGTCGCACAGGCGGCTTACATCGGACGTCGCGGCACGCACCTGCAGCGCGCCTATGACATCAACCAGATTGACGCCGGGCCCATCCTGGGCGACTTCCGGGCGATGCAGGCGAACTTGGCGAAGGGTTGCAATTCCGACGGTTTGAACTGTCCGGCGGGCGTCACTGGTCAGTTGATCTCCATCGTTAACTACCCGTCCTCTATTCCGAATAGCCCTAAAGGCCCGTTGTCACAGACCTTCGTCAATACGGGCACGACACTTACCAATTTGGGACAAAACGCCGCAGGTGAATTTGCCGGACGCGTCGAGCAGACGACGCTGGCCCTGAAGCTGCGTCCGAACCAGCAGTTCGGCGTGATCACGTACATTGACGCGGGCGGCGATTCCTACTATCACGCGGCGCAGTTCACGCTGCGCAAGCGGTTCGAGAAGGGTTTCCTGTTGGGGGCCGCATACACATTCGGCAAATCGATTGACGACCAGTCGGTCGACCCCGTGGGATCTTCGTCGGGCGGTGGCTTGACCACGACCAACTCGCGCACGCCGACTAACATTCGCAACTGGCGCGGTGAGCGTTCGCGTTCGGATTTCGACCGCACGCACGTCTTCACGTCCAGCGGCGTTTGGGAGCTTCCGGCCGGCAAGGGCAGATGGCTGGACGCCGGAAACGGCTTCGTGAATACGTTGATTGGCGGTTGGACGCTCAACGGCATCTATACGTTTATGACCGGCGAGCCCTTCAGCGTCACCAGCGGTGCCCGCACGGCGAACTTCTCGCACGTCTCGCGCGCCGATGTCATCAAACCGGTCGAGGCGAAGTTGCAGGAAAAATCCGGGGTCGCCGGGCCTGTGGTCTTCGCCGACGCCAGCGCGTTCGCGATCCCTGGCCCCGGGTCGGACGGCGCGGGCCGCAACATCTTCACCGCGCCGAGCTACTGGAACCTGGATCTCAGCATTACCAAGTCGTTCCAATTGAGCGAACGCTTTAAGCTCGACTTCCGCACAGAGATCTTCAACGCGTTCAACCATACCAACTTCGACAACCCGCGCGACGCGTCAACAGGCAGCCCGAGCATCACTTCGACGCTCTTTGGCCAGACCTGTTGCGCGGCGGTCGCCCCGCCCACCACGCAGACCATCATCCAGACGGGTGAGGCTGCGCGCGTGATCCAATTCGCGTTGAAGCTGAAGTTCTAAAGCGGAGCAAGTAGGGGTGGGACAATTTGCCAAATTGTCCCACCCCGTGTTCCCCGTGGTTTGTTTTTCCTGGATGCCCAACCGAAAAACGCTTTAGATTCTCGTCGATCAAAAACAAATAGCTGAACGGTCAATTTCGAACATTATTCACCGTTCAGCTATTCTCATTCGAACGAAGGTCGCGACGGCCTCAATTCACTCCGGCCTCGCCGCGTTCTCCCAATGTCCGTCGGCGTCCGCGCCGCTCACCACAACGCCTTTCGCATTCCACCCCAGGTAAGCCCGCACTTCCGCCGCGCAATAACGCAAAGTCAATCCACAACGCCTTCGGTCCGAATCGTTCGCTTCAGAGCCGTGCAGCGTCAGGTCGCTGTGGATCGAAATCTCTCCGGCTCGCAAAACGTCGTCAACCGGAGCGCCGAACCGTTCGACATCGGAGACGGACTGGTTGAGCACATTGTCTTCGTCCGCCTCGCTTAAACGCCAGGTCAGATGGCCGTACAGGTGCGACCCGGGAATGAAGCGCATGCAGGCGTTCTCGACGTCAGCGTTGTCAATCGCCAGCCAGACGGTGACGGTCTTCGACGGCGTCAAAGGCCAATAGCTCGCGTCCTGATGCCAACTCACCCGTTTGCCGTCCCGGGGCATTTTGCAGAAATAGTGCGATCCCCACCCGATCACGTCCTCGCCCAGCAGGTCTTTGACGACGGCGACGATGCGCGGGTGCGCGAGCAGGTCGTAAACCTGCGGGTATTTCAAATGCGCCGTGCTGATCGAATAGCTGTCGCCACCTGCGGCGACGACTCGTTCGAGTAGATCATCGAAGTGGCGGCGATGCGTGGCGATCTCATCTTGATTGAAAATGTGAACGCATTTGAGAAAACCGTCGCGGTTGAACGCGGCGATCTGTTCTCGCGTGAGCGCCGAAGGATTTTCGACGCCGAGCGTGTGGAAGCGCAGGTCGCGCTCGATCCGGCCGAGTTCGTCGCCGTCGGGAATGATCTTGAATTGGGGTGTTTGAGTCATCTCGGGGTTTGAGTCTCATCGGGCCTGGGGAGCCGGAAAGGCGAGCGCAACACCACGATCTTAAGCGACGGCCCGGGACGACTGTAGTCTGTTTCGACGGCGACCGCTATCGAAGGCGTGGTTTTGGATTGGAAGATCAACCGTATCTGATCCGCCTCGTTGCTTTCGACGATCGGCTTGTCGAGTTTCTTCTGGTAAAACTGGTTGACGGCGTCGAATTGCTCCTTGGACACGCGCATCGTGAGCATTTCGCGGCCGGGGATCCTGATCGCGCTGCTCACAGTTGCGCCGGGATATTCGTATTGACTGAGGTCGAGCAGCTTTGCATCGGTCGGCGCAATTTCATCGCCGGCCTCGACGGCTCGTTCGTTGGCTTCGCGGATGCGATCCATAGCTTCGCGGGCGCGATCCTGCGACTGGCGGGCGCGATCCTCCGACTGACGCTGGAGATCTTCAGCGCGACGCCTTGCGTCATCCTGACGTCTCCTCGCATCCTCCTGTCTCCTTCTCGCCTCATCTTCTCTCCGCATGCGGTCGCGCTCTTCAGGCGTGCGCGAATCTCTGCCGTGGCTCATGATGCCGCCTGTCACCGCCCCGCCGATCATCACGCCGACGAGCAGCGCGAACAGCAACGCGAACCAGCGCCAGCGCCCGATTCTCGATTTAATCTGGGATGTGACGGAAACCACGGGAACGGGGACATACTGCGCCTGGTAATAACGCTCGGTATCTCCCGCGATGGCGTCGGCGACGCTCGGCGGCAAGTGGCTAGAGCCGGCCGTGGCTACTGAAGGCGCAGCCTCTTTGCCGTAGTTGCGCGTATCGGCGGCGGAGAGCTCAGTCTCGACGATAAGCTGCGCGCCGCATTGACGACAAAACCTGGCGCCGGAGGGAGATTGATAACTGCAATGTTGACAGGTTTGATTCATAATTCGGGCCTCACTTGATGCGACTTGCTCGGGTAAATGGATCAACATCAATTACGCCGATGACCGGTTTTTGTTCTCGGTTTGTGCGACCTTTGCGAACGCGCCTTATGACGATTGATTTTGGGGCGCCACACGGGAAAATGGCCCTGACGGAGCCGCGGTATAACGCCTCTCGACCGCTATGCGGATGGCGTCGCGACTCTCCCGGGCCGAGAGGCTTTGGTTTTGTTCGATCTGAGCGGCCTCATCGGCCAATTCGTCATCTTTGATCGTCTGACGGAACCAGCCGGAATAATCTCCGCCGCGCAGGTGATGGAGCCAGGTCTCGTCGTCCACGCCGTCGGCCAGTTGCACGAAGACGTGAAGGTTTTGGGCGCGCAGGTTGAGTTTGCCATCGGGACCGCGGAAATAGAAGCTGAGCTCCGGCGCCAGTTCGCCCTCGGCGTATTTGCGGTGGTGGCGCTGGCGCTCGCCTTGCTGCGGTTCGCTGCGAAACCAGAATGGCGGTTCAGATGCGCGGCAGAACCAACCAATGGCCTCGCCCGTCTGCAGCTCGACCGGCGCGAGCGCGGGCGGCTGCTGACCTATCGCTCGACTGAAGTTGGCCAGCGTGCGCTCCGGCGCCTCTCCGACGGCGATGACCAGATCGACCACAGACAGCGCGGCGGGCGCGACGCTCTCCGGGTGGACTGTGATCATCAACGTCCCGGGCATATTCTGCGGCACGGTCAACTCCGCCGAGTCCCACGACGAATGCAACAGGTGATGCGCTTCGTCGATAACGGTCCAATGCGGGCGGCCCCGCGTGGCGCGCAGTTCCTGCAACCGCGGGAGCAATCCGGCGAAGAAAGGCGGTCGATGATCGAGCGCGATTCCGAGGAGGTTGATAACGACGTTTTGCGCAGGTTGTTCGAGCAGTTCGAAGACCTCGTCCACATTCGGCGCGCGGCGGTTGTCGCCCAACACGACCGCGCCCTCGAAAGTCGAGTAATCGCCTTCGGGGTCAATGATGCAGAATTGATAGCCCCGCTCGGCCAGACGTTCGAGAAATCCGCCGGCCAGAGTCGATTTCCCGACTCCGGAAGGCCCAGCGACCAAAATGTTGACGCCGTAGGGCTGCAATCTGACCTCCTCGCCGGTTTCGCGCGCGCCGAGCAGGACGCCGTGGCGCTGAAGCCCAGGCTCGATCTCGCGCAGGTCGTCGCGCAGCAGCGCCTCGCAAAGCTCGATCACGCCCTCGCCATGGTCTCCTCGCGTCACCCAATCCGCCTGCTCTTTGACCGACGGCAGCGCGTTAGCCACCGCCACCGAGCATTCGCAAAGGCTGAAAAGAGCGTGGTCGTTTTCGGCGTCGCCGACGCCGACGGCGTTGTGCGGCGAGAGCCTCAGTTCATCGAGCGCGGCCTTGAGGCCCGTCGCCTTGTTCACGCCCGAAGGCAACACCATGACCGCGCCCTTGTTGAAGATCACCTGCATCTCCAGCCCGAGGTCGTGGATTGTTTTGAGCACCGTGGTCTCATGCGGCTCCCAGGTGGCGACGATGGAATGCCCGACAGAAACGGGGGAGACGCCGCGTTCTTCGAGCAGTCGCACGAACTCCGGTCGCGGCGGCTCGGCGAGCGACTTCTCCTTGCGCGTCTTAGGGCAATAGAGCAGGGCTCCGTTTTCGGCCACCACCCGATCGAACAGTTCCAGGCGTGAGAAATTCTGTTGCAGATCATCGAGTTCCCTGCCCGTCACCATAATCAGCCGCCGCCCCGAACCACGCAGTCGTTCGAGCGCCGCCACAGTCCCGTCATTTACTCGCCCGTTATGAGCCAGCGTGCCGTCGTAATCACAAGCCACAGCGTGATAACGCATGCCTTCATTCTCCAAATCGCTGTTGGGGAATCTTTGCTGACCGGGGGTAATGCGAGGGAGAGAATTTTTCGGACGGAGTATAGTTGACCGCGCGGCGGATCGCCAAACAGGTTGGGTTTTCAAATGTATGAAGACTATTAGGCGCCGCGGGGCGCCGCAGAACACAGAGAAAGGATTATGCCCTGCGGCGCCCTGCGGCGCCTATTCATCCATGTCGAACAAACTTCCCTGCGCCGACGGGCGGCGGAAAGTCTGCCGGCGATCTTTCATTTCGTACTTGACCTGATTCAGCCCCAGCCGGCGGGTGTGAATCTCGAATGTCTTTTTGACCATCTCCCAGAACGGCCCTTCGCCTCGCATGCGTTCGTGGAATCCGCTCTTGTTCAAAACGCCGCCCTTCACCTCACGAATTCGGTTGAGAATTTTCTTCGCGCGCAGTGGCATTTTCTCCTGCAATCGCTCGAGGAAGTATGGCTCGACGTTGCCGGGCAGGCGCAGCAGGGTGATGAACGCCGAATTGGCGCCGGCGTCGCGAGCGCGTTCTAGCAATTCCGGTATCGCGTGTTCGTTCAATCCCGGGATCACCGGAGCGATACCCAGGCCGACCTCGACGCCCGCATCGGCGAACGCTTTCATCGCGGCGAACCGGTGTTCGGGGAACGGGGCGAACGGTTCCAGCGCGCGGTTCACGTCGTGGTCGAGAAACGGGATGGTGAAATGGACCATCGCGCTGGCTTCGACAGAAAGTCGAGCGATCAATTCCAGGTCGCGGCGGATGAGAGCCGATTTGGTGATCAGGCTGACCGGGTTGCGGAATTCCAGGCAGACCTCCAGACATTTGCGCGTGAGCTGGTAATTGACTTCGAGTGGGATATACGGATCGGAAGTGAACGAAAAGACCAACACCTCGCCCTTCCAGCTCTTCTTCATAAACTCAGCGCGTAGCAACTCCGGCGCGCGAACCTTGGCTACGATCTTCCGCTCGAAATCGCTACCCGCGCCGAAGCCGAGGTACTCGTGCGTGGGCCGTGAGAAACAGTATGTGCAGGCGTGCGGGCAACCGCGATAGCAGTTGATCGAATAATCGAACGGGATGTCGGGGCTGTTATTGCTGGTGATGATCGAACGCGTAGCCGTCTCTTCAAAAACTTCGAGCTTGGCTTCGGGCGGTTCGCCGATCCATTCGTGCCGGGCGCTGAGCCAAGGATTAGGAGGGTTGTTGACGTAACGCATGACGGGGAATGCGAGAGTGGAACTATTTTCCATTTGCCATATTACATTCGCCATTCGTCATTGTGTTCGGCGCCTCCAAGGCGCAATGGCAAATGACAAATGTAAAACGGCAAATGGGCGCCGGCCGCTTACTCTATTGAGACGGGCCTGACCAGCTTTAATCTGATGACCGCGCTTTCGTCCAGTCTGACCTCTTTGCCTTTGGTCAGAAGAACTCCCGCGGCGATGCTTCCGCCCATCACCGCCAAACCGCCGACGGCTGCCCCGCTGAACGAACCGATCCCACCATCGGATTTCGCCAATCCCCCCAGCAACGCAATCGTCACGCCGACGGAACCGAGTTCGGCCGCCGTGAGGACGTTATCTAAAACCTGGCCGCCGCCCGCGCCCTGCTTCAACGTTCCCTCGCTGTCAGACTTCACTTTTTCGTCGCGCGTGAAATCGGAGGCCGATTTCAGGACTGCCGCGATCTTCTGTTCCGATCCTTCCAGGCGGATGCGGTCGAAGGTGATGTGGAGCCGTCCGCCCTTAAGAGGCCGCTTCGCAGGTTGAGCCAGCGTGACTCGCCCGACCACTTCCGTGCCTTCTCTCAACAGCCTTCGGCCGTCAACGACCACGTCGCGCCGCACGACCGCTCTGATTTCGTCACCGGGTTCGCTCAGTTTTGAGCTGACCGGATCGAGCAATGCGAGTTGAATCTCGGTTCCTTCGGGAATGACAGACTCGCCACTCTGCGCCTGCGCGAAGCCGACGGGGCTGATTGCGAGGCCGATCAGGGCGAGTAGAAAAACGGACAGGCAATACCTCTTCACCATCTTGTTACCTCCATTGAAAAGCGCCGCGACCCAAGAGGGCGACGGTATAGTACCCTTTGCAAATCGCGCAGGCAAGAAAATAGCTATTCGACGTCGCGCCAGCTGTTTGCTTTTCGATACGCCGCTTGATCTAATTGACCGTCACATCAATCAAACGATTTTCCGGACAACTTTCCACATCGAAACGCGATGAAACTTTTCACCCTCGAAGAAGCGACCGCATTGCTGCCCGAAGTCAAGCGGCTGTTCGCGGTGATCGACCGCACGCGAGCGACGCTTCGACGGCTGGCGCCAGAAGCCAAACGCGCGAGCGAGAGTCCGGGCGGCGGCGGCATCGCGCGCGGCTTTCAATATTCGGACGCGCTCGCGACCTTCATAGCTTCGACGCAGGAGATTCTCGGCCTCGGCGTCGAAATCAAAGACTTCGATCAGGGATTGATCGACTTCCCGAGCGAACGGGATGGCAAAGTCGTCTATCTGTGCTGGCGGCGCGGCGAGGAAAGCATTGAATGGTGGCACGATCTGGACGCGGGATTCGCCGGCCGTCAACCTCTGTAGAGAAAAAGAGACGGGGCGACTGGGCGACCGGGGGACGAGGGGAATTTTCGCCCCGTCGCCCCGTCGCCCTGTCTCCAATCAGGGTGGGCAGAGTTCGCAGATCAGCACTTCGATCTGCAATCGCGGCGTGGCGAGCGACGTTTTGAGCGCGACGTCGGTCTCGGCGATGCGGGCGATCCCGCGCAATATCCGCTGGGCGTCTATCTTCCGCACGCGCTCGTTGAACCTCGTGACGATGAAAGGCGGCATTCCCACCGCCTTCGCCACCTCGGCGTTCGGCGCGTTCCGCCGCATCAATTCTTTCGCCGCGAGCATCTTGCGGTAGTTGCTGGCGATCGCGCCGAGGATCAATAATGACAGCGTCTCGGGCCGTTCAGAGGCGTTCGCGTAGATGCGGTCGAGCAGATTCAACGCGCGGCGACGGTCGCCGTCAAGGATCGCGTCGGTCAGCTCAAAATTCGAATGCTCGCGCGAATTGAGAACCAACTCGTCGATCTCTTGCTTCCCTATTCTTCCACTTTCCCCGACGTAATTGATCAGCTTGTCGAGTTCGGTCGAGAGCCGCGTCAGGTCGACCCCGACCATTCCGACCAGGTAAGCCGCCGCCTGTGGTTCGATAAAGCGGTCGGCGCGCGCGACGTAATCGCGAATCCACTGCGGCGCGGCCTCGCGCTCGTCCAGCGGATCGAAGCTAACGACCACGCATGCCTTCCGCAGCATCGTCGCGATGTTGCGCCGGTTGTCCAGCGCGTCGCTCGTGAAGACCAGGGCGGTCGTTTCAGCCGGCGCGCGCAGATAATCTTTCAACGCGTTGAGCTGTTTGTCGTCGCTGATCGCTTCAAAGCCCGCGACGACGACCATCCGCCGGGGCGAGATCATCGGGAATTGCCGCGCCAACGCCAGAGCGTCATCGAGGTTTCCCTGCGCGACCGAGATTCTGGCGAAGTTGAAATCGCGCGCCGATTCGTCAACCGCGACTTCGAGCAGCTTCTTCAACGCATGATCGCGCAGATATCTCTCCGAACCTTCAAACAGGTAGAGCGGCGCTATCTGGCCGCTCTGAAGCTTTTGGTGGAATTCAGATTGGGATTTAAGCGAGTCGCCTGAACCGGTCTTCTTCATCTATTACTACCACGTTAAATCGAGACACGCAGGGCCGGTACAGTACCGCGCGCGTAAGCAAGCGGCAGTCTCATTAGTCAGCCGCTTGCTTACGCGCGGTACTGTACCGGCGCCCTAATGTAGCTTGGCCTAGAACGATCACCGAACCAATATGACGGCCAAGCCCCCCCACACCGTCAGGTCGAGGAAATGAAAGCCTGAGGCGGTGGCCTCTGACATCTCCTTCTGGAACTTCTCTTTTTCTTCTTCTTTATTCGGGAATTTAAGGAACTTGTACTCAGGCGCGATTCTATTCGTCCCGGCTTGTAAATCGAGTTCAAGCACGGTAGCCCCCTTACTGACCGTCGCGCGGTAATCATATCCGAGCCCTGACTGCGCCAGGAGTTCTTTCTCTTCGGCCCCTTTCTTCAGCTTTAGGAGCCTATATTCATAACGCGGCTGAGAATTCCGCTTATCTCGCGCCATCAATGCAAGGTTCACCGCCGAGGATAAGAAAAGGCGGTACCCTTCCTTCGCGGACTGATCGATCTCTTTCTGCATGGTCGATATTCGCACCGTCTCTAAAACCTTATACTCTGGATCGCCAGCGCCCTCGCCCTGGTCCCCCTCCTTGCGCGAGAGGATCATCAGGAAGGCCGGCCCCCCCGCGCCGACGAAAGCCCCAAATCCGACGTCGAGGTGATGAATCACTTTGACCGGGCGATAACTCTCGGAAACGGCCTTCTGCAAATTGTCATTTAACTTGTTCCCCTGCCTACCGACGTCTGACAAGATTCGATAATGAAATCTCTGATTTTTATCGCCAGCCGGCCGCTCCAAAACCAGAACCATCTCCGACCCGACATATGGTTTTCCGGCGGACATTATTCCGCGAACTTCATATCCTTCGGCGGCGGCGGCCTCCAACTCCTTTTCAAGTGTAGAAACGCGGCGTGTGGTCAACAGCTTGTACTCATATTTCGCCGCGCCGCCTTCCGTCTGCAGACGCGACAAAAGGGCCGCTTGATAAAAGATAGTGAAGGATTCGAGAAGACGTTCGAGCCGAAAACCTTGGCCGGCAAGCTCGCCCAATTCCTTCTCAAATGTCGCAAGCTGTTTGGTCGAGATCGCGCGGAATTCAGGCGCATTGATCTTGGCCGACGCCGTTTGACCGGTTGTCTGTGAGTAAGCGGCAAGTGGCGGAATGAAAAAGCAAATGGCTAAAGCGAATCTGGTCGGGATCATAAAGAAGTTCAGAATCCTTCCAGAATGGTGGAAACCACGCTCCTCGCGAAATCGCGCGCGAGGCGGTCAGTCGCCGGCCCCTCTTCATTGAAGTACGTCTTCGGGTCGCCGGTGATCTCGTATTCGCCACGAAAAATGTAGTTCTGGTTATCGTAGAGGACCTTATTAGTCGTCTGGTCGCGCACGGTCACCTGAACATAGATGGTGATCTCAAACAACCTGGCCCGTCCCAGATCGTCGAGCAGCACCGGGCGGAAGTAGAAGTATTTTATCGAGCCGTTCATCACCGCGTCCGCGCCCTCGGGCGTGGGAACGATTTTGAGTGAGCGCGCGCGGTGGGTCGCCTCCTCGATCACGGCGGATGTGAACCGCTGCTCGACTTTGTATCGCAGACTGGGATTTTGGAACGGCGGGATGGCCAGCGTCTTGATGTGCTTCGGCAAACTGTCTCCCCGCCCCGCAGGCTTGTAGCATTCGGTGTAGCCGCTGACCGCGAGCAGCAGCGCGACAAAAACTATGGCTTTCATCATAAAGAATCTCCTCCAGGTATGCGGAAGCCAACATCCATGAAACCGACGCCGGTGTCAAGTCGCGCCGATTGTGACGCGGCCGCCGTACGCGGCCCATACGCGGCATGGATTGGTCGAGAATTGCGCAGCATAATTCGGATAGATCGCGGGCGCGCAGTCCGGCTAAGATCGCGCTCGGAGGTAAGGGATATGACGAATCCATCAATCATCAGAATCGCGACTAAAATGGCGGCGACCGCCGAAGACGGGTTTTGGCAGGCCATACAGACGCGCGACGCGGACTATGACGGGATGTTCTATTACGGCGTGCGCACGACCGGGATCTATTGCCGCCCGTCGTGCGCCTCGCGGCGGCCGAAGCGTGAGAACATTCTCTTCTTCGCGCTGCCGGAGGCCGCGCGGCAGGCAGGTTTTCGCGCCTGCCGGCGTTGCCGACCCGACGAGGCGGTCGTCCGCGACCCGCAGGCTGAATTGACGCAGAGCCTTTGCCGTTTGATCGATCAACATCTGGAAGAGCCGCTTAACATCGCCGCTCTGAGCGAGCGGATGAAGCTGAGCCAGTTTCATCTGCAGCGGCTCTTCAAAAAGCTGATGGGCATTACGCCGCGCCAGTACGCCGAAGCCCGCCGCGCCGACCTTTTTAAAACTCGCGTCAAGGCCGGTCAGAGCGTGACCGAAGCGATGTATGAGGCGGGTTATGGCTCCAGCAGCCGGCTTTACGAAAAAGCCGCCGCTCAATTGGGCATGACGCCCGCCACGTACCGTAAAGGAGGAAAAGGAATGAATATCGACTACACAATCGCCGAATGCCCCCTCGGTCTGCTGCTCGTCGCGGTGACCGACAAAGGAGTTTGTTCTGTGACGCTCGGAGACAAGATCGAAGAATTGATCGGCGGTCTGCGCGCCGAGTTCCCGCAAGCGGAGATCGCGCGCGACGAGAAACGACTACAGACTCAAGTCCGCGCGCTGCTCGCGCATCTGGCGGGTCAGGAGCCGCATCCCGACCTGCCGCTCGACGTGCAGGGAACAGCTTTTCAGAAGAGAGTCTGGGAAGAGTTGCGCCGCATTCCATACGGCCAGACCGCTTCGTACGGCGAGATCGCTCGCCGCATCGGCCGGCCTTCCGCGACCCGCGCAGTCGCCCGCGCCTGCGCGACCAATCCGGCGGCGCTCGTCACGCCCTGTCATCGCGTCGTCCGCGAGAACGGCGAACTCGGCGGCTATCGCTGGGGCGTCGAGCGCAAACGCCGGTTGCTGGAAAAAGAGAAGTCCGCCTTGGGCAAACGAGCGGCGAAACATTGACATTCTCTCCACCTAAGCCTGACGGCTCTAGGTGGAGATTCCTACGCTGAACCCGTGTCGGATTCATATCTCGTAGGCGTAACTTTCCCGGCGCCCGACCGGGTAGGAGATTCGAATGAATCCCTGTTTTTTCACGGCGCCATCGCCGTTACATATGTTTGCATTGTCGGCGTGCTTGGTTCTCGCGATACCGACTGCAACTCATTTCTTCGGTGTTCAAACTTTTACCCGGCAGACTTCCTGCCGGAACCGCCAAATTTGAGTTTCAAAGAACTGTGCTGACTATAGCACAAGTTAATCGTGGACAAAACACCCACGATGCGCGCATTCATCTCCATCCAAGCTCACGCTATGGATGGAAATGAATTTCGCGGATTTAGATAAGGAACTTCCGAATGGAAAATCTGAAACAGCGAGCCGCGACTTGCGATTGGCCGGGGCTCGCCGCGCAATTGGATGAACAAGGCTATGCGCTCACCGCCCCTTTGATCTCGCCCGCCGAATGCGATGAATTGATCAGCCTTTACGCCGACAGCGGAGCGTTTCGCAGCAGGGTGGTGATGGAGCGGCATAACTTCGGGCGGGGAGAATATCAATACTTCGCCGCGCCATTGCCGCCGCTCGTAAGCGAATTGCGAGAGAGTTTCTATCCGCCACTCACCCGAATCGCCAATCGCTGGATGGAACGGATGAACCAACCTGAACGATTTCCACTGACCCTGAGGGAGTTTTTGTCCGTCTGCCATCGACATCAGCAAACCAGACCGACGCCGCTGCTGTTGCGTTACATAGCGGGCGATTACAACTGCCTGCATCAGGACTTGTACGGCGAGGTCGCCTTTCCATTACAAGCGGCCTGCGTATTGAATCAGTACGGATGCGACTACACCGGCGGCGAGTTCCTGCTCAACGAGCAACGCCCTCGCGCCCAGACTCGCGGCGAGGCCATCGCCCTCGAGCAAGGCCAATTCATCATCTTCCCGAACCGCTATCGGCCCGTACGTGGCGCGCGCGGCGATTACCGTGTGAATATGCGCCACGGCGTCAGCCGCCTCCGGTCTGGCGAGCGCTATTGTCTAGGGGTGATCTTCCACGACGCTCTATAGCCAGGTCTCCACATTTTCCCGATAACTACCGCCGCATTAGAAAAATTAGCAAGGTAAATCCTGTTGACGATAGGTGAAAACGCGAATAGACTCGCGCAGTTCTTGAGCTTTTTTCCCTTCTTTGACTTGCGAGCGGTATGGAATCAACGCAACTGTCCTGGCCAAGTTTGGACGAAGGTTATACTGACGAATTCGGCGTCATTTGTCCCGAAGTTTACCAAGCGGCAGGGGAGTTGTGGCCACAGGCCGAGAGCTTCGTTAATTCGAAGCTGCGCGATTGCCCGGCGGGAATGCGGCTGATGCTCAAGGCCGCCGCCGCCGTCTCTCGCAAGCTTCAGGAACAGCCGGATCAAATCCGCGACCTCAAAGCTTATCTCTGGACCACTTTCAAGCGCCATATATATGAGGAAGTGGAAAAAGAGAACCGCTACCAACCGCTCGAGCCTGAACAACAGCCAACGAACGACGCCCGCGCGCGATCGGAAACGCTGCACGATCAGATTCTAATCGAGGAAGTCATGGCTCAGATGGACTCGTGGACTCGCACAGTCTTCGAGCTGCGTGTGATCGGCTATCAGTTCGAGGACATCGCGCAAATGCTCAAGATGCGCCCTAACCTTCTCCGCAGCAAATTCCACAAAGAGATCAAGAAGCTGTCCCGCCGACTCAGCGGCTGACGCCCTCAATTCATTACCCTCCGCCGCAAAATTTTTTTTCGACCGCGGGCGCCTTTTGCCGTTTCATCCCCTCTATAGGTTGTAAGAACAAAATATCTGGGAAAGAAAACAATGAAGCGCCACCCCACAATCCACAAGAACATGGCGCCGACGCAAGCAAACGTTCCGCTCACGCCTCGAGATTTGGACGACCCGGAGAATCTGATTCTCATCGCGCAGAAGCATTTTGCGACAGGCTTTCCAAATAAGCATCGCGCAGGATGTCCTGCGCCCAGCGTGATCCGAACGGCGCGCGCCGACCAGCCGCCGGGCGACGAGCTACGCGCTCATCTGTTCCACTGCTCCGAGTGCTTTAAGGAATATAGCGCGGCGATCCGAGATTATTACCAACAACCCGGCTCCATTACGGCAGCCGAGAATTGGCGAACGAAATTGATAGACGCGCTGTCGAGATGGCGCCTGCCGTTGTTAGCCAGCGCAGCCGCGGCGCTGTTGCTTATGGCGAACCTGTTCATCCAGAGGCGTCAGCAGACAGAGGCGCCGCAATCCGGGTTTAATCGTTCTCAGCCTGCGCCATTGGCGTCGACGGGAAATCCGTCGACGCCAGTGCCCCCGGCGCTAACCGCGAGACAAACGACCGACTTCGGTCTGGAGAAGCCCCGCCAGGCGGAATTGCTCGCGATCAACCTGGACTTGAACCGGTACAAGGCTCTCGGCGATACCCTTCGCGGCGGTTCGTTGCGCGAAGAAGAGAGAAAAATCAAATTGCCGCCGAGGCGCGCGCTTTTGAAAATGAGATTGCGCAAGGGCAGCGAAGCGGGGCGTTATCGGATCAGCGTCGTCGATCCGAATAGTAAAACGTTGATCGAAACCACCGCGCGCAGCCATGACGGTAAATCGCTCGACGCCGTTCTCGATTTGCCGCGCGCGTTCCGAACGGCGCACCGCCTGCGCGTCGAGCGGGGCGATGACCTGAACGAATACCTGATCGAAATCGGCCCCCGCTAATCGTTGTCGCAGGGTTGGGACAGGCTTTAGTTTGTCCACAGTATGAATTGAGGGCGGACGGATTTTAGTCCGCCCCACGATTGATATCGCATCTCATGACACAATCCCCCTGGCTCAGCCGATGGATCAAATGGGCGATCTGTTGCTTCGTTTTCGCTCCTCTAACATTCATGCCGCCGACGGGCGCGAATGCGGCGGAAGACGCGCAGCGTTTGGAATTTGGGCGGCCCTTGGAGCGGATGATCGGCGGCCTAGATACACACCGATATAAAATCGCGCTCAGCCCCGGCTTATACCTGCGCATCGCAATCATGCAGAAAGGCATCGATGTAATTACGACAGTCCTGGATCCGGCCGGCCGCAGAGTCGCGCGGATCGATCGTCCCAATGGCCCATACGGCCCGGAGACTATTTCGGTGATCGCCGAAGTCGCGGGCGATTATCAGATTGAAGTGAGGACGGCGCAGAAATTCGTGGCGCCCGCAAGTTACGTCATAACCGCAGCCGACATGCGAAAGGCGATTGCCGAAGACGGGCGGCGCGTTGAGGCTGAATATACCGTCAGCGAAGCCGAAGAGTTGCGTTTCAGAGAAACGGCGGACACGCTGAGCCAGGCTGTCGAAAAGTTCAACCAAGCCATCGCGATCTGGCGAAGTCTGGGCGAACCCTATGAAGTGGCGATTGCTGTCTATGGGCGCGGCTGGTGCTATCGATTGCTCGGAGATTATTACAACGCGATATGTGATCTCCGTCACGCCGCCTCTCAGTTGGAGTCCTTGCAAGATCGCAACGGCGAGGCGGTGGCGAGGTATTGGCTCGCCTGGAGTTATATGGATGTCGGCGAGAATGAACAAGCTCGTGAGGGCTTCCAGCAGGCTATCCGGACATATCAATCGCTGGGCAACCTGCGCAGCCTGGCTATTGCGCTCTACGGCATAGGCATCACATATCAACTGACGTCAGAGCCTGAGCAGGCTATGGAATATTTCGAGCGTTCACTGGAATTGCGACGGAAGGTCGGCGACCTATCCGGCGAAGTTCTCACGCTCTCGGCCATCGGCATGACGTATAATTACCTCGGACGCCCGGAGACGGCGATTGATTACTCGAGGCGCGCGCTCGAGCTTTCTCGCACCCTCAGCGGTTTGCAGATTCGAGTCAACCCGCTTGCCAAGTTGGGCTGGGCGCATCTGACTTTGCGCAAGTTGGACGAGTCCCGCGACTACTTCGAGCAGTCGCTGCGCATCTGCCAGTCTACCGGCGACCGCGCCAGCGAAATTCCCGTGCGTTACGGACTGGCGCGAGTGGAAATGGAGAGCGGGCGTTTGGACGAAGCGCGACGTCACATCGAGGCCTCGCTGGATATCGTTGAATCGCTGCGCGGGCGCAACAGCAGCCTGGAACTGCGGTCCACTTACCTCGCCCTGGCGCAGGATAATTACCAACTTTATACCGAGTTACTAATGCGGCTTCACCGCGGCGATCCGGCTGCGAGTTACGCCTCCGCCGCGCTGCAGGTGAGCGAACGCGCCCGCGCCCGCAGCCTGCTCGACGCGCTCGCCGAAGCTCAGATCGACCTGCGCAGCGGGGTTGACGCCCAATTGATCGCCGAAGAACGGCGATTGCAGCGCAAGCTCAACGACCTGTCCGCGGCGCAAATGCGTCTGCTCAGCCGCAAATATACGGAGGAGCAGTCGTCGGCCCTCGACGCCAACATCAAAGCGACCATCGGCCTGCTGGAGGAGACTCGCGCGAACATCAAAAAAGCCAATCCGGGCTATGCCGCGCTGACTCAGCCGCAGCCGGTCAGCGTCGAGCGCATTCAACGCGAACTGCTCGACGACGATACTCTGCTGCTGGAATACGCGCTCGGCGAGGAGCGCAGCTACCTCTTCCTGGTCTCGTCTTCGAGCCTGCAAGCCTTCACTCTTCCGCCAGGCGCCGAGATCGAAGCGCGGGCGCGGCGCGTTTACGGCCTGCTCTCGGCGCGCGCGCTCAATCCGCACGGTGAAACGCCCCAGCAGAGACAGGCGCGCATCGCCACGGCGGACGCCGAACTGCCTCTGCAGGCCGCAGAATTGAGCCACATGATCCTTTCCCCTGCGGCGACGCAGTTGGGAGAGAAGCGCCTGCTCATAGTCGCGCAAGGCGCCTTACAGTTGATTCCTTTCTCTGCGCTCCCTCAACCCGATGGCGGGAGAGCGGGAGAGCAGGAGAGCGAGGGGGCAAGAAGCCGGAAGACAAGAAGCAGTTCTTCTTTTCTCCCCTTCTCTCAATCCCCCAATCCCTCGCTCTCCCGCTCTCCCGCTCTCCCGCTCTCATCCACCCCGCTGCTCGTCAATCACGAAATCGTCAATTTGCCGTCAGCCTCGACGCTGGCTGTGTTGCGGCGCGAGACGGCCGGGCGCAGACCCGCGCCCAAGACCATTGCGCTGCTGGCCGATCCGATCTTTGAGAAGAGCGACGAACGATTAAAACACGCCGACTCCCAAATTCAGCGCGGAATCCAATCATCATCCAATCAAACCGCCGACAGCCAGCGCCCGCAGCACCTGCAGCGCGCAATCGAGGCTTTCGGAGGATCGAACGACGAGTTCACCTTTCCGCGCCTGACCTCCACCGGCTGGGAGGCCGAACAGATCGCCAAACTGGCGCCGGCCGATCAGGTCTTCAAAGCCCTCTCCTTCGACGCCAATCGCCAATTGGCGACGAGCGGAAAGTTGAGCGATTACCGCATCATACATTTCGCGTCACACAGCTTCATCAACGCCGCCCACCCCGATCTGTCCGGCATTGTGCTCTCCCTCGTTGACCGCCGCGGCCAGGAGCAGGACGGCTTTCTTCGACTGCACGAAATTTACAACCTCAAACTATCGACCGATCTGGTCGTGCTCGGCGGATGCCGCACTGGACTCGGCAAAGAGATCAAAGGCGAAGGATTGATGAGTTTGACGCGAGGTTTTATGTACGCCGGCGCCCCTCGCGTCATTGTCAGCGCATGGGAAGTCCAGGACCGGCCGTCGGCGACGCTGATGGTCAAATTCTACCGGGGCATGCTCGGCCCGAAGCGGTTATCGGCGGCGGCGGCGTTGCGCGCCGCGCAGATCGAGATGTTGCGAGACAAACAGTTCTCCGCGCCCTACTTCTGGGCCGGCTTTACGCTGCAAGGCGAATGGAGGTGAAACATAATTACCGTCAAAGTCTACCACGAATCATCAGACGATCCGGCCATAGGCAAAATTGTTTCGCTAGGCGTTGAAGAACTGGGAGGCGCCGGCAGCCAATTTACCGACAACGATGGCGAAGCCCTTTTCAACGTCGAGCCTAGCGATGTCAGGGTCTTTGTCTTCGTCAACGGATCAATCGCCTACAAAGGTTATTCGAGAGAAAGAATTGTTGTCTATGTTTGATGGCGCCGCTCAGCTTTGAATTGGAAGCGCCAGGCCCTTATTGCTTCGCAACCTGTGACCCCAGCCATTCCGCGCGCAGTTTCTTCATATCAGGCGTTAGTTCGCGGTCGGAGTTTTCATACGCGACGACTTCGACCTGCGGGTCCTCTGTGAAGGTCAATTGAACGGTCTTCTTTACGCCACGCTGCTGGGCCTCAATGGAAATCGTATCGCCAGGTTTGTGTTTGTCCAGGATCGCCTGAACGTCAGAAGCTTTCGACACCGCCTGGCCATCGAAGGCGAGAATGCGATCGCCGCGGTCTAGCCCGGCTTTGTAAAGCGGGCCGGTGGTCAGCGTCGGGGCGCCTACGATCAGCGCGGCGCCCTGTTCGCGGAATGGGGCATCCAGCCAGACTTTGCCCGGACGCGTTTTTCGCAATTGGAACCCGGCCCGAGCGAGCAGGCTTTCGTAATCCACAACCTCGCGGCCTTCTATGTAGCGGCGGAAGAAGTCGTCCGCGAATGCGGCGTCGCCTGTCACCTTGGCTAGCGCGGTTTTCAGATCGGCCAGTGTGTAAGGTTTCGCCGGGGCGTAATCCTTCTGATGTTTGCCGTAGTCCTGCCACAGTTCGCGCATATACGTGTCGAGGGATTTTCCAGGAAACCTGGTCCGCAAGGTCAAATCCAAACCCAGCGCCACCGCGCTGCCGTAAGTGTAATACGAGAGAAATAGATTGGGACGATTAGTCGGATCGGCCGCGACGCCGCCGTCGGCGAAGACCGCCTGTTGGCTCATTTCCACGGGGCCATGAATCAGACGGCCGGGCGCATTGACGACGGCGTTGATCGTGAAGCCGAGGCCGCGTCCGAAACCGGATTGGTCGCCGCCGAAGCCCGCTCGCATCAGCGCCAGGCCGCCGTAATATTGCGTGAAACCTTCGGCCAGCCACAGTTCGCCGGAGACGTTGGCGTCCTCAAAGTTAAACGGTTCGAGCGAACGCGGGCGGAGGCGTTCGACATTCCAGCAGTGAAAGTATTCATGCGAGACAGCGCCCAGATTACCGCGCGGCCCGCCTTTGATCGAGCGCGAGCTGGTCAGGCTGGTGGAGTTGCGGTGCTCCATTCCATCGCCGTCGACCTGTGGCGCGTAGTTAGCGATGAACGTGTAGACGCCGAAATCGTAATCCGGCGTTTCGCCGAACACGGCGATCTCTTCGGCCACGACTTTTTTGATCATCTCGGCGAACTCATCCACTTCATTGTCCGAGGCCGAATCGTTGATCGCCAGTCGGACAGTATAGGTTTTGCCGTTCGATTGAACCGGCCATTCGCGCCAGCGGAAGTTGGCCAACATGGTCGGCGAATCCATGAAGTATTGCAGGTGTGGCGCGGTGAAAACTTCAGGGTCGGCGGTCGGCGCCAGTTGCGTGGCGATCTTCCAATCGGGCGATGGGCGGCGGAACCGAATCGTAATCGGCGCGTTCTCAAACCCTCTGGCCCACATGAAAGTCGCGGGAATGCTGAGATGCGCCATCGTGTTATCTATGCCGCTGTAAGTGCCCGAACCCATATCGGCGAAAAGCGTGTAGGTCAGACGCGTTTTGCCACGCCCGCCCGCGATGTCCCATTGGCTCGGGCTCGATCGAGTTATGTCGAGCGGCGCGCCCTGGTCGTTCGCGGCCCGCACGTTGTAGACGTTCTTTGCGAATTCATGCGAAGCGTAACGCCCCGGCGAAGAGCGGCTCATGCGCGCCTCCAAGGGTTTGTTCGCCGGGACGCCGATGAATGTCACGACGATTTCGGCTTCGTGATGCGACGCGTTGGGAAAGGAGATTTCATACTCGACCCTGCCCTGCGCAAAAGCGGGCGCCGACAGCAGCAAAAGACCCAGGGCGAGAGAAAGCAAATGAAGGTTGCGAAAAGATCGTTTAAGGCGCCGATGAATCATATTCGACATTGGTTTCCGGTTCGGATGATTTCAGGTTGTGCGCTCGGACGCGAAACAAACCTTAAACTAGCGTGAAAATCTGAGCAAGTGTGGCTTTGACTTTTACCTGCGTCACACTTCCAACTCATCCAGCACTAGAATCGTGATCCCGTTTACCCGTTTAAGCGCAGAATCGTTCGTCAGGAAGGCGTCGCAGCCCGCCACAATGGCGGCGGCGACCTGGAAGGAGTCGGCGAGTTTCAGGTTGTAATGCGCTCGGATTTCGGCGGCTCGCTCAGCGACCGCATCCACTCCAACATAGCGCGTGTTTATCCCCGCGGTAATCACATTGCGGAATTTCTGCGCCAGCGCCATATCGCCTCGCCGGTAGGGATGCACTAAACATTCGGACAGGGTGATGGATGATGTAACGGCTGATATGGTTCCCGCCTGGATGGTTTGAAAAACTTGGTCAGTCAATGGCTGATAGGCAAGATTGCCCTCGACATGGTATATGATGGGCGCAGTGTCCAAGAACAACTCTCGAACAGTAGCAAGCGCAGCGGCGATTTTCGTCACTCAGGCCTCCATTGCCGCTCGCGATCCTCGTCCGATTCGCGCCGTGTGCGTGAAACCCACGTTTGCGCATCCTCCCCTTCCAGTAAATCAGGCGCGACGCCACGCAGCGACATCCAATCGTGACGTTCAGGCAAATTGCCCTCGTTCGCCTGGATTGACAGATCATAAACAATCTTCCCAACCAGCCGCAGGCGTTCCGCCGCTGGCAGCGGTTTGACTATCTGCTCGTAAATTTCTTCCGTTGTTGTCAATGTCATCTCCATAATCCCCTTTAATATGGCGGAGGCTCCAATACGATCATCCTCGCGTGTAATAAAGTTGTCAACGACCTGGTCGAACTCGTCCGCCGTCATTTCTCCGATCTAGGCGTCTCAGCGCCAAGTACCGGACGGAAAAGAGCCAAGCGGATACGTATCCGCTTGGCTCGCTACTGCGTGGGAAATAATGAAATGGGAGCAGTATTACCTATTCATCTGACTCCTGATCAAGTCCCTCATCGCAACTCGTGCGAACAGATTCGCCCAATGGTTGCGGCTTTTGCCGATGGCGTTTGGATTGCGGCCCAATTCATCGCTCGCTTGCCGAGTCATCTTTAGTACCTCAAGTGCTGAGTCATCCCAAAGAGAGCGCACTACCTCGAAACCACCCCGCCAAACAAACCTTTTGGTCTTCTTATCTTCTTCCACCATCCAGCGAAAGGCTGCAAGTATTGGATAGAGCGCTCCGCTCATCAATCGGTATTCAACCTCTTCGCCACTAAAGCACATGGTGAACTTGCTCCTTTTTCTTTCGACAAAAGCAAGTTGTCCGAATACTCCTCCATCCTCGTTCCACTTATTCCGTGCGCCAGCGGCGATGATATCGTGGAGCAGGAAAATGTCCTTGACGATCGGCCCTAGCCGTTCGAATGATGCAGGATCATCTTGAAACAGCTTCAGTGCAGATGACTTTTTTTCATATGCGAGGACCGGCTGTGTGTCGCTGACATTGTTCGGGAAACGGGCAATATTGAAACAAGTCAGAAGACTGATCAAATCGCGAGCGTCAAACTCGCCCTCTTCGTTTTCGCGCCACGCGATTTTATTGAAGTAATGCTCTTTGGCTATGACTCTTTTGAGCCAGTCAAATTTGCCACTCAAGTTGTCCAAGCTCATGTCCTGAACTTGCACAGAGGTATTTAGCCCCCCGGCAATTTCATGGATCATTTCTGGCTGAACATTGGTCAGTACCTCGAATTTGACGTATTGATTGGCTGGCAACTCACCTTTGCTCTTCTCCTTCATGATCAACTCATATGTATGTCCGCCATCCAATATGCCATGCCCCTTATCGAGCTTTACCAGATACTCGGATTCGCCGGTTTCAGACCGCTTCTCCAAGCTTTTTGCGACAAGGGTGATGCCTTTATGCTTCAGATGGAACATTCCATCCGTGCTCAAGAGGCTATCGCGCACTTCCTTGTAAACCGTGCGGCGAATATTCGGCACACGGGCATTAGGGTCCATTGGCAGGTCGTCAGGAACCTTTGCTACAGGCACGAACAGAAAATGCCTCTCCATAGCAAATTGGTCGTAAAAGACAGGGTCAGGAACGCGGCGAGCTAAACGAGCGGGAAAGACAAAAGTCTTCAAAGTCATAGATTGATCTCCTTTGATGGTGCTGTCCAGCACCTCGAAAAATGGTTTATGTATCACTGTGTGTCCATCCAGACACCAGCGAGCGCCACTATAACACCAAAGGAGTAACACGCAAAACCAGATTGACGCGCCGCTACCTCTATCCTTCCTCATGAAAAAACGAAGCCACGGAGGTCGGCGCAGAAAAGAGTCAAGACACTCCGCGCCAGGGGCGCCTCCGTGGCGGCTTTTATTTCGCCACTAAATTCACCAGCCGCTTCGACACGACGATCGTCTTGACGATCTCCTTGCCTTCCAGCTTGGCCTGCACGCGGTCGCTGGCCAGCGCGGCCTCTTTCATCGCGTCGTCTGAGACATCGGCGGGAACGACTACGCGCGCTACCAGCTTGCCGTTCAACTGAACGGGAATCTCCAATTCTTCTTCCTTCGCCAATTCGGAGTCGAACTGCGGCCAGGCAGACGCGACCACAATCTCGTCGTGACCTAACGACGCCCACAGTTCTTCTGCGATGTGCGGCGTGAATGGCGCCAGCAATTTCGCCAGCGTCTCCATCGCCTCTTTCATCGCAAAGCGGTCGGCGGCGGTCACATCGCCATTCAACGAGCCGTCGAAGGCGTAAATCTCATTCGTCAGCTCCATCATGGCGGCCACGGCGGTGTTGAAGTTCATGCGCTCGCCGATGTCATGAGTGACGCGCTTGATGGTCTGGTGCGTCTTGCGGCGCAGGCTCCGGGCGGCCGGAGAAAATTCGCCTTCCGACGCGCCGCCCAAATTGTCGCGCCATTTATAAACGACGCGCCAGACGCGGCCCAGAAACCGCGACGCGCCTTCCGCCCCGGCCTCGCTCCATTCCAGGTCTTTTTCGGGCGGGGCGGCGAAGAGCATGAACAGGCGCAGGGTGTCCGCGCCGTGGATTTTGATCATCTCGTCAGGGTCCACGGTGTTCTTCTTCGACTTCGACATCTTCTCGATTCGCCCGACGGTGACCGTGCGACCGCAGAATTTGCACTTGCCGTCGTCGACTTCATACGGATAGAGCCAGTCATGCTCCTCGCAGCGAAAAGTCGCCAGGCAAACCATTCCCTGCGTCAGCAGCCTCTTGACCGGCTCGTCGAAATTGATCAAGCCCATGTCTCGCATGATCTTCGTCCACAGCCGCGTGTAGATCAGGTGCAGCACCGCATGTTCGATACCTCCGATGTATTGTTCAACCGGCGTCCAGTACGCGACGATCTCAGGATCGAAAGGCAGCTTCGCGTTGTGCGGGTCGCAGTAACGGAAGTAATACCACGACGAATCAACGAAGGTGTCCATGGTGTCGGTGTCGCGCCGCGCCGCGCCGCCGCACTTCGGGCAGGTCGTATTGACGAATGCGGCATGTTCGGCCAGCGGCGACCCCGTGGTGTTGAAGTTCAGGTCGGCGGGCAATTCAACCGGCAGTCGCTCTTCTTGAACGGGCACGATGCCGTCTTTCGGGCAATGGATGAACGGAATCGGGGTTCCCCACGCGCGCTGGCGCGAGACGCCCCAGTCCCGGATCTTGAAATTGGTCTTCGCCTCGCCGAAGCCATGCTTTACGGCGAAAGCGGTCATCGCATCGATCGCGTCGGGAACCTTCATCCCGCTGAACGGGCCGGAGTTGATCAACTCGCCGGTCTCGTCCTTCGCGGTAAATGGGACCTCGACCGGAGCGTCATCAGGTTCGGTCGAGCCGACCAATTTGATGACGCGCGGAATCGGCAGCCCATATTTCTTCGAGAACTCGAAGTCACGCTCGTCGTGCGCGGGCACGACCCCGACCACGCCAGTGCCGTAGCCGGTAACCACGAAGTTTGCCGTCCAGATAGGCAGCTTCACGCCGTTGAACGGGTTGACGACGAACAGACCGGTCGCGACTCCCTGTTTTTCCCGGCCTTCGGCGATGCGGTCGTCGGGCGAGATAGCCTTCTGCTCTTCGACGAAGGCCTTCAACTCGTCGCTCGCCTTGCCCGACGCGATCAGCTCGTCGATCAGTCGATGTTCGGGCGCGACGACCACCGCGTTCGCGCCGAAGATCGTGTCTATGCGCGTGGTGAAGGTGCGGATCTTCTTCGATTGATCGCCGGCGATCTCCCAGTCCACTTCCGCGCCGCGGCTCCGGCCGATCCAGTTGCGCTGCATCGTGATCACGCGATCGGGCCACCCGCCCTCCAACGTGTCCAGATCGTCCAACAACTGGTCGGCGTAATTGGTGACGCGGATGAACCATTGTTCCAGTTCTCGCTGCTCGACAGGAGTGTCTTCGTGGCGCCAGCAGAAACCGCCTTCGGCCTGCTCGTTAGCCAGAGAAGTGTTGCACTTCACGCACCAGTTGACGGTCGCGTTCTTGCGATAGAGCAATCCGCGCCTCCACATCTCGATGAAGAACCATTGATTCCACCGGTAATATTCGGGCGCGCAGGAGGCGATCTCGCGCCGCCAGTCGTAGCTGAAGCCCATCCGCTTCAACTGCGCGCGCATCGCGTCAATGTTCCCGAAAGTCCACTGGTCGGGCCTCGCGTTGTTTTTGATCGCGGCGTTCTCGGCGGGCATGCCGAACGCGTCCCAGCCCATCGGGTGCAGCGTGTTGTAACCCTGCATCCGCTTGAAGTGCGCCAGCGCGTCGCCTATCGAATAGTTACGCACGTGGCCCATGTGGATGCGCCCCGACGGATACGGCAACATCTCCAGGCAGTAAAATTTCTCGCGCGCGGGATCAATCTCGACTTCAAAGACGCGCGCCTCGGCCCACCGCCGCTGCTGGCGCTCTTCAATCTCTTCAGGAAAATATTTTTCGTTCATATCGGCAATCCTTTGGCCTTTTTGGCTGCCCTGCAATATCAAAAACGCATCCATGAATCATATTGGGAATCATATTGGGCGCCACACCGGGCGTCATGCCGGCGCATCGCGTCAGGATGCAAGGCGGAACCGGAAATCTGTTCGGGGAAATATGCGATCGGAAGGCGCAGCGCAATTTCAGACATTGCGCTGCAACGTAAGGTGGAGGGCGGTCAGAGAGGCGCCGCGCGTCGCGCGCGGTTTGACTTGGCGATGATCCGTAAACCCTCGATTCGATTTTCCGACTGCTGGCGTCATAGGTTCTATAACTCTCCGAATGGGTATTCGTGAAGCCAAATTCTACACAGCGAAGCAGGGCGGTTCAAGCTCGATTTCCGGATAGGGAATGAGAGAGCGAGGGAGCGGGAGAGTGGGAGAGCGGGAGACAAGGGGTAATCCTTCTTTTCCCTCGCTCTCTCGCTCCATCCCTCTCCCGCTCTCTCGCTCTTAAATGTCGAGGTTCTTCACATCGAGCGCGTTGTCTTCAATGAAGCGTCTGCGCGGCTCGACCTGGTCGCCCATCAAAACGGTGAAGATCTCGTCGGTCTCGACCGCGTCGTCAATCCGGACCTGCAGGAGCGTGCGTTTTTCGGGGTCCATCGTCGTCTCCCACAACTGATCCGGGTTCATCTCGCCCAGACCCTTGTAGCGCTGAATCTGAAAATCCTTCCTGGCCGCCGTCAGTATGTGGTCGAGCAGTTCGTCGCGCGAAGCGACCTCGGTCTCGGAATCGCCCTCCTTGATGACGAATGGCGGCTGGCTGAGCAGCGCAAACGATTTGTAAAGCTCGACCGCGCGCTGGAATTCGACGTGCGTGGCCAGCTCCCAGTCGATCAACACGCGCGAGCCGTTGTGTGCGAGCTTAATCTCGATCTCGAAGAGACCATGCTCTTCATCGGAGATCAGCTCGGTCTTGAACTCGGCTTCGGCCAGCGCGGCCTCGACCTTGCCGAGCAGGCTCTCGTCTGCGAAGACGTCGTGCAGCTTGCGGCCCTCTTTCTGCATCAGCCCTTTGCGACCAGCCAACGCTTCAAGCGTAGTGGCCACAAGTTTGCGGTCGTGCAACCGGCGTTCGAGTTTGCCGTAATAAGTGTTGAACTCGATCAGCCTTTCGAGCAATCCGGTCAGTTCCCTACCCTCGATCGTCTCGCCGGTCTTTGTGACCTTGACCGAACTCTCTTCGGTCCACTTGCGCATAAGGAATCGGTTCAACTCGCGGTCGTCTTTTATGTACCGCTCGGTCTTGCCCTTCTTGATCTTGTATAGAGGCGGCTGCGCGATGTAGACATAACTCTTCAGATCGGTCTCGGCCACGCCATCCTCGGTCTTGCTCTCGACCTTGTGTTCGAGCAACTGCGGCATCTGGCGATAGAAGAACGTCAGCAGCAGTGTGCGGATGTGCGATCCATCTACGTCCGCGTCCGTCATAAGTATGATCTTGTGATAACGCAGCTTCTCGACGTCGAAATCGGTCTTGCCGATGCCGGTGCCTAGCGCCGTAATCAGCGTTTTGATCTCGCTGTGCGAGAGCATCTTGTCGAATCGCGCCTTCTCGACGTTGAGGATTTTGCCTTTGAGCGGAAGGATCGCTTGAGTGCGACGGTCGCGACCCATCTTTGCGCTCCCGCCAGCGCTGTCGCCTTCGACGATATACAACTCGCACACCGCCGGGTCTTTCTCCGAGCAATCCGCGAGTTTGCCGGGCAGGTTCATCGAATTGAGCGCGCCTTTGCGCACGATCTCGCGCGCCTTGCGGGCGGCCTCGCGCGCGCGGGCGGCTTCTACAGCCTTGCCGACGATCTGTTTGGCGTGAGACGGATTTTGCTCGAAATAGGCCATCATCTTGTCGTAGATGAACGAATCCACCGGGCCTTTCACGTCGGAGTTGAGTTTGCCTTTGGTCTGCCCCTCGAATTGAGGCTGCGGAATCTTGACCGAGATCACGGCGACCAGGCCTTCGCGCACGTCATCGCCCGTCAGTCCGCCCTTGAAATCCTTGATCAGGTTGGCGGTCTGCGCGTAGCGGCTGATGGCCTTGGAGACCGCCGAGCGGAAGCCCGAGAGGTGCGTGCCGCCGTCGACGGTGTTGATGTTGTTGGCGAACGAGAAGACCTTCTCGTCGTAAGCGTCGTTGTATTGAATCGCGACTTCGATCGCCAGGTCGTCGCCCTCGGCGGGGTTGGCCGCCTTCTCGAAATACATCGGCTTCGAGTGAAGCACGTTCTTGTTCTTGTTCAGGTGCTTGACGAATTCGGCGATGCCGCCTTCGTAGAGGAACTCGTGGTTCTTCTCGGCGTCGGAGCGCTCGTCGACGATGGTGATCCTGATCCCCTTGTTGAGAAACGCCTTCTCGCGCAGCCGTTCGGAGAGCTTATCGAAGCTGAAATCGGTGGTCGTGAAGATTTCGGCGTCGGGTTTAAACGTGATCTTGGTGCCGGTCTTGGCCGACTTGCCGGTCTTCTTCAGATCGGTGGCTTTGACGCCCTTCCTGTATTCCTGCTCGTAGACCCCACCGTCGCGGCGGATCTCCATTCGCAGCCACTCGGAGAGGAAGTTGACGACCGACGCGCCCACGCCGTGCAATCCGCCGGAGACTTTGTAGGCGTTGCTGTCGAACTTGCCGCCCGCGTGCAGCATCGTCATGACGACTTCGGTGGTGGGACGTTTTTCAGTCGGATGGATTTCGACGGGAATGCCGCGCCCGTTGTCCTCGATGGTGATCGAATTGTCCAGGTGGATCGTGACGTTGATCTTGTCGCAGAAGCCGCCCAGGGCTTCATCCACGCTGTTGTCCACGATCTCATAAACGAGGTGATGCAGTCCCAACTCGCCGTTCGAGCCGATGTACATCGCGGGACGTTTACGCACGGCGTCGCGGCCTTCTAGCACGGTGATCTGTTCGGCGCCGTAGCCGTTCGAGCCCTTGGCAGAGTCTTTCTTTGCGTCTTTGGTAGGGCTTTTGTCCGAGCCCTTGGTCGGAGCATTGGTGTCCGTTTCTTCAACATCATCCATGATTTGACTCTTCTTCTCTTTTGCCTTCATAAATTGATCTCAACTGAAATTATTACCCATTTCTCAATCCTTGATCTTCAGTCACACGGCCCGACTGAACAAGTAATGTTCGGGCGCGATGACTGTAGCGTTCAGCGATTGTTCGCTTGGAAGTCGAGACGATGGTTTGTGAGCGTCCGTCAAGGTGATTGAGCAAAATCTCGATTCGCGTGCGGTCCAGTTCGGCATCCAGGTCATCTATAAGGAAAATGGGGTACTCTTCAAACACCTGATAATACACGCTCATTTGCGCCATATCAAGAATCAGCAGCGCTCCCCTTTGCTGCCCGGAACTGCCGAAACGCGCGATTTCGTAGCCGTCGCAAAGGATTTCCAGGTCGTCGCGGTGGGGGCCTACGAGCGAATATCCGACCGCGATCTCATTCTTCAGACGAAGGGCCAGCCGCTCTTTCAGCAGATTAGAGTAATTTCCAAGATCGCCTCTGCCTTCGAGTGAGGATTTGTAGCGGATAGTGATCTCTTCGGCCTGAAACAGCCCGGGGTTGAGATGCGAGCGCAGTTGATCCACGTGATTGACGCGCGCTTGATGAATCTCAGAGCCGAGCGCGACCAATTGATCGTTCCAGGGCTGGATTAAATCTTGGAATTTCAGCGGGTCTTCAGCCTCCGCTGCCTCACGCAGCAGCGCGTTCTTCTGTTTCATCACGCGGTTATACTCATTGAGCGCGCCTAGATACGCGGGCAGCGTGAAGAATATTCCGCGATCCAGGAAGCGGCGTCGGGCTTCGGGCGCGCCTCGCACCACCTGCATCTCGTCGGCGGTGAAAGCGATCGCGTTGAGATTGCCCAGATAGCGCGTCACGGCCTCGCGCTTGCCGTTGACGAAGGTCTGCTTAGCGCTTTCGGCGATGAGCAATTGTAAATCCTTGGTCAGATTGCCGCGCGCGACCGATCCACGGAGAATGGCTTCGTTGGCGTCGTGGGAGATTACCTCTTTCGGATGGGACGTGCGGAAGGACTTCGTCGTAGACAGGAGATAGACCGCTTCGAGCCAGGAGCTTTTGCCCTGCGCGTTCGCTCCGTAAATAAGATTGAGTCCCGGAGAGAATTCTATTGCCCCGGTCAGGTTGCGGAATTTGGTCGCCTCAAGGCGCTGAAGTCGCATAACAGGCAAGTTCACCAGGCCGCCGCCCTCCGTAAAGGTTAGAGATAAACACCGGCGGCGGCTCCGGCGCATTTGATGTCAGGGAAATCGAATTTTAGCACATTTGCCCGGGCTGCGGCGGCCAAAGTTAAGGAGCTTGGGATTGCGCTCAGAGGGTCTGGAGCCTTGGAAATCCAGGCAAAACTGGCGGCTGGCGACTGATGGCTGGCCACTTGGAACAAATAAAAACAGTTCTGGCGCCACTGCCTGTGTATTTGTTTTCAGTCCTCAGCCATCAGTCGCCAGCCGTCAGTTTTGCGATAGGCTTCAGACATCGTAATCGATCACCACTGGCGCGTGATCGGAAAAAATCTGGTCGCGATAAATCATTGGTGAGTGAGCCGCCTGATTGAGCGATGGCGTTGTGAAGTGATAATCCAATCGCCAACCGACATTGTTCTCTCGCGCCCGGCCGCGGTTCGACCACCACGAATATTGCGCGGCTTCGGGGCCGACCAACTGGCGAAACGTGTCGTGGAAACCGACGGCCAGGAAGGTGTCCAGCCATGCGCGCTCTTCGGGCAAAAAGCCGCTGTTTTTCTGGTTGCCGCGCCAATTTTTCAGGTCGATCTTCTGATGGGCGATATTGAAGTCCCCGCAAAACACCAGCTCACGTTTGCTTTTCCGCAGGCGCCGGCAATGTAGCAGGAACTCGTCCATGAACTTCAGCTTGATGGCCAGCCGCTCCGGGCTGCTCGTGCCCGACGGGATATAGGTGGAGACGACGCTGAAGGAGCCGAAATCGGCCTGCAGCACGCGGCCTTCGCTGTCAAAGGCGGAGTTCATGCCCCGCGTGACGCGCTTCGGTTTTGTTTTCGAGAGCAAGGCCACGCCGCTGTAGCCCGGTCGCTCCGCCGGATGCCATTCCGCGTGATAACCGAGATTCCTCCATTCCGGCGGCGCCTGCTCTGGAAACGCCCGCACTTCCTGCAAACAGATCACGTCAGCGCCGCTCGCGGCCAACCACGAAACAACCCCTTTCGCAGTCGCCGAACGAATGCCGTTGAGATTGAGTGTGAGTATGCGCATATTTACTCCACGGGAACGATCGGAGTGTCCCAGTGCGCGATCAGAATCTCGAATCGCCGCTGCTCTTCGCGTTTGAATTTGTCCTGTTCGGGGTAGAGTTGCTTGACGATCGCTTCTTCGGCGCTCGGGGCGTTCGGATCGTGGAAGACAGCGGCGCTTTTGAAGACGATCGTGACGCGATAATCCCAGCGCCCGTCCTCGGTCGAATGGTAGCGGGGTTTTTCGATTTTGACGCTGACGATGCGCCCGCTCTCGATCTGTTTCTTCAAGACAGGCAGGTGGTTCTTCTTGAAGAGTTGGATGAATTCGTCGGCGTAGCCCCATTTCGCTTTGTAGTAATACTCGACGACGTAAGGCTGATCCTGCCGCGTCGTCCGGGCGCTCGCCTGCGGCGACGAGACGAGCCCGGCGGCCAGTAACAGTGTCATTGTTGATAACGCTCGCGCGACCCTGGTCATTTTCATTTTCTCCTTGGGAAAATCAACCACGAAGAAACGAAGAGCGCGAAGGTTTTTCTGTTCTTTCTTCGTGTCCTTAGTTTCTTCGTGGTCGATATATCTGCTCAAGCTCTAGGCGCCGCAGATTGTACCGTTGTAGGATTGCAACTCGAAAGAAATCTCAACACAAAACGACAAGGTAAAAAGTATGAAAAAGCTTTTCGTCTCGCTGTCTATCTTGCCGCTCATAATCGCGGCCCAGGCTCAAAAGCCGTCCGCAATATCCACCGGCCCGAAGAAAGGCTCGCTGGTGATCGTCGGCGGGGGCAGGATTCCTCAATCCATCCGCGAAAAGTTCATCGCGCTGGCGGGCGGCCCCGACGCCAACTTCGTCTACATCCCGACCGCCGCCGAAGACAGCGCGCTCAACGCCGGCGGAGACGAATCGCCGAAGCTCTTCGGATTGAAGAACGTCACCGTGCTGCACACCAGAGACCGCAACGAAGCGAACACCGAAAAATTCGCGGCCCCTCTGCGCAAAGCCAGCGGAGTCTGGTTCGGCGGAGGGCGTCAGTGGCGGCTCGTTGATTCTTATCTCGACACGAGAACGCACAAAGAGCTACTGGCGCTGCTCGAACGCGGCGGGGTGATCGGAGGCTCATCCGCAGGCGCGACCATTCAGGGTTCTTACCTCGTTCGCGGCGCGCGCGAAGGCAACCAGATTATGATGGCCAAAGGTTACGAGGTCGGTCTGGGATTTCTGAAGAACGCCGCGATTGATCAACACATCAACACTCGCAAGCGGGAAGACGATATGGCCGAAGTCATCCGCGTCCATCCGCAACTGCTCGGCATCGGGCTGTACGAATCAACTGCGATCGTTGCGCACGGCGATGAGTTTGAAGTAATTGGCGATGGCAAGGTCGCCATTACTGACGGCAAGGAGCGCGACGGGAAAAAGTATTACCTGCTTTCCCCAGGAGAGCGTTTCAATCTGAAGACTCGCGCCAAATTGTAATCGGGGTTGAAAACACGAGCGGGGACTTGGCAATCTCATTGACTTCCAAGCCCCCGTCACCGGAAATGATTTGTCCGGTTGCAAGATCGAGCCGTGAACGCCGTCTCGAAATGATTTACCTGGAGCCGACGGTCTCGCCGCCACGATATTCGCCCGTGCGATAGCGTGTAGTCGTTTCCGACGGACGGCGCATAAGACCAGCCAAACCGAGCAGGCCGAGCAGGCCGAGCCACCCCCAGTCGCTGCGGCCCCCCTCTGTTCGAGTGGTTGTAGTGGTTCTATCCTGGTAACCCTGGTAGCCTTGCTGGCCACTAGTTTGAGCCAGCGCCGACAATCCCAAAGGCAATGCGGAAAGGCTCAGAGCCAATATTCCAGATCGAATGTATCTTTTCATAGCTGTTTTCCTCCTTTGCAAAGTTTTGCTTCCGCTTCAAAGATACTCCGAAAGATAAACTGCAATAAGCATGCCAGATCTGGAATCGCAATGGCCGTTCCATTGTTCATTTGTCATTTGCCATTTGTTATTTGTCGACCGCCATTGCCGCTATTGGCTTTGATCGCAGATGATCTATGACAAATGAACAATGAACAATGACAAGTCGCTATTGCCCTATCTTTAACTTCGCGCCGTTGATCCATTCCAACACAGTCTGCGTGGCCGGATCGTTCAGCCCATTCCAGCGCATTCCGCCTCCGTGCGGAGTCTTCTTCGACCCGATCAATCCTTCCTGCGTCGCGTCGCCGGTCGGTTTGCGGATGATCAGGCTGTATTCAGGATTGGCCATATCGACCACCTTCAGCGCCGAGCGGTAATTCTCGCGCAACTTTTCTTCGGTGAATCGGCCTTCTTTATCCGGTTCGATGAGCTTGAAGATCGTGTGAGTGGTGTGGCAGTTGACGCAGGCGTTGCCGTCCGCGCCCTTGGCGGCGAGCAGCGGCATTACTCGCCGCGCGAAGAAATTGTAATCGAGCAGCTCTTCTGCGCGCAGGTCCAGCGCAACCCCACTGTCCTGGCCCTGATACATCGCGACGGCCAACCCCTGCAACCGCTGGTTCGGATCCCTGGTGAGTTTCTGGAGGCCCGCGCGGATCGCGGCGTTCGATTGCAGCGATTTCACGCGGCGCACGGCGCCCAGCGCGGCCGAGCGCACCATCTCGTCGCGGTCTTCGAGCGAGTCGGCGAGCAGACTGATCATTCGCAGGTCGTCGTTGACCGGCGTGTCGGCGTTGATCAGATCGAGGATCATCCGGCGCCTGGGAGCCGATGGGGTCTTGAGCGACGCGTCGAGGGCGGCGGCGATCGCGGGCCGGGCGCGCAGCGGCGGCGAGAGCAGCGTGACCTGCGTGGCCGCGCGCGAAAGCTCGGCGTCGGACGATTGCAGGGCCGAGGCTATGCGCTGTTCGATCCGCGGGTCGTCGGCCAGATGCGGGAAATCGGCGAGCGCGCGAAGCGCGGCGGCGGCGGTCTTTTTGTCAGCGCCGTCGCCGGTTCGCAGCACGAAGTTTTTCACCTCTTCGTCGAACTTTTCGCTGCGGGCGAAATCGGCGCCGAGCGTCTTGACGCTATCCAACGCGGCGATTTGCGCTTCGGCGTATTTGCTGGCCAGCAATTCCTTCAGCGTCTCAACGGCTTCGCGCCGGTTCTGCTCGACGACTTTCAGCGGCAGCGAGCGGTAGAACTCGTTCGACGCGGCGCGAACCGGCGCCTCGGGATCGTTGAGCCGGCGCATCACCGCGAGCGGCAAATCGGTCAGCGCGTTGTCACGCAGCGTATAGGCGGCGACGATCGCGCGCTCGCGCCGCGCCGCGTCGGGCGAATTGACGAGCGGCGTGAGAGCGCGCTCCATCGCCGGCGCGCCTTCGGCGTAAAAGACTATCGTTTCGATGTCGTTGCCGATGCGAGTGTAACGCCCCGCGTTGGCGTACCCGCCGTGGCGCAAATGAAACTCGGTCAGACCGCGCAGCAGGCCATCGCGCTGAAGCTCATTGCCCGACGTGAGCGCGATGGCAATGACATTCGCTATCTGCGCGCTGAGAGCGCGGTGCGCGGCGACGCTACGATCGCGGTCTTCCCGCTGCGGCAGATGACCGATCCAGTTGTTGTAGAGGTAACGCACGTTCTCATCGGCCATGACATAAAAACCTTCGATCAGATTGCGCCGCACCCAGGGATGCTGAGGGTCCCCCATCGCTTCAATGAAGTTATCGAAGATGGTCATTCGCAACGACTCGTCCTCCGTCCAGTAAAACCACTGAACGAGCGATTTCGCCACCTGCATCCGCACAGGTCGATAGGGATCGTTTTGCAGTAGCCACATCAGCCGCTGAGGGATTCTGTCGTTATCGGTCAGATACTTGAAGTGTTGGGCGAAGATGCGCGTCGCCCCCCACCGCGTTCGTTCATCTTCCCGTTGATTGAGAGCCACCAGAGCGGTTCCATATCTGTCCTGATGTTTGGCGATGATTCGCCGGACCGCTTGCGCGGCTGCGATCTGGACAAGTTTGCTGCGATCGCCGAGCAGACGCCCCAGATCCGTAATCGCCTCTTTTGCGCCGACGCGCCCCAATGCGGCCGCCGCCGCCATTCGCATCATCGGCTCTTCGCTGCCGAGGCTCGCAATCAGACCGCGAGTCAGTTGCGGCGACGGCTGCGACCAGACGTCATCAATCTCTTGCAAACGCGACAGCGCGTCGTTCGACGACAGTGATCGCGGCGCTTTCGCCAGCCAGCCTTTTCCGTCCGTCCCCTTGTAGAATTCCGACAAAGCCATCACGGCGAACTGCGTCTCGCGGAACGGCGTGCGGAAATTTTCGTAAGACTGCTTCGGGTCGAACCATCCGCCCCATTCCTGCTGACGTTCGAGCAGGAATTTGAACGACTTCGCGATCTGAGGGTGTTCGGGAGAGTAACCGGCTCGGGCGAGCGTGTAGAGGCAGTGATAGGTCTGAAATTCGACCGACGGACTGTCTTTTTCAAACAGCATTGACCATTGGCCGTCATCGCGCTGCAGCGAGAGGATGCGCTCGGAGTTGCGCTTGATGCGATCAGCGTAGGCGGCGCGGTCAATCTCAACGAACGCGATTGTCTGGTAGCAGAGATCGACGTTGTTCTTGATCTTTTCCTGCTCGGTCAATCGCCGAACCAGGTCGCGGTATTCGCGGTATTCGACATCATTGGTCAGCCTGAACATTTCGTCGAAGACTTTCCAACTGTACCAGGCGACCTCATACGTACTGACCAGCGGCGTGTTGCCGTTGCTCTCGTCGTTCGGCAATTCGGTTCGGCCCCTGTAGTAGAGCTTCAGGTAGCCCGCGACGCCTTTGAGCAGCGAGAGTCGCTTCTCGCCGGTGAATTCATCGTCGTATTGATCGACGAGCGCGGCCAGTCGGCTCAGCACGTTGGCAGGCGCGCTGATGACGCGCGTCCAGTAAGCGTCTTTGTGGCCGTAGAAAGGGAGCGGGTTATTGGCCAGTCGTTCAGTCAGGAATTGAAGCGACGAGCGTTTGTTGACCGCGTAGCCGTTCTGCTTGGCGGTCAATTCGCCGCGCGTCGTGAAATGAGTGGCGTGGCAGGCGACGCAGAGCTGCGTCTCGAAATGCGCGCTCGAAACGCGGTTGACGATGCCGCCGTGTCGCGGCGTGTTGGTGTGCCAACTGTCGCCCGCGCTGACCAGGTAATCCATTCCGGCGCGGACGGCTTTACGGGGGTCATTGAACGGCGGCGTGTCGTAGACCGCCGTGCGGAGTCGATAGAAGACGTGATTGGCGTCGACGCGGACATAATAAGTCCCGCGAGTGATGATCCGCGTGGTGAACTTGTTGCCGGGCAGCGCCTGTACTTCATGCGGAGGCGTGACAGGATCGGCGCCGCGTTCATAACTCTTCGCCTCGCCGTTTTCGACGGTGAAGATTGAAACGTCAACGGGGATGTTGTCGCGTTCGAGCAGATCGAGCTCGAAATGAACCAGCTTCGGCTCGTAGCCCTCATACGTGAACTTGAACCAGTCCACGCCGCCTTCGGGCAGACGGTCGCTCGCCAGGTCCCCTTGTTGCGCGTAGGGCGCGGCGCCGCGCGCCGGCTTCGAATCATTAAGCGGCAGGATGTACGGCTTATCGTCCGCCGAGGCCCACACTGTCTGGCCCAGCCTGAATTCATTCGCCTCGCTCCAACTGTCGTTCGGTTCGGTCTCGACCGTCCCCATTGAGGATGAGGTCTCGGGCCATTCGAGAACCGTGATCGTGTATTCAATCGGCGTCGAAGCGAACGAGGCGATTTCAACATCCACCGCGCCGTTTGACCGGAACAACGTGTAAAGATCGGGGTCGCCGGTGTGCAACGATTTGCCGGCGATGGTCTTCCCTCCGCCGCGCAGCGTGACCTGAAGCGTGTCGTTGGAGCCGAACGCCGCGGGCGACGGCGCCGAAACCAGCAGCGAATAAACCTTGGTCGCGCTCATCGCGGGCAGGCGATACGTTTTGGTCTCGCGCGTCTCCAACCGCGCGCGCGCGTCAACCAGTTTTTTGAACGGCGATTTCGCGTCAGCGCTCGCGCTCGAACTTTGCGACGGCGTCAGCCAGACCGCGGCGACCGCGAGCAGGAAAACAACCAGACACCAAAGTTGAATCCGTCGGGCTTTCACAAGGGGCCTCCGAATTTGTTTGAAAATAAAGAAAGCGAATTGTGTAGATCGATACGATGCAGCGCGGTTGGGCGGGTATTCCCCGCCTAACCGCGCTGATCACGGACGCGGGCGGGTATTCCCCGCCTCTACGCGCGCGGCGCGGCGCCGATAGCGTCGAGCAGTTTTTGATGAATCCCGCCGAAACCGCCGTTCGACATGATCACCACGACGTCGCCGGAGCGTAGATCTGGCGCGACGTGTCCAACGATCGCGTCGGCGCCTTCTATCGAGAAGGCCTGTTTGCCCGCCGCGCGCAGGTCGGCGAGCACTTCTTCGATGGACAACTGGTCGTCGGCGGCCAGTCGGAACGATTCGAAGAGCGGCGCGATCACCACGTAATCGGCGGGGGCGAAAGCGGTCGGGTAATCCTTCTGAAAGACTTTTTTGCGAGTCGTCCAGGAGCGCGGCTCGAAAACGGCCACGACGCGGCGCTCGGGGTAGCGCTGTTTTATCGCGCGCAGCGTCTCTCTGATCGCCGTCGGGTGGTGGGCGAAATCGTCGATCACGGTGACGCCGCTCGCGACGCCGCACACCTGCATCCTGCGTTTGACGCTCCTGAACGTGGCCAGCGCTTCGGCGACCAGGCGGCGGTCGATTCCCAACACGTCAGCCGCCGCGATGGCGCCCAGACAATTTCTGACATTGAACATCCCGGCCAGCGGCGATTGGAAGACGCCGTACTCTTTGCCGTCGCGCAGGACCTTGAATTGGGTCGCATCGGGCAGGAAGTCCATCTCTCGCGCGGTCCACTTCGCGTCGGGATGCTCGATGCCGAAACTCTCGACCTTGCACCAGACGCCCTGCGGTTCGACCGGACGGGTGATGATCTCGCGCACGACGTGCGAATCCCATCCGGCGACCAGCCGCCCGTTCGAGGGGATTAAATTGACCAGCAGTCTGAAGACCTTCCTGATCGCGTCCAGGTTCGGATAAATGTCAGCGTGGTCGTATTCGATGTTGTTCAGAATGACCAGATCGGGAAGATAGTGTAGAAACTTCGGCCCTTTGTCGAAATAAGCCGTGTCGTATTCATCGCCTTCGATCACGAAATGATTTGAGTCGGCGATTTTGAAACTCGCGCCGAAATTCTCCACCACCCCGCCGACCAGGAACGACGGATCAAGACCTCCGACCTGCATCACCCAGGCCATCAATGAGGTCGTGGTCGTCTTGCCGTGCGTGCCCGCGACGACCGTCGAGTGTTTGCCGCGGATGAAGTTCTCGCGGATGATTTCGGGCATCGAGGCGCAGCGCAATTTGTTGTTGAGCGCGTATTCGATCTCGACGTTGCCGCGCGACGTGGCGTTGCCGACGACTACGACGTCCGGCGCCGCCCCGTTCTGTGGGTCCAGGTGGGAGGCGCTGAAGCCTTCGAAAGTTTCTATTCCAAGCCGCTTCAACTCGGCGCTCATCGGCGGATAGAAGGCCTTGTCAGAACCTGTGACCCTGTGACCTTGAGACTTGAGCATTCCCGCCAATGACCCCATCGCCGTGCCGCAGACACCTATCAAATGAAAATGTTTCTTCCGCATGCCTGTAACTTCCAGGTAAAATGAAAATCGCTCTGCGATTGTGGGCGCGGCGATTATATCTTTCGATCAGTATTTTCGATAGCAATTTGAAATGGAGGAATGAGAATGAAACCAGGGAGAAGACAATTTATCGCATCATCACTGTTCACGGCCGGCGCGTTCTCATTCCCGGCGGCGGCTCAAGACAGGACAAAACCTTCCGGCGAAGCGCAAACTCTGTCGCTGCGCGGAAAAGTGGCATGTATCACTGAAGAGCTCCAAAAACTCTATCAGATCACACCCGATTGCGAAACGCGCGGACACGTCTACGCGCTGAAGACGGCGGAGGGCAAATTCTATCCCTTCCTGCCGGTCGACACAGCCGCCGCCATTTGGATGGACGAGCGTGTCCGCCAGCGCGATCTCCAAGTTACCGCCCGAATCTTCCCCGGCGCAGACTTCATCGAGGTCATCAAACTTCAATCGTGGCGCGACGGCAAATTGTACGACCTCTACTATTTTTGCGACGTCTGCAATATCAAAACGCACAAGCCCGGCCCCTGCCAATGCTGCCGGGAGCCGGTCGAATTTCGCGAAACTCCCGCCGAAGACAATCATCCGTAATTCCGCCACGGAGAGCGGGAGAGCGAAGGAGCGAGAGAAAAAAGGAATACTCTATGTCTCCCGCTCTCTCGCTCTCTCTTCCTAAACTTCCTTGCGCAAATTCTTGACACGGTTTCGGGAGGGCTGTAGACTTACCAACCGGTAGGTAGTCACTACAATCGTCCCAGGTCGGTTCCGATGCGGGGGCGGCTTCGATGGCGGGTTCTACCCTGGACTCATAATTCATCGCATTTCTTTTTTCTGAAAAAATAAGTTCGTTGTCTTTCGGGAAAGTGAGTCCATCATGCTACGCAACCTTATTTTACTCGCTATTGGATTAGTCTTTGCGTTATCCGGTTCCGCCCTGACCGCAAACGACACTGTTCGCGTGGAGGGCGGACTGATCTCAGGCTCCGTCGTTGACGGGGTTCGCAGTTACAAAGGCATACCTTTCGCCGCCCCTCCGGTGGGCGAACTGCGCTGGAAAGCTCCTCAGCCTGTAGGGGTGTGGGAAGGCGTTCGCGAGTGCAACGACTTCGGTCCGGATTGCCCGCAAGCGCCTTACCCCCAAAGCTCGGTCTATTACTCGGCGCCGCGCAAGCAAAGCGAAGATTGTCTCTATCTCAACGTGTGGACCGCGGCCAAGGCGGGCGAGAAACGTCCGGTTATGGTCTGGATTCACGGCGGCGCGCTGACACGCGGATCGGGCGCCACCCGATCCTACGACGGGTCGGCGCTGGCGAAAAAAGGGGTCGTTCTGGTGACGATCAATTATCGTCTCGGACCGCTCGGCTATCTGGCTCATCCCGAATTGACCGCGGAATCCCCGAATCATTCGTCCGGCAATTACGGCGAGCTCGATCAGATCGCGGCGTTGAAATGGGTTCAGAAGAACATCGCGGCCTTCGGCGGCGACCCGGGCCGCGTGACCATCTTCGGCGAGTCGGCGGGTTCATGGAGCGTCAACACGCTGGTCGCCTCGCCTCTCGCCAGAGGATTATTTCATCGCGCCATCGGCGAGAGCGGCGGCACGTTCGGGCCGATGACCTATTTGAAGGAAGATCGTGACGGCCGTCCGTCGGCGGAGAAAATCGGCGCGGCTTTCGCCAAAGCCGCGGGAGCCGATTCCATCAAGGCGCTGCGCGCTTTGCCTGCTGAGAAGATCGTCGAGGTCTTCAACAATGACCCCGAAGGAAGAAAGTTCCGAACTCAACCGAATGTGGACGGTTGGGCGCTGCCCGACGAGATTCGCGCCATCTTCGCGCAAGGCAAGCAGAACGACGCGCCCGTGATCGTAGGCTCGAACGCTAACGAGATGACCACGCTGACCGTTCCCGCGACGGTTCCGAAGACGATGGAGGACTATCGTAAGCGCGTCGAAACGCAGTACGGCGCCATGACCAAAGAGTTCGACGCGGTCTATCCGGTCGAGAGCGAAGCCGACATCGCCGCCGCCTATCTGGGAAGCCTGCGCGACGTGACTTTCACGCTGCCGATGCGCACGTGGGCGCGAATGACCGCGGCGGGACGATCCAAAGCCTATCTGTACTTCTTCAGTCACGCCCCGCCCAATCCGAACAGTAAATACCTGGGCGCCTACCACGCCGGAGAGATCGTATACGTCTTCAACAATCTCAACCGGCAGAATTCGCTGCTTCAGGAGGCCGATTTCAAGCTGGCCGAAATGATGTCGAACTATTGGGTCAATTTCGCCACGACCGGCGATCCGAACGGCAAGGAGCTGCCCAAATGGGCGGCGTACGACCGCGAGACCGAAGCCTACCTTGACTTCGGCGACAACGTTCAGCTTCGCAACCACTTGCTCAAGACGCAGCTCGATTTCATCGAGCGGTCCCAGAAGCAGCGCTGACCGGTTCTCGCCGCTAATGCGGCAAAGAGTGTTGAGCAGTGAGAGCAGTATTTATTTCGACCTCAATCTAGCCCACATAGGAGGAAACCTCATGAAAGAGTCACGCAATTTGATCGGATTGCTGGCCATCGCCCTCGTCGCGCTGTCTTTTGCGGGAACGGCGAGCGCGCAGGAGAAGCCCTTTCAGTTTCAGGGCACGACCTGCGCCGCCGGCGCCCCTTACTTGCACTGTCCTGACCGCGAGTGCTCAGGGGCCACGGTGGTCAATCAAGGAAACGTAGTGGAGATGAAGACGCGCCGGACTTATTTCCTCGATTATCCGTGCGATCTGAAGAAGGGCGAGAAGGTCACATTCATTCTCAGTCTGCACGGCGCCGGCTCGTACGGGAACTGGCAGCGCCACTATTTCCCGCTGCTGGATTACGTTGACAAGTACCGGCTGGTGGTCGCCACTCCGAACTCTCCGACTCGAATCTGGTCGCAGGCTGACGACGAGTACTTGCAGAACATCGTCAACTTTGTCGTCGAACAAATCGGCAAGGAGAACATCAAGGCTTTTTGGCTCGCCGGCCATTCGCAGGGCGGTATGACCTCGAACCGGCTCGTGCGGACGGACTTCTTTAAGGACAGAGTGGACGGCTTCCTCAGTCTGTCCGGCGGTCGCTTGGGTGGGAATCCGGGCCGCAGCTCGACATTCGCTCCCACCGGCGCCGGGGCTTCCGGCGCCGCGACGCCGACGGCCGGCGCCGCCAGTTCCGGGTCTCCCGGCGCCGCCAGCCCGATGACATCGGCTATGGCGGCCTTGCGCGAGCCTCCCACCGCCGATTTCTCCCACATCTACACGACAGGCCAGCGCGAAGTGGACGAGAAAGGCGTGCCTGAGACATCCGATTGGGCCAAGAAATACTCCTGCGGCCCGCGGCTCGCCCCGAGGGAAATCGTCGACACCAGGGCCGGCTACGTCTATGACAGCACCCGATTGAATATGCTGCGTCCGGGTTGGGGTCTGTTGCCCGCGCCCGGCAAAGCGCAGGTCTTCGTCTATCCAGGCTGCAAGGGCGATCGAGTGGTCGCCGACATCGTCCGCCTCGAAAAGGGACACACCGAAGGACTCGAGCCGCAAGTCACTGAGGAGATCGTCAAGATGATGCTCTCGGCTCCGGGCGGCAAGCTCCAACAAGCGGCCGCGACGGCTTCGGCGACGCAGGAAAAACGCTGATCAACCAGGGAGCGCAGGCGCCCTTGCCTGCCTGGCTGCGAAGGTAATGAGTGAAAAGCAAATACTCGTCTTACTTATTTGAAGCCGGACAGGCAAGGATGCATGCGCTCCCTGAGAGTTTGTGACTAGCTTCGTGACGGGGTGATCAGTAATCAGAATATGACATACCCAATATTCGATGTGACAGATGTCATATCGAACTTTGAATGTGTTTGCCTATCTGCTTATCAACGAGCACAACCAAGGAGTATCCTATGCGACGAACCGCCAGTCATTTACTTTTCACTCTGCTCTTAGCAGTTTTTGTCGTTTCGCCAAACTACGCGCAAGTCCCGACCGGGTCTCTGGCCGGCGCCGTAACGGACGCCACAGGCGCCGTGGTTCCCAACGCCGTGGTGACATTGACCAATAAAGAGACCGGCGCGACGCGCACGGTAGAGAGCAATTCGGAGGGATTCTATTCGGCGCCTTCGCTGCCCGGGGGCGAATACGAAGTGAAGGTCGTGGCGAAAGGCTTCAGCGCCTTCGTGCGGCTCGCCACCGTGCTCACCGGCTCGACCACAACGGTCAACGTCTCGCTGCAAATCGGACAGACCAGTGAAATCGTCACGGTGACGGGCGCGACGGCGACCGCTATCAATTACGAATCGAACACAGTGCAGGGCGTCGTGACGCGGCAGCAGATCGACAGCCTGCCGCTCAACGGGCGCAGCTTCCTGAATCTGGCCCAGTTGGAACCAGGCGTGACCGTGCAGATCGGCAATCCCGCTCAGTTCAACGCGCAATTCAACGTCTCGGTGCTGGGCGGCCCGGCCTCGCACACGGCCATCACCGTGGATGGCGGCAACGTCCGCAATCCGGTCGAAGGCGGCACGGGACAGAACTTTTCGCAGGAAGTCGTACAGGAGTTCCAGCTTTCGAGCACTAACTTCGACCTCTCCACCGGCATCACGGCGTTCGGCTCGGTCAACATCGTGACGCGCGGCGGCAGCAACGATTTTCACGGCGCCGGATATTTCTATTTCCGCGATCACAATATGGCGGCCTATCCGAGCCTGGGTCGAACTCCGATCACCAACGACCCCTTCTTCGCCCGGCGGCAGGGCGGATTCGTATTGAGTGGCCCGATCAAAAGGGACAAGCTTCATTTCTTCTTCAACCTTGAATACACGAATCAGTTCGGTGTTTACGTCGTGCAGCCGGACCTCGCGTCAGTTGCGGGATTCGGCACTGTCGCGCCGGCGCCCTACACAGGCAAGCAGTTGAGCGGGAGAGTCGATTACCGCTACAGTGACAAGCACTCGCTTTTCATCCGCTATTCGCATGACGGGAACAGAAACAGCGGGCCCTTCACCGCCGGAATTCCCACGCTTCCCTCGAACCACGTTTCGAACAAGAATTGGGTTGACCAATATCTCCTCGGCGTGACCAGCGTCATCAGCCCCAGAGTGGTGAACGATCTCCGGTTCTCTTATCAGTATTGGCAGAATCGGAATATCCCGGCTCCGTGCAACGGCGACATCAACGGCTTCTGTGTCGGCGCTGGCGGACCGGAAGTCTTCTACCTCAACTCGGTCAATTTCGCGCTGGGGAACAACTTTAATTCGCCGCAGGGCCGCGACCTGCGCCGCTTCCCATTATCGGATAACGTGACGTTGCAGCTCGGCGCCCACCGGGTGAAGTTCGGCGGCGAATGGGAGCATTTCAGCGGCACGGGCTACTGGGGCTTCTTCGATCCGGCGCGCGTCTACCTGCTATCGCCGGAATTCCTGCGCAGCGTCGGCGTCCCCCCTGCGCTCTTCGGTTTGCCCGACGGGATCATCCACAATTTCAACGATCTTAAAAAACTTCCCGTGGCCGCATTCCTGCTGGGCATCGGAGATCGCGCGCAGCCGTCATTCAAGCTTGAAAACGCCAAAAACAACGAGCGATTCCATCTTTATGCGCAAGATACCTGGAAGATCACTCCGAAATTCACCTTGAATTACGGATTGGGGTGGGTGCATGAAACAAATGTTCTCAACTACGACCTTCCGAAGCCGGCGTTGGTGGCTCCCATCTATGGAAGCGACCTGAGTCCCACGCAGAAGGAGAATAAGAACTTTGAACCGGCCGCAGGTTTCGCATGGTCTTTCGGGAAGAATAACTCGACCGTCATTCGCGGCGGCGCGGGCATCTTCTACGACACGCAACTCGGCTGGTGGCGGCTCGGAGAGCGCGCCGTGATCGGGGCCAGTGGCCGGCAGTTCATCGGTAACGCCGCTGTTATGAACCCGTTTACCGGCGGTACTTTCGACTCCAAATTCCTCAATACGCTCGCTCTCCAATATGGGACGTTCCTGAATCTGCTTCCAAAATTGCGCGCACAGGAGGACGCCATCTTCCCCGGCACAGGCTCGCAGCCCCAGATTCTGCTCTCCAAACAGGCCAACGCTCTCGGAGCTTTGTACCCGCGCGAATTTCCCACGACTCAGGCGCAGCACTTCAATATCGGTTTTCAGCGCGAGTTGGGGAATGCCATCGTTGTTCAGGCAGACTACGTCTACCGGCACATGATTCACGGCACGCCAGGCGGTTTCTTCGGCGCGAGCGTCGACTTCAATCACTTCAACTCGGTTGCCGGCCCGGTGATCCCGGCGTGTACCCCGACGCAAGCCAATGATCCCAACGCTCAATGCTCCAACGGACCGATCAACTTCTGGTGGCCGGGCGCAACGTCGAAATATCAGGCGCTGCTCGTCAAGGTGGATAAGCGTTTCTCACGCCGCTATCAACTCACCGCTTCTTACGCCTTGCAGAATAGCAAGAGCGTCCAGGATGTAACGCAAGACCTGAATAACTTCTTCGCCACATATGGCCCCGATCTTCCGAGGCATAACCTGAATATTTCGGGCTTGGTTGATCTGCCATTGGGCTTTCAGGTTTCCTTGCTCTCCGCATTCCAGAGCCATCCTCCGATAGCTCCAACGATCGGCGGTCTGAGCAACACTGGCAATCTCGATACCTCGGCCGGCGGTTATACAGCGTTTCTGGTGCTAATGGGGCGCGAATATAGCAGCTTCATCAGCAAGAGCGATCTGGCGGCCTTGGTGAGCCGGTACAACTCGACCGTCGCCGGGCAATCGGCCCCTTCGGGTCAGAGGTATCCTCAGATTGCGCTTCCCGCGAATTACAAGCTCGGCGATAACTTTTCTTCTCAGGACGTCCGCGTGACGAAGACTTTCCGGTTCAAGGAAAAGGTTGACTTTCGTCTCATTGGTGAAGTGTTCAACATCTTCAACGTGAGCAATGTATCGAACTTCAACTTCAATCTGGCCGGTCCACAGTCCACAACGCCGGGAGTTCTGAAGCCGAATGATGGTGTGTTCGGAGTGCCCAACCAACGCGTCGGTCAAACCTTCGGCTCCGGCGGCCCGCGCGCGTTCCAGTTCGCGGCGCGGTTGAGCTTTTAAGTTCGGCGCGAGCGGCTCGCGCGCGGGCTTACTGTGAGCGCCCTTTAGGGAAGAAAAGGGGTCATCCAACAACTCCCGCGCGCGAGCCGCTCGCGCCCGATTAACCGAAGAGGAAAGAGATATGCCGACAATTAGGCGTGCGATTCTGCCGGCATTGATTTTGGCCGTTTGCGTGGCGCTGCAAGTCTTAGCCCAGGAACAGGTCGAGATCATTCCGGATGTGGTCTATGGGCACAAAGACGGTCTTGCAATGACATTCGATGTGCTCAAGCCGAAGGCCAACGCCAATGGCGCCGCCGTCATTTTTATGGTCAGCGGCGGCTGGGTTTCGAACTACAGCCCGCCGCAACAGGCCGTCCAGCGGTTCAAAGACCTGTTGGACAAAGGATTCACGGTCATCGCCGTGAGGCACGGGAGCAGCCCGAAGTATCTCATTCCCGACATCGTATCCGACGTCCGCCGCGCCGTCCGCTTCATCCGCCACAACGCCAAACAGTGGGGCGTCGATCCGAATCGCATGGGCGTCTTCGGGGGCAGCGCGGGCGGCCATCTGGCCCTCGTGCTCGGCACGGCGTCGGACGACGGCGATCCCAACGCAAAAGAGGATTTCATGAAAGAGAGCGACCGCGTGGCGTCGGTCGTGGCCTATTTTCCGCCGGTTGATCTTCGACCGCTCGCGCGCGGCGTCAACCCGCCGCGCAGCGGCGGCGTGCTCGACCGCTTTCCCGCCCTGAATTTCGAGAAGGAGAAAGCGGCCGATTATTCCCCCATTGTCCACGTCTCATCGGACGATCCGCCGACGCTGCTAATTCACGGCGACAAGGACGACCTCGTTCCGGTCAACAACAGCCGTGTCATTTACGAAGCGTTCCAGAAGAATAACGTCAAGACGCAACTCATCATCATCGAAGGCGCCAGTCACGGGTTCCGCGGCGAAGACGCCAAACGCGCCAGCGCCGCTATGGTGTCGTGGTTCGAACAGACGCTGCTCAAAGGCGACCTCAAAGCGAAGAGGTAACGACAATCAAGCTCCCGGAAGCGTCGCCGCCTCTTCGATGGCTTGCGCTAAAAGACGCCCAGTCCATGACCCAGCGCCGAGCGCGGTATCGGGCGCGCTTAATTCGGCGAGCCGATGACCGAAACGCGCTCGCTACCGCTCGATGATCGAAGCGCGCCCGATACTGCGCGCGGCGCCGATTTTGAGCGACGCAAAGAGACGTCGCTCGGCTTTGCTGGGATTACATTACTCTCCCGAGGAGTCGTTCATTTCGCAGTGAGCGACGCACGGAAACAATGAAAACGCGGCGCTACGTAGTGACGAATAATGATCTTTGAAAAATAAGCGCAACCATTTCCTTAGTCGCTGCAGCGACATTTGATCCTAGCCCGGCTTTTCAAAGCCGGGGGACCGGTTAGATAGTCATTTCAGTCGCGGAGCGACGGTTGAGACTAATGAGCAAACTCAACCGTCGCTCCGCGACTGAAATGGATGGGCGATTATTGTCCCGGCTTTGAAAAGCCGGGCTAAGCTCAGGCGGTCGCTGCGGCGACCGCGAAAGCGGTTGTTGCATTTATTTTTCAAACACCATAATTCGTTACTACGTGGTTATTTTCCGCAGGAGACTGGCATGAAACGCATGGTTGTTCTTTCACTGTTTGCGATAATCTTCTTTTCACTCGCCAAAGGAGACGGGAGCGCCGTCGCGCAAGCGCCAAAGTCAGGATTACCGACCGGCAGGCCTGAAGACGTCGGCATGTCTTCTGAGCGGCTCGCCCGCATTCGCCCGGCCATGCAACGCTATGTGGATCGCGGGCTGACGCCCGGCGTGGTGACGCTGGTGGCGCGGCGCGGTCGCGTGGTTCATTTCGAGGCCATCGGCTATCGGGACGTCGATGCCAAGGCGCCGATGACCACCGACACAATCTTCCGCATCGCCTCAATGACCAAACCGATCGCCTCGGTCGCGCTGATGACGCTTTACGAGGAAGGACACTTTCTGCTCAACGACCCGATCTCGAAATTCCTTCCCGAATTCGCCGACATGAAAGTCGCGCAGGCCGCTTCGCCGGCTGAAACCGGCGGCGCCCCATATAAGCTCGCGCCGGCCAAAAACCCGATCACGTTTAAACATGTGTTGACGCATACCGCGGGCTTTCCGAACACCTATCGCGGAATCACGCGGGAGGAATTTGACAAAACCTACCCACGGAAGAATCCGAACGAAACAATCGCCGACGCGGTGAAAAGACTGGCCGCAATGCCGCTCAATTTCAACCCGGGCGAGGCATGGGAATACGGCCCGGCGACCGACGTCGTGGGCCGCCTGGTCGAAGTCATCTCCGGCATGACGCTAGATGAATACCTGCGCAAGAAGATCTTCGAGCCGCTGAAGATGACCGACACGCATTTCTATCTGCCTGCGTCGAAGCTCGATCGTTTCGCCGCGAATTATCAGCCCGACGAAAAGAACGGCAATAAGATCAAACTCGTCGAAGCTCCTACGCCCGAGAGCCGCTGGGTGAAGCAGCCGCATAACTACTTTTCAGGCGCGGGCGGGCTTGTTTCGACCGCGGCTGACTATGTCCGTTTTCATCAGATGATGCTCAATGGCGGCGAACTGGACGGCGCGCGCATCCTGGGCCGCAAGACGGTCGAACTGATGACGACCAATCACATCGGCGACCTGCCGATCTGGCTGACCGGGCCGGGCTATGGCTTCGGCCTGGGTTACAGCGTAGTCAAGGACATCGGCGTGACGGGCCAGGCAGGCTCGCCGGGCCAATATGGCTGGGGCGGCGCGTTCTGCACATACTTTCAGGTCGATCCGAAAGAGGAATTGATCGGCATCGTGATGACACAGGTGCGGCCTTACAACCACATCAACATCCGTCAGGAATTCATGGCCCTGGCCAATCAGGCCATCGTTGACAACGCAAAACCTGGGACAATGACGGCGAGCCACGCCGCAACACCTTAGCTGATAAACATCGGCGGTAGCCCGACCGCCGCAAGGAGGCCCGAAATGACGCGACGAAACATTCTCTCAATCGCTTTCTGCCTGCTGATGGCGAGCGCGGTCTTCGCTCAGAACAAAGTTGAGCACAAATACTTCACGACATCCGACGGGGTGAAGATTCACTTCATGGTCAAAGGGAAAGGCACACCGGTCATTCTGATTCATGGCTACACAGGCAGCGCCGAGGGCAACTGGTTCTCGAACGGCATCGCCGACGCGCTGGCGGTAAACCACATGGTCATAGCGATTGATTGCCGCAACCACGGCCTGAGCGATAAGCCGCAGCCAATGGGGCCTGGCAAAGCCGAAGACGTAATTGAATTGATGGACCACCTCAAGATTCAGAAGGCGCACCTTCACGGTTACTCGATGGGCGGCGGGATCGTGGGGCGACTGATGGCCATGATCCCGGACCGCTTCATCACCGCGGGTTTCGGCGGTTCTGGCATCCCAGAGACAGACCAGGAATGGCGGGCGAAAGCGCCGAAGGATAAGGAAGGACGCGATCCGCAGGAAGATGAAGCTAGCGGCAAGCTGCGGGCGAAGCGCGCCAAAGACCTGGGCGTCACGCTCGAAGAGTATCAGAAACAATTGGCCGAGCGGCAGGAGCAACAACGCGCGGCGCTCGCGGCCGCCGGCGCTCAAGCCGCCGCCCGTCCGGCAGGCCCGCAGCTCGACCTGACAAAGATCGCGTTCCCCGTGCTCGCGATCAACGGCGAGTTCGACCGGCCCCTGGCCAAGACTGTCCGCATGCAGCGCGAATTGCGGAATTTCACCAACGTCGTGCTCCCTGGCAAATCGCACCTGACAGCCATTATGGCGGGCTATATGCCGAAGGAATATCTCGAAAGCATCGTCAAGTTCATCAACGCCAATGATCCGAAGAAGTAATGAGTGATTACAGAGTTCAAGGAGAGACCAATATGGCTACGAAACATTCCGATCCAATCATGAGTTATACCGGACATTCCAGCCGGCGCAAATTTCTTAAGGGAGTATCCCTGACGATCGCAGCCGCTGGAGCCGGATCAGCCTTTGCGGCGGATATCGCAGCGCAGGCGCCAGCCACGTCATCCCGCCCGGCGCAGGGGTCCGGAGCAAACACAAGCAGCCAGCTTTTTCACGTTGTCGAGACTACCTCCGGCAAGGTTCAAGGAATAGCCAACACCGGGATCAAGGAATTCAAGGGAATCCCCTATGGCGCGCCCACCGGCGGCAAGAATCGCTTTATGCCGCCCAAGAAGCCCGCGCCCTGGGCCGGCGTGCGCGAATGTTTTGGGCACGGCCAGATCTGTCCGCAGACGCCATCCAACCTGCGTTCAGAATACGGGATGATGATTATGTGGGACCAGCAGTCCGGCGGCATGGGCGAGGATTGCCTGGTTCTCAACGTCTGGACGCCCGGCGTCAATGACGGAGCGAAACGCGCGGTGCTGGTCTCGTTTCATGGCGGCGGATACACCACGGGGTCTGGCAATGCGCCGGGGTTTGACGGAGCGCAATTGGCGCTCTTCGGCGATGTCGTTGTCGTAACGGTCAACCATCGTTTGGCAAGTTACGGCTACACACATCTGGCCGATCTGGGCGCGCCGCCGGAATTCGCCTCTGCCGGCGTGACAGGGATTATGGACCTGGTGGCTTCCCTGCAATGGGTGCGCGACAACATCGAGAACTTCGGCGGCGATCCCAACAGGGTGATGATCTTCGGTCAGTCGGGCGGCGGCGCGAAAACCTCTACCGTTCTGGCCACGCCGTCTGCCAAAGGCCTCTTCCACCGCGCCGCAGTGCAAAGCGGTTCGTCATTACGTCTCACCACGCGCGAGCAGGCGACCAAAGCGGCCGAGCAGTTGCTGGCCAAGCTCGAAATTCCGAAGACCCGCATCGCAGACGTTCAGAAAGTCTCCTGGCAGCAGTTGCTGGAAACGCAGACCGGGATCGCAGGTTTTGCGCCGGTTATGGACGGGACAATCCTGCCGCACCATCAGTTCGACCCGGTTGCGCCGCCGGAATCGGCCGACGTGCCGGTGATCATCTCCACCACGCTGGAAGACGCCGCGCTCAGACTGACCAATTTCAACCTAGACGAAGCGGGTTTGAAGGCGATCCTCACTCAGCGTTACGGCGATAAGGAAGGCGAAATCCTGGCGCTTTACCGCCAGCGCTATCCGCAAAAGTCGCCATTCCTGATCCAGGCCCAGATTTTCACTGACGCCGGCTTCCGCCGCTCGGCCATCACTCAGGCCGAACGAAAGGCGGCGCTGGGGAAAGCTCCGGCTTACATGTATCTGTGGAATTGGGAAAGCCCTGGCTTCGGCGGCAAATTCGGCGCAGTCCATGGCATTGATGTGGCGGCCTCGTTCCACGGAGTTCGCGACACGATCATGGGCGTCGGCTCGGCTGGGGGGAAGGTCATGTGTGATCGGTTGGCGTCCGCCTGGGTGGCCTTCGCCAAGACAGGCGACCCGAATAACCCGCAGATTCCGCATTGGCCGTCCTATGACGGCGCTACACGCGCCACGATGGTCTTTGACACTGATACCCGCGTCGAAAACGACCCGCGCAGCGAGATCAGAAAATTCTGGGAACAGATGCCGACAACTAGTGGCATCTGAGGGTAATTGCTGGGATGAAATCAGCGCGTAAACGATGAGACGCACTGCCGTGGCGCCGCCCCGTGCAAGGAGCCTTGAGCGACAGCGTCGTCTTTACCAGTGATTCGTCACATCAGCTAAGGAGGTCAATTATGCGGTTCCGCCAATCACAATTCCGCTCAGGGTTTTTGTTACTACTCGTCTGCGCCGCTGCGGCGCTTGCGCAAAATGCGACCGGGTCGATTACCGGCGCGGTGACAGACCCGAACAACGAAGCGATCACGAACGCCACAGTCATGGTGACCAACAGGGCGACCGGCGCCGTCAGGAAAATCGCCACCAAGGGCGAGGGCAATTACACAGCCGAGAATCTTATTCCCGGCGAGTACGAAGTGAGAGTCGAATCCCAGGGATTCGTCACTCAGGTAAAGGTTCTGCTGGTCCAGGTCGGGGCCAGCACGACAGGCAACTTCTCAATGACCGTCGGCGCGACGAACCAGACGATGGAGGTCTCGGGCGGGGCGCCGGTTATCAACACGACTGATACCGTAATCGGCGGCGTCGTCAATCGAGAACGAATCGAGAGTTTGCCTTTGAACGGGCGAAGTTTTCTCTCGATGGCGCTGCTCGAGCCGGGCGTCAACGTTAGCTATGTGGCCACATCCGGCGCCGGCAATGTCAACAACTTCTTTCAGGTCTCGGTCGGCGGCGCCCCACAACAAATGACGGTGATTTCAGTTGACGGGTCGCGGGTCAACGATCGCGTCACCGGCGGCACCTCGCAGAACTTCTCGGCCGAGAGCGTGCAGGAGTTCCAGATCAGCACTCTGGCCTTCGACCTCTCCAGCGGGACAGTCTCGAGCGGCGCCGTCAACATCATCTCGCGAACAGGCTCCAATGATTTTCATGGCGGCGGCCTCTTCTTCTTCCGCGACCACAACATGGCGGCGTTCCCGGGCTTTAAACGCCCCACCGAGATTCGATCGGGCGGCGCGCCTCAAAACCCACTCTGCCTCAATCCGACATCTGACGCGTGCAAAAGAGCCCAGGACCCCTTCTTCGTCCGCAGACAATACGGAGGCAGCATCGGCGGGCCGATCAAGAAAGACAAGCTCTTCTTCTTCGGCAACTATGAACGGAACGATCAGGTCGGCGCCAACGCGATCACCTTTGACGACCCAATCCTTTCCGGGTTCAACCACATCGCGCAGCAGCCCTTTAAGCAGCATCTTGGCAACATTCGTCTGGACTATACCGTCAACCAGAAAAACACAGCCTTCCTGCGCGCCAGCGTGGACTCCAATAACAGTATCTCCGGCGGCAACACCCTGGAGTCGAACTGGATCGCTTCGAGCAATTACGCCTACCAGACACAGTTGGGCCTGACCAGCGTGTTGAAGCCGACGCTGGTCAACGATTTCCGATTCTCTTTCTCCTACTTGAGAAACAACCTTCTCCCGCCGACCCAGGAGCAGTGTGAGAGTATCGCTGGAAACCCGGACTATTGCTTCAGTTTGAACGGAGTCCGACCCACTATTTTAGGGGTTACATTCGGCAACAGTATCAACGTCCCGCAGGATCGCCATCCACACACTTACCAGTTTACCGACAACGTCAGCTGGGCGAAGGGGGCTCATCGCGTGCGCTTCGGCGGCAGTTGGGAACATGTCTTCGATCATGGGACATGGAATCAGAACTTCAAGGGATCGTTCTCAACCTTCAGCCCAGCTCAGGTTCTGGCCTCAAATCCAACGCTATACGCCACACTCCCGGCGAGCCTCAAACCAGGCGGATCGGGGGCCACGATCGCAGACCTGCTCAAGCTCCCGGTGACTGGCTCCCTCTCAATCGGCATCGGAAGCCCTGATCAACCGGCCCGGCCTTTCAATTATGATGATGTCCTGACGAACGACATGGTGCGCCTTTACGCCCAGGACGCCTGGCAACTCCGCCGTGGCTTTACGCTCAACTACGGGCTGGGATGGGCGTTCGAGGATAATATCCTCTACCACGACCTTACACTCCCTCAATATCTTGCGCCTTTACTCTCGGCGAACAGTTTGGGCAGAACGATTGGTCAAAGGCACAAGAATTTCGATCCGGCGCTGGGCTTCGCCTGGGCCCTGGGCAAGGATCAGAAGACGGTCATCCGTTCGAGCGTTTCACTGCACCACACTTCGCCGAACGTCGGATTCTTCAAGCTCAACCAACGGATCCTCTTCGGCCCTGCGGGTAATGGACTGGGAGCGTTCAGCGGCGCCGGGCTACCGAATCCGAAGGCGGGTCAGCCTGGTCAGCCGGCGCTGCTGAACTTCACCACACCGGCTAACTTCACCGCGCAGGATATGATGAATAATCTGGCGCTCTTTACATCCCAACTGACCGCGAGTTCTCCGTTCAATGGGACAGACCTATCGATCCGTGGCATTAACGTCACGAAGACAGTGGCGGGCGGACAACTCCTGGACGCCGTTTACGACAACGACTCAGGACGGTTCCCATATACGATCAATCTCGACCTCGGCGTGCAGCGGGAGATCAAGCATAATCTTGCGGTCTCGGCCGACTTCGTAATGCGGCGCGGGGTCGGATTCGGGGCCTTCGAGCTGTTTTTCCCCGACCTTAATCGCTGGAATAGATTCAGCAACTATTCACTGATCCCCACTTCCGGGGCAGTCAATCCTCTCAGCCTTGTTCGTAACCCGGTAATCCCGGCCTGTACAGGCGCGCAAAGCGTAAACCCCAACGCCCAGTGCTCGGTAGGCCCGATCCAGTACGGATTACCTGGGATACTCTCCCGCTACACCGCGCTGCAGGTCAAAGTGGACAAGCGCCTCTCCCAAAGCTACCAGTTGAGCGGCGCCTACGCGTTCTCGCGTTACACGAGCCTGGTCAGCATCTCGAACTACAACGACCTGGGCGAGGGTTTCGGCCCTGTGGCCGCCAATCCACATCACCGATTCACCTTCAGTGGAATCTGGGACTTGCCGAAGTATAAAGGCGAGATGAGATTGCTGCGCGGCGCTCTGAACGGCTGGCAACTCGCAACCATTATGCAGATGCAAACCGGGCCGCAGACATCAGTCACGCTGGGGACATTGGATGTTGACGGGGACGGCGCGTTTGTTTACCGGCTGCCGGGTACAGGCGTCAGTTCATTCGGCAACGGCCTGAGCGCTGGCGACATCAGGCGGTTGGTGGATCAGTACAACTCCTCCATCCCGGCGACGAAAGACACACTTGCGCGCGACATTCCGAAAGGCTCGCAACGCGACGCTGTCGGCTCGATATTGCCGTATATTGTTTTGCCGGATAACTTCTCCAATGGAGATAGCTTCCTCACGCATGACCTGCGTGTGACGCGAACAATCTCCATCGCTGAAAATGTCAAGCTCCACCTAATTGGTGAGGGATTCAACATCTTCAACATCGCCAATCTGACCGGTTTCAGCGGCACGCTGAACGGCTACGTGCGGCCCAGTCTCAACCCTATAACGGGACTGCCACCTATCCCCGGTCGCAACCCGGACTTTACCTTTGGCCAACCCACGGGGCGGGTCAATGCCGTGTTCGGATCTGGCGGCCCGCGCGCCTTCCAGTTGGCCGCGCGGCTCAGTTTTTAAGCCGCATTTCCAAACCGGAGCGTCGTGGCGCGAGGCCGCGGCGCTCCGGCGCTAAGACTTTGCTGGGAGAGCTGAAATGAAGCATCGGATTGGACAGCTTCGACAATGGACATTTTTAGCGGCGCTAGGCTGGCTCGGAGTGTTTCTCTGTCTGAATTTTCAACCGACAAGCCGGGCAATGACCGCGACAAGAAGGACTCAGAATCAACAGTCGCTTATCGAGCAAGGGAGCAAGTTATTCAATCCCACGTGCAGCAGCGCCTATTGCCACGGCGCGAACGGCGCGAATGGAAGCGCTCCGCCTTTGCGCGGCCGCAATTTCACGGTCGAATACCTGACGCGCGTGATCTCCGAAGGCGTTCCAGGCACGCCAATGCCCGCATTTAAAAACCAGTATTCGCCGGAGCAGGTTCAACAACTTGTGGCTTACGTAATGTCGCTGCCGAAAGACAACGCTGCGCCGGTCACAACGACCAATAACGCCGCTTCGGCGGAGGCGGCCGCGGCCGCAGCCAGAGCGGCGCGCCGGCCCGGCCCGGAAGATCAGGCGACAACCGAGTTGCCGATGCCGGCGATGAAAGAAGTGACCGGCGAGCGCCTGGCCAATGCGGCCAAGGAGCCACACAACTGGATGACCTATTTCGGCTCGTACAACGCGCAACGTTACAGCGCGCTCAATCAAATCAATCGCGGCAACGTCAAACAACTCGCTCCCGTCTGGGCGTTCCAGACCGGCAAGATCGAAGGCGGGCTCAACGCGACCCCGCTCGTCGTAGACGGCGTGATGTACCTGGTCGGTTCATATAATCGCGTCTTCGCGCTCGACGCGGCGACGGGCAAACGATTCTGGCATTACTTTTACAAACTGCCGTCGGGGCCGATTCCGTACGGCGCGTCGGTGCGCGGCATTGCGGTCGGTTACGGACTGGTCTTTATGGGCACGCTCGACAATCACATGGTCGCGCTTGACGCCAAAACCGGCAAAGAAGTCTGGAATGTCGAGATCGAGGATTACCGGAAATGCGGCTGCAACGCGCCCGCCGCGCCGATTGTCGTCAAAGACAAAGTCATCATCGGGGTCACTGGCGGCGATAGCGCGCATCGGGGCTACCTCACCGCTTACGACGCCAAGACCGGGCGACAGGCCTGGCGCTTTTACACAATTCCGGGGCCGGGCGAGCCGGGCTTTGAAACGTGGAAAGAGGAATCGTGGAAATTCGGCGGCGGCGCGACATGGATGACTGGTTCATATGATCCGGAATTGAATTTGATCTACTGGGGCATCGGCAACCCTTCTTCGGATTTTTACGGCGGCGATCGCGAAGGCGCGAATCTTTACACCGATTGCGTCGTTGCGCTCGACGCCGACACAGGCAAATTGAGATGGCATTACCAGGAAGTGCCGCACGACGTATACGACTTCGATTCGGCGTACGAGGTAACGCTGATTGACGTCGAGCGGAACGGACAGAAACAGAAACTGCTCGCGCACACGAACAAAGGCGGCTACGTCTGGGCGCTGGATCGCGTGACCGGCAAATACATCAACGCCTGGCCGCACGTGGACACGGTCAATTGGGTGAAGGGCTTTGAAAAGGACGGCTCTCACATCGGGCGGTTGGAAGTCCCGGCGGGCAAAAGCACCGTGGTCTGTCCGTTCTGGGGCGGTGGGCGAAGCTGGAATCATGCCGCATACAGCCCGCGCACCGGCTGGCTCTACAATCACGGCATCGAGTGGTGCGGGTTGATCACGCCGATTCGGCAAGAGCCGAAGGAAGGGCGGGGATTCGTCGCCGGCACGATCACGCCACAGCATCCGCCGGGCGGTCAGGCATATGGACACATCGACGCTTTCGATCCC
>DASTMP010000061.1:0-27289 GCA_035714085.1 Blastocatellia bacterium
ATCCTCAATCCTCAATCCTCAATCCTCAATCCTCAATCCTCAATCCTCAATCCTCAATCCTCAATCCTCAATCCTCAATCCTCAATCCTCAATCCTCAATCCTCAATCCTCAATCCTCAATCCTCAATCCTCAATCTTAGATCCTCGATCCTCAGTTATCCGATTCACGATGCTTTCCACGACCGTAAGCAGCTCGATTGGTTCGAAGGGTTTAGCGATGTGAATCTGGAACCCGGCGACCAGAGCGCGGATGCGGTCTTCGGCGCGAGTAAATGCCGTGAGCGCTATGGCAGGTATGTTACCGCCGCGAACCGGTTCCATTTTCCGCACCCTGCGCATCAACGCGTAGCCATCAATGCCCGGCATCTGGATGTCTGAAATCAATATATCGGGAGGCCATTTCTCGTATTCGTCGAAGACCTCCAGCGCGTCAGTTGCGGAGATCACGATCTTCACATCGGCGCCCCACTGACTCAGCAGATAGCCGGTAAGAGTGGCGCAGTCCGGTTCGTCATCAACGACCAGTATTCGCATTCCTGCCAGCGCTTGAGAGCCAAGATCATGTTCGTAGTCCGGATCGCTACCCCGATGTCGCGTGACTGTGGCGAGGGATTCGCTCTTCCCAACCTTAGGTTCACTGCCATCCGGATATTTGTCAGCATTTAAAACCGTCGTCATCGGAATGTGTTGTGATGATGAAAGCATAGTGATAACGATCTCTCTATTGGAGAATGGATCGTCCAATCAGACCAGTCCTATGGTTAAATCTTGGGGCAGGTAATATGAAGATCTCCATCTATCATTCATCAGAAGAATGGCATCAGAAGAATGGCAGACATCAGAAGAATGCAGAATGGATGCTACGTTCCAACCGGGTTTTGCGGATATTTATGAGGGCGCGCGACTAACAAATCTCGCGCGACATTCTTGATAAGGGAAAGCCGGCGCCGTTATTCGGACCAACTTTCGTGAATAGCGCGTCTATTCCGATTTGCTTTCAGCAACTTGTGTTCCATTATGGAAGGTGGGACTTTAGAGCCAGATGTGTGTATCGCACAGATGCAATGTGTTCGCGCTCCGTTCAGCCGAGAGTAGCGTTTTTAGCCATGTTGTGCCAGGCTGTCTGGTATAGGAGTGCTATGTGGATTGTAAACAGCGCCGCGTGTGAGCAAGTGTGTGAGTCAGCCGCTTGCTCACACGCGCGATATTGCGCCAATTCTCGATTCATCCACTGCTGCCTTCACGTATCTTTTCAAAAAGTTTTGTAAGTGTCCAAATCAGAGCCCCTGACACAAACAGAGCCAGACCTATCAATATAGGCGCCGCCCACTTGGAAGCGATCTTGTCAGAAGGATTTCCCTGGCTGAGGGGCGATTGTGGAGCCCCAGTGTCGAGCGCTGCAGCGGCGTTTATCGTCGGGCTTGGCGTCGCCATTGAAGGTTGAGAGGGCGTCACAGAAGGCTGCGTAACGGGCGCTTTGGCGGACGTCGCAGGCTGCCTCGGGGGAGGCGCCGATGCGGGGGTCGGCGTGGGGCGCGTATTGCGCGGCTGCCGAGCGCCCGCCCCATTCCTACGAGAATCTTCCCCTCCTTGCGCTCCGAAGAAATCTTCGGGGCCAAATTTGGAGATAGATTTCTTCTTCTCCGGCGGGAGTCCCCCCTCCGGGGTTTGTGTCTGATTGCGGGGCTGCTGAGACTGAACGAAAGCGATCCGCGTTGGGGATGCGAGACCGCCAGGCGCGCTGGCGAAGACCATGATGATCAACGCCAATGAAACAAATCCGACTCTCATAACATTCACTCCAGGGAAAATCCCTGGGAGCCATCAAATTGGACTTATAAGTTCAATTTGATAGCTCCCAGGGGCGAGTCATAGATGTTGAATTAGCAAATAGATGATCAGAACCAGAGCGACGAGCAGGACGACCGCAATCCCGGCGTACATGGTGATTCCGATTTTGTCTCTCTTGACCTCCGCCTTGGGTTGTATTGGCAGAAGATTGCCTGTGAACCTTTCGACCAATTGGCGCGCCTGCATTTCGGCGATTTCTCGCAATTCCGCCTCTTTCCTCGCTGCGGCTTCGGCGCGTCTGCGGCGTTCTTCGATTTCGAACGCTCTCTCTTCGGCCTCCCGGGCGCGGGCTTCCGCATCGGCCTTCCTCCATTCGGCCTCCTGGCGTTCGAGCGCTTCCGCATAGGCGCGCTGTTCGGCCTCGAGCTTGGCGCGGGCTTCGGCCTCGGCTTTCGCGGCGGCTTCTCTTCTGGCCAATTCCAGATCGTTTGTCGGCGGCACCGGCAATTCGCGTGTAGACTTCTTTTCGATCTCGTCTGCTTTGCGTTCCGCCTGCACTCGCAACTCGATCTCTTTGCGTGTGGCGTCCTCAGCCAATCGGCGGCGCTCTTCCGCCTCGCGGACGCGCGCTTCGGCGTCGGCCAGCGCCGCGCCGAATCTGGCCGCCATGGATCTGACCCCGTCAGTGGGCGCCTCATCGACCTTGATGTCGCAATACGGGCAGACCGGCCGGGCTGTCGCCAGATTGACCTGCAGCACGCGGCAGTAATGCTGTTTCGGGGTCGAGTCCGGAAATTGCTGACATGCCGGACAGGCGGGCTGCGGCATCCCCCAGTTGAGCACTTTGTGATGCTTTCGCAGCGCCGGATCGTCGAAATCAAGCATCGTCACCGAGCAATGGTCGCAGGTGTAAAGCCTCGGATTGATCGTGCTGAGACAAAACGGGCATTGTTTAACCGAGACATTGGCCCGCCCGATCTCCCAGGCGATGAACGTTTGGCAATTGCAGCAGTAGATCCACGAACCGGAATAGGGGAAATTGTCAGAGAGTGTGTGTTCGTCGCCGCCCTCCTTGCATATGACAACTCGGCTCGTGCGCGGCATAGGGAAGGCGGCATGATGCTTCAGGCAATGAATTTTGACTATATCTGCAAGCATGTGGGTATTAGGGGATGGGGAATGGGGACAAAAGGACAAGGCGCCAAGGAAACAGGGACAGGAAATTCCTGATCCTTTTGTCTCCTATTCTCCTGGTCTCCTCGTCTTCATTCCCCACTCCCGCTCAGGTTACATTCTCGCCGCCGCGGCTTGCACGGCGCGCCGGACGTAAACGCGAGCGAGATGGCGGCGATAATCGCCTGACGCGTGGATATCTTCCATCGCGTCCTCCGCTTCGGCGTCGGCGCGGGCTGCGGCCGCGCTGACTGTCGCTTCGTCAAGCGTCCGGCCTCGGAGCGCGGCTTCGGCTGAAGCGGCTCTGAAGGCCTTCGGCGCAAGCCCGGTTACTCCGATGCCGACATCTTCGCAGGCGCCGTCGGCGATCTTGATCTGGGCCGCGATGCCGACGACGGCAAACCCCGAAGCCGATTGCGGGACTTTCAGATAGACCCCTCTGTTCGGCTGCGGGGGCTTGGGAACACGAATCTCGGTGACTATCTCGTTCGGCTCGACGGCGCTCGTCATCACGTCGATGAAGAAATCAGACGCTTTGATTACGCGCTCGCCCGATCCCGATCGCGCAACGATCTCGGCGCTGAGCGCCAAGATCGCCGCCGGCCAATCAGCCGCCGGATCGGCGTGCGTCAAACTGCCGCCGATCGTGCCGCGATTGCGAACCTGCTGGTCGCCGATCTGAGAGGCCGTTTCGTAAAGCAGGGGGCAATACCGCTTCAATCCGGCGTCAGCCACGATCTCCGCATGCGTGACCCCTCCGCCGATGCGGATCGCGCCGCCATCGACTTCGATCGTCTTCAACTCCTCGATGCGGCCGATGTCGATGATTACAGCGGGCGCGGCCAGGCGCAGTTTCAACACAGGAATGAGGCTGTGACCGCCAGAGAGGATTTTGCAATCTTCGCCGTATTTGTCAACGAGTCTCAACGCTTCTTCGATGGTTTTCGGGGCGAAGTATTCAAAATTGTTCGGAATCATAAATTATCCTTCAATAAATCAACCACGAAGAAACGAAAAACACGAAGGAAGAACAGGAGAAATCTTCGTGTCCTTCGTTTTTTCGTGGTTGATTTTCATTTGTTTCTCCATCTCCGCATTCCTTGTGATCTCAGGCATTCATCAACCGCCACAGTTTCTCAGGGCGGAGCGGCAGATCGACATGCTTGACGCCGAACGGAGCGAGAGCGTCGATCACGGCGTTAGCCACGGCCGGCGTCGAACCGATCGTGCCGGCCTCGCCGACGCCTTTGGCGCCGAGCGGATTGACCGTGGTCGGCGTCTCGGTGTGATCGAGTTCGTAGCGAGGCAGTTGATGAGCCTTCGGAACCGTGTAATCCATCAACTCGCCTGTCAGCAACTGACCGTTCTCGTCATAGACTACCTCTTCGAACAGCGCCTGAGCCAGGCCCTGCGCGATGCCGCCGTGAACCTGCCCCTGAACGATCAGCGGGTTGATCTGCTTGCCGCAATCGTCAACGGCGATGTAGCGCAGAATCTTCACGTCGCCTGTTTCTTTATCCACTTCGACGACGCAGATGTGCGTCCCGTTCGGGAAGGTGAAATTCTTCGGTTCGAAGAAGTGAGTCGCGACCAGCCCGGGCTCGAAATCGGGCGGGACGTTGTGCGGGACGTAAGCGGCGAGCGCCACATCCTGAATCGTGACGCTCCTGTCGTCCGGCGCGCCAACGAATCTTCCGTTCTCGAAGGTCAGACTGGATTCGTTGGTCCCGAGCAGATGCGCGGCGAGAGTCCTCGCCTTGGCGATCACCTTCTCAGTGGCGCAGGCCAAGGCGGCCCCGCCCACGGCGATGCCGCGGCTGCCGAACGTGCCGATGCCGTATTGCACGACCGACGTGTCGCCGTGGACGACCAGCACGTCATTGATATCGACGCCGAGCATGTCGGCGACGATCTGGGCGAACGACGTCTCCTCGCCCTGGCCGTGCGGCGAGATCCCAGTCAGCACGGTCACTTTGCCGGTCGGTTCGACGCGCACGGTCGCGCTCTCCCACCCGCCCGAGGGAAGCGCGATCGAAGGACCCATCGCGCATATCTCGACATAGGTCGAGACGCCGATGCCCATCAATCGCCCCTGCGCCCGCGCGGCCTTTTGCTCTTCGCGCAGCTCTTTGTACCCGGCCATCTCGAGCGCCCTGGTGAGCGCCTTTTCGTAATCGCCGCTGTCGTAAAACAGCCCGGTCGCCGTGGGGAAGGGAAACTCTTCCGGCTTGGGAAAATTTTTACGACGCAACTCGACCGGGTCCATATTCAATTCTTGCGCAATGCGATCCATCATCCGTTCGACTAAATAGGTCGCTTCGGGGCGGCCCGCGCCGCGATAGGCGTCGGTCGCCATCTTGTTCGTGAAGACGCCCTTGCAGGTCATCTGAATCGCCGGGATCTTGTAACAGCCCGAAAGCATCAATCCGGTCAGCGTAGGAATGGCTGGTGTGAGCAGTTGATGATAGGCGCCGAGGTCGGCCGTCACGTCGTATTTCAAGCCGAGCAGCGTCCCGTCATTTTTGACCGCGACCGCTACCTCGCCGACCTGGGCGCGCCCGTGGATCGTGGCCTGGACGTTCTCGCGCCGCGACTCGATCCATTTCACCGGCCTGTTCAATCGCATCGAAATCCAGCCGACGAGAGCCTCTTCGGCGTAGACATTCAGTTTGCTGCCGAAGCCCCCGCCGACTTCGGGCGCGATCACGCGCAGGCGGTTTTCCGGGATCCCGAGCATCAACGCCAACTGCGTGCGCAGCAGGTGCGGTATCTGCGTGGACGACCAGAGATTGAGTTGCTGTTCGCCGGGGAAGTATTGGGCCAGCGCGCCGCGCGGCTCCATCGCGATCGGCGCCAGACGCTGATGATTCAGTCTTTGAGTGATGACGCGATCAGCCTGTTTGAACGCCGCTTCGACGTCTCCGCTCCCGGCGCTGTGAACGTAGGCGATGTTCGTGGCGAACTCTTCGTGAATTACCGGAGAGTCTCCTTGAGCCGCCTTCTCGGCGTCGGTGATGACGTCGAGCGGGTCGTAATCGACATCGATCAGGTCGGCGGCGTCGCGGGCCTTGTATTTATCAGTCGCGACGACGGCGGCGACAGGTTGGCCGACGAAAATGACTTTGCCGGCGGCGAGCACGGGGTATTTGGGGACCTTCAAATCGGGCAGCGCGGCGGCGCAGGGCACATTGCCGACTTTGCCCTCGACGTCTTTGCCGATATATACGGCGACCACGCCCGGCGCGTTTTTAGCCCGGTCAATGTTGATCGAACTTATCTTGGCGTGCGCGTATGGGCTGCGCAGAATGGCGACGCTGAGCGTGCCTGCGAGTTCGACGTCGTCGACGTAATGGCCGATGCCTTGAACCAGGCGCGGGTCTTCAGTGCGTTTGACTTTCTGTCCGATATATTTCGCCAGGAATGACATGCCGTTTCTCCTTTCGTCAGTCCGCTTTCGCCGCCTGAGCGTTCATCCTGTTCGCCCCGTATTTCACGGCATCGACGATATGCTGGTAGCCAGTGCAGCGGCATAGATTGCCTTCCAGCCCGTGGCGGATCTGTTCTTCGGTAGGATTCGAATTCTCCCCGAGCAATCCGCACGCGGACATGATCATTCCGGGCGTGCAATAGCCGCATTGCAGACCGTGGCATTCCCAGAATCCTTCCTGCAGCGGGTGGAGCTGGCCGTCTTTCGCCAGGCCCTCAATGGTGGTGATTTCGGCGCCATCGGCCTGAACCGCCAAAATGGAGCAGGTCTTGACGGCTTTGCCGTCAAGGAGCGCCGTACAGGCGCCGCAGATGGACGTCTCGCAGCCGATGTGAGTCCCAGTCAGCCCAGCCAAGTCGCGGATGAAATGAACCAGCAGCAATCGAGGCTCGACATCGGCTTCGCGTCGCTGGCCGTTGATTGAAATGTCGATCTTCACTCGGTTCCTCCAGTGTGCCGGCCCTTGAAGGCCGTATTTTGAAGCGACAGAACGGGCGCCGCATCGAGGCGGACCTCGCCGGTTAGTCGCGTTAAAAACTTGAATTGATCTTGAGCGGTTGATTGAAATTACAGATGGTCAATGAAAATAGACCTCGTAACGAAAGAAAATAGACCTCTTAACGAAGCGTGGGCAATGTTACACTCAGCGGAGTCGGAATTTCAATGTCTGCGCGAGGATTCTCCATTTGAGCCTTCGGTTATAAACATGGACAAGCTCTATTGCAGCCGAGGGCTTAAATGAGGTAGGCGGGGTGAACCTTAGTCAGTTGACGCTCCTAAACGAAAAAAGGCGAGACCGCCGCCAGCGACCTCGCCTTTTCAATTTTATGAACGAAAGGAGGACCTAATTCTTTATCGGCTTTGATGACGAGTCGGTCTTTGGCTCCTCGCCATCTTTGCGGCGCAGTGTCGGACGCTCGCCGCCAGACTTCTGATCGCCGCCGGTAGCTGTGGGGTCCGAGCCTTCGGGAGCGCCGGGCTGACGCTTCTTGAGCGTCGGGCGTTTGCTGTCGGCGTCGGAAGCGCCTCCGCGTCCGCCAGTGGCGCGGGCGTTCGTGAACGCGACCAGACGGCTCTTGACCTGTTGAAATTCCGACGTGTTGATGGTGTATTCACTGCGCTCGGGGAATCGCGCGATCAGCGCATTGACCTTCTCAATGCGGTCGCCGACCATCGGGTGCGTGCTGAAGATTCGCGCCATGGTGCCAGGCTTCTTTTTCTCCTGGGCCATGAGCTTCTCGAAGAATGTGGACATCGCGTGAGGATCGTAGCCGGTCGCCCATAGATACTGCACACCGAGCATATCGGCCTCATTTTCGGCGTTGCGGCTGAATTTCAGAAAGCCCATCGGTATCGCGAGGCTCGCCGCCTGCTGCACCGCGAATCCGCCCCAGCCACCCATAAAGATCAACGGCAGTGACGCCCAGTTGACGATCTGGCCCTTCGACGCCTGCTCGACGCCATGGCGCGCCGCGACATGCGCAATCTCATGAGCCATCGGCCCGGCCAACTCGGCTTCGTTGTCGGCGGCCAGGATCAGGCCTTTGTTGACATAGAAGAAGCCGCCGGGCAGCGCGAACGCGTTGATCTCATCGGTGTCGATCACTTTGATGGTGAACGGGACTTTGGCGTCAGAATGAAGCACGAGGTTCTGGCCGACCTTGTTGATGTATTCGACGATGATCGGGTCTTCGACCAGCTTCGCCGAACGATCCACTTCCTGAGCGAACTGGCGACCGAGGGCGACCTCTTTGTCGAAGGAGTAGAAGTTGATTTGAAGTTTGTTGATGTTTCGCTTGCCGATCAGTTCGGGGTTTTCGTTTTCAGCGAGCGGCTCTTGTTTGTGTGCGGAATTTTTTGGCGCGCTTGTTTTCTGCGGGGTGCTTTGCGCCAGGGCCGGCGCTGCTAGAAGTAAGAGGCTTATTCCGAGCCACAAGTTACGCCGAGCGGATGATAATCTCATCGTGATTCTCCTTGGTTCGTTTCGTTTCAATTCGCGCCTCACTTCAGCGGCGAGACGGAATGCGAGACTTCGGTATCGTTCAAGCGTGAGTGATGAAATAGTAATTACTCCATATTCAGCGCATCGTCCATTCATCCGTCCATTCATCCGTCCATTCATCCCGTCCATCATCACCGACCATTCATGTATGCTGTTTATGTTGTGAGTGGGCGCATTATACTCAGAGAGAGCGAAACATGCTCCAAGTTTCTAATTAATCTTTCCTTACAGCCTGCACTTTGAGTAAGTCGCAAAGTGTTTGATTCAGATATGCTTTAGCCGGCGTGAACATTGATCGCGCGGCGTTAAGGTTCAACCACTATGACAGAGTTCGCGTCACGGCGGCGCCCCGTCCGAAAATGTTGTCGTCATCACCAACTGTTCTGACGCTTTCTTGCGCTCGTTCCCGACCGACCTTTTCCGTTCACTGCTCGCGACTTCGGCGAATGATCTGGCTCGCGCAACTTCGACAGTTGACCAGGAGAGTGTTTTTTTTCGGTCTTTCAACTCGCGCGGAATGATCGATGGCGACAGGCGTCGGATGGCGAAGCGATCGCGTTGGAGAAGGCGATCGTCGAGGCGTGTCCTCTATGTCGGAGCGACCACTGCGGCGACGCCAACGCTGTGAGGCGAGACTGAGCGTTCGTCTGAAAGACGGCGCCGAAACCAAGTGTGGTTCGAAGCCAGGAATATACGCTAAAGCCGCCGATTATATATCGGCGGCTTTTCTAGTTGCCGTTTTGCGATTTCAATGCTCGTTTTTACTGATTATCCTCGACGATAACCTCGGGAATAGCCTTTGCGGAAGTCTTCACGGTATTCACGATCGCCCATGCGATAAAGTCGCGATCTGTTGTAATCGAAACGCCGGCGAGCGCGAGCATCCGCCTGCCCTAAACGAAATCCAGCGTGAAATGCCTCTCGCTCCATTGTGGATACCCTCTGTGGCTCCATATGCTCCCGACCCTTTTCTTGGGGACGCGGCTGGGGCTCCTGCGCCCGAACATTGGACAGCCCAGGAGCGCCCACAAAGCCCAATGCAAGAGTCAGCGCAAATGTAAATTTTTTGATGTTCCTGAAGTTCATAGTTCTCCTTTATCTGAATTTATCAGAATGCATGATCGCAAACTATTTTCGGGTCTCCCGTTATTGAATGGAATTGCAAGTAGCAAGCCAACCAAGGTGAAGTTCTGGAAGGCGCCGAAGTCTCTCGCCCTAAGAGATATACGTTTATTTCAGGCGTTCAATAAAAGTGATGGCTGAATTATTCGCATACCGTGTCGTATTAAACGGAATCGTCCTGGCTCATTCAACCCGGAAGACCGTATTCACCGATTATGTGACTTACCGCGCCTTCGCCGGCTAAGGGCGTCTGACGCGTCTGCGGCGCCGATCGACGTTCGCGGCGATCGGCGCCGAATCCGTGGAGTTCACATCGGGCGCGGCTTATCGGCGGTCGACACGCGGCGCGGATAATTTCTCGCCGCGGAGACGATGAAGGATGGAGCGACAGAGGGTTGAACGGGAGAGAAAGACGGCGGGATCGATCTCAAACGAAGATCGTTCTTGATTGCCAGGCGCGTCGGCTTGCTGGCGATCCTCGGGGCAATCGGAAAATTTCTCAGCGCCGAAGAGCAAAAGCGGGCTGGATAAAAGGACAACGCTTTCCTCAATGTTTTGGGGGGAAGCGAGTGGAGCTCCTACCGATTGACGCCACGATCGGTATTCCGACGAACGGAATGTGGCCGATCAGTTGGATCAACCAACGGATATTGATCGCCGGCGGGCGATGCGTGAGAACAGGAATGACGACCATCGACATCGTCGCCCAGATGAAGGGGCCGTAAAGCGATGCGACCTTGACCACTCCGTACGGAGAGTTGAGTAAGCTGCGGATCCAGGGCGCGCGCTGGACGACTAATATAAACACGGTTGACCAACCGAAGGCGACGCCAAAATGCATGAGAACGCCGATCGCGAACGTCAGGTCGCCGCCGTTGAACGCCTCGGCGCCGAGCAGCGTAGCGGCGACTCCCTGAAAAAGCCGATGCGCAGTTGAATGGTAAAATGCGACGCTCAAGACACTCGAGAAGAGTCCATCGGCGACGCCAGTCAAGACGCCAGCGCGCGCTAGCTGGAACAGAGTGTCGCGGCTAAAAAGTGAATACGGCGCAGTGGGAGCCGACATGGCGCATCCTCGCTTCTGGTAGTTGATTTGTCGGGGCCTGGGGCTGGCGTTCACGCCGAGAGCGGCATTGTTGCGCAGATTGGAGGAAGCGGTCAACACGCTCTTGAAAGTCGCCGAAAGTCTCCCACCCCGGCGCGCGCAGCGGCGCGGAAAGACGGATCGTGGCATACACTGCAAGACGCGAGGGCGCAGGGGAGGGACGATAGGCGCTCTCCCCGTGACTTCGCATTGCCCATAATTCACTTTTTATTGAGCCTAACCTGTCGCGCTCTAAGTGGCCCGGAGGTTGCAGCGGATCCAGTGGATCGCCATCGAGTGTGAAGAAATATAGGTAAAGTATGAAACTTTACCGAAGATCATAGAGCCTATGAGGTCGTCCGAAGTCACTCCCGCGCATTCCGATACCGAACGCGCCCCGACAGGGCTTGCGTTCATGTTGCGCGCTTTAAATCACCCGAACTATCGGTTGTTCTTCAGTGGGCAGAGTATTTCTCTGGTCGGCACATGGATGACCCGGATCGCTACCAGTTGGCTGGTATATCGCTTGACGAACTCCGCGCTGCTGTTAGGCGTCGTGGGATTCGCGGGGCAAATTCCTTCTTTTCTCCTCGCCCCGGTCGCCGGCGTTCTGGTCGACCGATGGAATCGGCATCGGTTGTTGGTGGCGACGCAGGCAATGGCGATGGCGCAATCGCTGGCGTTGGCTACTTTAACGCTCACAGGCGTCGTCAAGATTTGGCACGTGATCGCGCTCAGCGCATTTCAGGGCGTGATTAACGCCTTCGATATGCCCGCGCGGCAGGCTTTCGTAGTGGAGATGGTTGAGAAGCCGGAGGATTTATCGAACGCCATCGCGCTCAACTCCTCGATGGTCAACGCCGCGAGGTTGCTGGGCCCTTCGCTCGCAGGCGTCATCATCGCGGCGGTGGGAGAAGGATGGTGCTTCATGCTGGACGGCGTCAGCTACCTGGCCGTCATCGCATCGCTTCTGCTGATGAGACTCCCTCGCGCGGTTGCGGAACAAATCGAAGAGGAGAATCTTTTTCGACAATTCCGCGATGGCTGGAATTACATCGTCGGGTTTATGCCCATTCGAAACATGCTGTTGTTGCTGGCCCTGGTGAGCCTGGTCGGCATGCCCTACACAGTATTGATGCCGGTATACGCCAACGAAATATTGGGCGGCGGCCCGTACACGTTGGGATGGTTGATGGCGGCTTCTGGCATGGGCGCGTTAATGGGCGCCCTGTTTCTGGCCGCGCGCAAGACGGTGTTGGGACTCGGAAAATTCATCCCTATAATGGCCGGGGCGTTCGGCGCGGGGTTGATCGCCCTCTCCTTTTCCAGAGCGCTTTGGCTGTCCCTGTTGTTAATGGTCGTGACCGGATTGGGGTTCATGGTGCAGATGGCCGTCAGCAACACCTTGTTGCAAACCATTGTTGAAAAAGACAAGCGCGGGCGGGTGATGAGTTTTTACGCCGCTGCCGTGATGGGGACCACGCCGTTCGGCAGTTTGCTAGCGGGCGTGGTGGCCGCCAGAATCGGAACTACACACACGCTTTTGATCAGTGGAATTTGCTGCATCGTCGGCGCGATGTGGTTCGCCAGGACGCTTCCGGCCTTGCGGCATGACGTCCGCCCAATTTACGTGGAAATGGGAATCCTGCCGCAAGCCGCGTCAGGTATCAAAAAAACTTCTGAAATAACCTTTCCGCCGGAAGACTGAACCGGGTGTCGAGGTCGGGAGGTTTCATCAAAGCATAATCAAATTGATCTCTGTAAAGCCTTGGCCGCCCCATATAAAAATCCGCAATATTCTTCGGCTTCGCGCGAGCCCTCCTCCGGCGACCACGGGGCGAAATCTTTATCCCGCGCCTGAATGTAACCGCCTGCGGGCTGCCCTTTCACTTCATAGATCACCGAATCTTCGAGCGCAACGAGGCTGTGCCAGAAGCCCGGTGGAATGTCCATTCCCAAACAACCGGCGTCTGAGGACAAGAGCCTGCTCCGTTCGAAATCAATCTCGCCCGGGGCGATGAAAATCAGCAACGCAAGCTTGCCACGCAGCACGATGAACCCTTCGCCTTTGTACATATCTTCGTGGCGATGCGGACGAACGTAGGTTCCGACAGCAAGCGCGTTGAGCATTCGATGCGCGTGCTCCCAGTCGCCGTCGTGTAAACACAGAATCGCGCGGCGGCGTGGCGATTGGCGCGCCCGTTGTAACAGTTCATCAAGTAGGGCCGAATCAATTGTTTGAACTGATCTTTGTTCCATGGGGTCATAAAAACTGAAAAGCGGGCGCCTGTCAAAGCCTTGAAACCTCGGGCGTGGCTGAGTCTGGATATGTCGAGCACGGCGCGCTTGATCTTCGCCGATTCTTCCAGTGGCAAACGACCCGGGTCCACGCCTGGCAACAGCCCCTCAAGGGTGATGGGAGCCTGATCGGAGTCTCAGTTGTGTGGTTAAACGCTACAATGATTGTGGCTTTTAGCCACGGTCGCTCGATCACATCTGAATCCCGCGGCATGACGGCGCCCGTCGAGACATTTCCCACGCCTTCACTCGCCGCCTTAGCCCTGACGCGGCGCAACTTGGTTGGATGCTTCATATGCGGCGCCGGCGCGAGGCCCGACCATAAGCTGCCGTACCGCTGAGAGCTTGGCGGCGCGGGAGCGGTCGAGCAGGCCTTCTATCAGTTGCAGTTGCTCCCTGGCGTTGCGTTCAATGATGTCGCAGGACTGTTCCAATTGCGCCGCGTCGGTAGGGTTCTCGCGCAGCGTGTGGTTGCAGTTGAGTATCGCGTTCAGAGACGGGCGCAACGCCTGCAAAATGACGGCGATGAATTCATCCTTGCTACGGTTTGCGGCTTCAGCCACGGCGCGGGCCGCCGATTCCCGCTCGCATGCGGAAATCATCTCCTCTTCGGCGCGCTTGCGGTCGGTAATGTCACGGGTGAAGCAGCGGGTATGAATGAACTTCCCGTTCTCAAAGAGCGCGTTGGAGCTGATCAGGACGTTTCGGATTGAACCGTCTTTGCAAACCATGCGGGCTTCGCGCTCGCGCAGCGTCTCGCCGCGCGCCAGGCAGGCGAGGAAGTCTTCAATTACCGACGCGTCGGCGTGGAACTCGGTGATGCGATGGCCGACGTATTCCTCGCGCGTGTAGCCGAGCATGTCAAGTTCCGCCTGGTTAGCCCAGAGTATAAGACCATCCGGTCCGAGCCGGCGGAGTCCTTCGGATGCGTTTTCGACGAAGTCGCGCAAGTTGGCTGCGCTTCGGAGCAACGCTTCCTTGGCAGGCTTATGCCCGTTGATGGGCGCCTTTTCGCCAGTCCCTCTCTCCAGGTTTGAGCGAGTCATAAAAGCTTCCTTTCTGTAAGACAAAACCTGATTGGGGGTGTCAGCAAGACCACATGGCGCCGAGCGCGCTTCATTTAGGCTGGAGCTTGGCCTCTTATCTGCACTGAGGGAAAGGGGAATAAGGGGAATGAGTCAAATCGGTGTGAGATCAGTATATCTCAACAAGCAGAACGGCTTTATGGTCAAGCAAGTGGGGCGCCAATGCAAGTGGTCCCGGCGTTTTTGGTATCGCATGACCGCCCGCATCTCACGATCGCGCGAAGAGGTGGCTGAAAAATGGCGCTGAACAAACAGTCTATTGTTGAGGAAACGAAGCTCAAATTTGCGGTCTTAACTCCCGGGGCTTTGCTCCCTGGATTGGCGGTATCGAATAACAGACAGGTAGGCCACTAATAAGGCATTGAGGATTAGCAAGATTGCTTTGAGGATGTTTGGTCTGCGGACCAGCGCAATCATTTCCACTGGCAAGTAAACGCCACCCGACACAATGCCAATCCATTGCGCCCAAGGTCTCGCAAGCCACAGCCCGTAGGCTTCTGCGAATCGGAGCGCGGAGTATGCGAAGGCCCCAGTGGCAAACAGCCAGATGCGAGCGTCAGTAAGATGCCCAGCGGCCTCGATGAATACTCTCGGGTAATGGCGGGCCGGGTTCAGGTGAAGATAGAGCACAAGGCGCTCTGCGAACGCCTGAATGTCACGGTGGACGAATGCCAGGAGGCCAAGTCCGGCAAGGATTACCAGCAGCCCCTTGAGCGCCTCGAAGAGAGCCGCCGCTTTTAGGCCTAGCTGCGATGGATCAGATGCGCTGTTCGCCATACTCTTCATGATTCTACGCTTTGATTCAAACACTGCGGAATTTCAGGACAAAACTGATATATCAGACATTGACAGGCGAATTACCTTAGCTGATAATCCGCCCACAATCATGATAGAGCATTAGGCATTTATCTACATTTATCTACATTTATCTTCATTGATAGATAGATTGATAGCGGCGAGCGACGACAAATGCCCGATTGAATACGGTGTCACGTTTTCAACAATTCGTTCCCCCAAAACCTACTAAACAAATTTGTATGGTGGAGCTGTAGCCTTCGAAGTTCTCATGAAGGTCTATGGCAGAAGCCAGCGAGCAGTGGTTTCATCTCTCTGACGCAGAGAGGTGGAGAGAATTATCCAGCTTCGCTTCCCAGACCCACCGTTCTTACACATATTCAATTCATTCAGGTTCAAGGAGCTTCATGACTAAAGCCCCTAGGAGGAAAGGATTATGGCTGTCTCCCGCAGAGATTTTCTGAAAGTCGCCACGGTTGGAGGCGTGGGGGCGCTCGCATTCGGCTTCGACCTCACTCAGGCCTACGCCGCAGTGCGCGAGTTGAAGATTGCGCGCGCTACCGAGACCCGCTCGACCTGTCCATACTGCGCGGTCAGCTGCGGCGTCATCATCCACACGCTCGGCGACAAGGCCAAGAACGTCACGGGCACGACGGTCATTCACGTCGAGGGCGACCCCGATCATCCGATCAATCGCGGCACGCTATGTCCCAAAGGCATCTCTCTCAAACACGACATCGTCAACAATACGCGTCTTAACAAACCGCTTTATCGCGCCCCCGGGTCCGACCGCTGGGAAGAGAAGAGCTGGGATTGGATGTTCGAGAACATCGCGCAACGCATGAAGAAGACGCGCGACGCCACCTTCAAAGAGAAGAATGACGCGGGCCAGATCGTCAACCAATGCCTGGGGATCGCGATGGTCGGCGGCTGCACCGACAACAACGAGGTCAATTTTCTGCTCGTCAAATGGCTGCGCGCGCTGGGGGTCGTGCATACCGACAACCAGGCCCGGCTTTGACATGGCCCCACGGTGTCCAGTCTGGGCGCCACATTCGGTCGCGGGGCAATGACTAACAACTGGGTCGACATCAAAAACGCCGACGTGATCCTGGTCATGGGAGGCAATCCGGCGGAGAACCATCCGTGCGGATTTAAATGGGCGATCGAGGCCAAGAAGACGCGCAACGCCAAACTCATATGCGTGGACCCGCGCTTCAACCGCACCGCGGCAGTCTCTGACCTCTATGTTCCGATCCGCGCAGGAACGGACATCGCCTTCCTGGCGGGCGTGATCAACTACATGTTCGCCAACAACCGCATCCAGCGTGAATACGTCGCCAACTACACCAACGCCGCCTTCATCGTCAAAGACGGCTTCAAACTGCCTGGCGATAATGACGGACTGTTCTCCGGCTTCGACCCGGAAAAACGCGCTTACGACAAATCGTCGTGGGGCTATGAACTCGGCCCGGACGGCTACGCCAGAGTCGACGTGACGCTCGAGGACCCGCGCTCGGTTTATCAACTGATGAGGCGCCACTACTCGCGCTACACGCCGGAAATGGTGGCCGACATCTGCGGCTGCGCGAAGGAGCAGTTTCTGAAGGCCGCCGAGATCATCAGTTCGACCTACCTGCCGGATAAGGCGGGAACGATGTTGTATGCGCTGGGCTGGACGCACCATTCCACGGCCGTGCAGAACATACGCGCGGCCGCGTCATTGCAGTTGCTGCTGGGCAACATCGGCATGCCCGGCGGCGGCGTCAACGCGCTGCGCGGCCACTCCAACATTCAAGGCGCGACCGATATGAATCAGACGCACACGCTGCCCGGCTACCTCAAAATGCCGCAGCCCCAGCATCAGACCTTGAAAGATTACCTCGAAGCCAACACGCCGAAGAAGTTGCGCCCCAACTCGATGAACTATTGGGAGAACACCGATAAGTTTCTGGTCTCGCAGCTCAAGGCCTTCTTCGGCGGCGCGGCGACGCCGGAGAACGAATTCGGTTACGCCTGGCTGCCTAAGATGGACCGCGATTATTCGTGGGCCTACATTTACGACAACGCGTATCGCGGCGGCGTCAAAGGCCTCATGACCTTCGGCATGAACCCGGTGGGCAACGGCCCGCATTCGAAGAAGATGATCCAGGCGCTCGCCAAACTCGATTGGATGGTGGTGGTCGAGAATTTCGAGACCGAGACCGCCACTTTCTGGAAATCGCCGAAGGAGTACGAAGCGCCGGAGACGAAGGAGATCAGGACCGAGGTCTTCATGCTGCCGGCGGCCAACTTCGCCGAGAAGGACGGCACATTCACCAACTCGGCGCGCTGGCTGCAATGGAAGTGGAAGGCGATGGACCCGCCCGGCGCCGCCAAGGGCGATCAGGAAATCATCGCGCGGATAGCGCTGAGGTTGAAAGAACTCTACTCGAAGGAAGGCGGCAAGCTGCCGGAACCGGTGATCAACATGTCGTGGAATTATTCCGATCCGGCGAACCCCAACCTCGAAGAGGTGGCCCGCGAGATTAACGGCAAGGCGCTCGAAGATTTCAAGGACGAGAAGACCGGGACGGAGTACAAGAAGGGACAGCAGTTGCCGGGGTTTGCGGCCCTCCGCGCCGACGGCAAGACGCTGTGCGGCAACTGGATCCATTCGGGCTACTTCACCGAAGCGGGCAATCTGGCGCAGAGGCGCAATCCGGCGGACACGAACGGACTGGGCTACTATCACAACTGGGCCTGGAATTGGCCGGCCAATCGCCGCGTGCTCTATAACCGCGCTAGCGCGGACCCGAACGGTAAGCCGTGGGACCCGAAGCGCGCCGCCCTGGCGTGGAACGGCGAGCGGTGGGTCGGCGACGTGCCCGACATCAGGCCCGACTCCAAACCGGAGGAGGGGCTCGGCCCGTTCATTATGAACCCCGAAGGGGTGGGGAAACTCTACGTCGTCGAGATGAACGACGGGCCACTCCCCGAACATTACGAGGCCTGGGAATCGCCTGTAGAGAATCCACTGCATCCCGAAGTCAGCTCGAATCCGGTCACGAAGATATTCAAGACCGATAAGGACGTCTACGGCAAGAAAGAGCAGTTCCCGATTGTCTGCACGACCTATCGTCTGACTGAACATTTCCACTACTGGACCAAGCACCAGAACATTCTCAATCATCTGCAGCCGGAGTTTTTTGTCGAGATACCCGAGGCGCTGGCGATGGAGAAAGGGATCGGGAACGGAGACCGGGTGAAAATCACTTCGGCGCGCGGCTCGATCGAGGGCAAGGCGATGGTGACCAAGCGGATGCCGGCGCTCAAGGTGGCCGGCCGAACGGTCTGGCAGATCGGTTTCCCGATCCACTGGGGGTTCGCCGGCGGATCAGCCGGCCCGCTGGCCAACACTCTGACGCCGACCGCGCTCGATCCCAACTCATCAACGCCCGAGTACAAGGCTTTCCTTGTCAATCTGGAGAAAGTTTAAAGTTACTATTCGAGGGTTTATGCCAAGTAATATGGAACTCAAACGCATCTCCGCCAGCGCTTCTCCGGCCACAGGCGTGCGCGACGCGCCGCAGGTCGCCAAGCTCATTGATACGACGACCTGCATCGGATGCAAGGCATGCGAGGTCGCATGCCAGGAGTGGAATGACCTGCTGGGGATCGATGAGGCGGCGGAACCGGCGCGGGTCGAGTTCGGCGCATATCAAACCCAGCCCGACCTGACCGCCAACTTCTGGAACCTGATCCGATTCAACGAGCACGTCGAGCAGAATCCCGATGGCGGCGAGAGCCTGCGATGGCTGATGGCAAAAGACCAGTGCCAGCATTGCGCCGAACCAGGCTGTCTGGAGGCGTGCCCGTCGCCAGGCGCGATCGTCCAATACGCCAACGGCATCGTGGACTTCCAGCAAGAGCATTGCATCGGTTGTGAATATTGTGTGACGGGCTGCCCGTTCGACATCCCGCGGCTGAACAAACGGACCAAGAAGGTCTACAAATGCACGCTCTGCTCCGACCGCGTCTCCTATGGCCTCGAGCCCGCATGCATCAAGGCATGCCCGACCGGCTGCCTGCAGTTCGGCGCGAAAGAGAAACTCGTCCAGATCGCCGGCCATCGCGTCGATCAATTGAAAGCCGACGGCAGGCCGAAGGCCGGAATTTACGACCCACCCGGCGTCGGCGGGACGGGCGTGATCTATGTGCTGGAGTTCGCCGACAGGCCTGAGCTCTATGGCCTTCCGAAAGACCCGGCCGTGCCGCGGACCCTCACGATCTGGAAAAAAGTCCTCAAACCTCTCGGTTCGCTGGCGATGGTCGGCGCGCTCGTCGGCGCGGCCTTTCATTACTTGCGCTTCGGACGTAACGAGGCTCCCGACATGCTTAAAGACGACAGAGAGGAGGTCAAATTATCATGAACAGTCGCCCATTGACGGACCCGGCGGTAGAGCCGTTAGGTCAGGCGAAGATCGCCGCGATTGCGCGGAAACAGGAAGATGTGGCGGTCAATGATGAATTGATCGTGCGCCACAAGGCCGGCGTGCGGATCGCCCACTGGACGTCGGCGGTCTTCTTCTTCCTGGCGACGCTCACCGGCTTTGTCATATACACGCCTTATTTCGCCGGGCTGGCGGGAGTGTTCGGTGGCGGGGCAATGGCGCGTTTTCTGCACCCCTGGTTCGCGCTCGGTTTCGTCATCGGCGTGGCGTTTCTGTTCGGCTACTGGCGCGCGCGAATGAAGAGCGAGCCCGGCGATCAGGAATGGCGAAAAAATTTCAGGGCCTATATGCGGTATGAGACGGAACTCAAGGAAGTGGGCAAGTACAATGCCGGTCAGAAATTCTTCTTCCGGTCGGTGATTCTGGGCGCCCTGGCTTTCCTGCTCTCAGGCGTCGTGATGTGGTTCCCGACCTCGTTTCACTGGTCCCTGCGGATGCTGGCCTATTGGACGCACGAATGCGCCTTCATCGGCTTCGTGGTGGGCGTCATCTATCACGTCTACATGTCAACGGCCGCCATGCCCGGCACAATCCGCGCTATGACACGTGGGACAGTGACCTGGGCCTGGGCGCGGTGGCATCATCCGCGATGGTACCGCGAGGTGAGTGGGAAGCGGTAAGGGATATGATCACAAAATATTCCTGGGAAGACCGTATCGAACGCGCCCGGCAATTGGCTTCAAGCTCGGCGCATGCGAAGGAGATTCTGAGTTTCTACGCCGAAATCCTGCGGTGGCAGCAGGACGCCTTTAACTCTCTCTCGGCGCGATCACGACAGCGACCGCTCAGCGGCTCATTCGATAGTGATCATCCCATCTTGCTCGAGCATTTCGGCTCGCTGCTCCGATTGGTCAGCGCCCGAGGCTCGGAAGCGATTGCCGAACAGGCGGACGAAATGGCGGCGGAGCCTGAGACATGGCGCAAAACGCTCACTGCTTATTGGGACGGCGGGGCGAACCCCGAGGAGAATTTTTTTGCGCGCGCCTGCTTGCAACCCTACCTCGAATTACTCGCGCGTGAGCAAAGGCCGCCGCTCGATTCCCGGATCAACGCCATGGCCGCCGCGCGACGAGCCACGCTCGACGGGGCGGCCGCCGACCGATTGTGCCCATTTTGTGGGCGCAATCCACAGCTCGCGTTTCTCGGGGCCGGTGTGTCCGCGCCTGGTCTGTCCGAAGGAAGGGTGGAAGGAGGACGTCGATTCCTGATGTGCGGCGATTGCGGCGAAGTCTGGCCCTTTCAGCGCATCGCGTGCCCATACTGCCTCGAGGTTGATCCTCACAAACTTCCCTGCTACTCAGCGCAAGGGGCCCCGGGCATGCGAGTCGAATGCTGTGACACTTGCCGGCGCTACCTCAAATCCATTGACCTGACAAAAGATGCGCGACCTGTGCCACCCGTCGATGAACTGGCCGCCATCCCGCTTGATCTCTGGGCGCGCGAGCAGGGCTATCGTAAAATTCGGCCGAACCTGGCGGGCATGTGAAAATCCTTCCGATTCTTCCTACGCGTCGGCCGGGCGGGACTTGATCAAACATTAGTTATTGAGTCGAAGGCCCCTCTGTATCTTTCATCTTCGTTCTTTATTTCTTTATATTGTCGCCGCCGAGCGACCTCGACGGAAGATTTGGTCTGGGCGGCGCCCGCCTGAGACCCAGATCCCGAGCCGCCCCCACGCGCGGCTCGGGATCTGGGTTGGGGCAAATCCTGATGGCTGAGGATCTTTCCCTATTTGGGCCTTATATGGGCCAGCCTAAGGTTGAGGACGCTGGCTAATGGGGGAGATTGCGGCCGTCCGCGATCAACTTTCTCCGCGCCAACACGGACGGACAAGAAGACCTATACTCCTGAGATTGTAGCGATAATATGTCTTGCGCATTATTGTAACCGCCGGCCCAACGGGGCCCGCACATTGCCTTCTATTACAAGATGCGGCGCTTTCGCTACGACGGTGTAACCCTAACGCAGACGATTACAATGGACCGTGCCCTTTTCCGAATTCCGAAATTATCGCGCTGGCGCAGGATTGTGGATTTCCGAAAGAGTCACGCTCGAGCGTGGACATTTATGGTATTACTCGGCCATACTATGCGAGATGCAGCTTGACATCTCAGGAATATCGCACAAGACCGCTATTCGCGCGCATGGGGACAAGTGCTGATGGAAGAGAAGCTGAGCCGGGCTTTTCAACTCGCATATTATATTTTAAGAGAAGAACTAGCCGCGGTTAACGCGGCCCGGGAGGCCGTTTCCGCACTCGAGGTGACTCTCGTCCGGCAGGACAAGCGTGTTCATTACTCGCCTAGCCATCGCACGAAAGTCAGCCTGGGCGAATGGCAGATGTTGCAACGTCTGGTTTATTTCGCCTCCGAGCCGGAGGAGCGGCGACAGGAAGAGCGTGGCGTTCCAGAAGACGCGCTGGTGACCCATTACATCAAACATCTTGTTTATATCACCGGGCGTCGCAATTCATTTTTTGTCGCATTGGGCCTTAGCCGTCTTCTGCACAATTACACCACGGCGGAAACCGCGCAGATTCACGAACTGGTCACGCAGGATCCGGACCGCGGCCGTGACGATTCGTATTACCGGCGTCGCAAAGCGCAGTTGATGCGTGAATTGCAGGAGCGCTTCGGCGCGCTGCTGGCCGTGCAGCGCGGCGCCCGCGGGGAAGAGCGGTTCCAGGCGCTGCCGGACGCTGAAGCCCATCTCGCCCGGGTCAGGGGATGTTTGCGGGAATTCACGCCGTGGGAAACATATTGTAATCTCCCCGCCGTATTTGACCCGCATACGGACGAATTGCCCTCGCTGTGTTTTCGCGGGGACGATCCGGACGGCGAGCACGAAGTCGAAATCCGCCGCCTGCACGCCTTGCTGCACCCAGATTGCTTCGAACGGCTGCTCGCGGCTCTGCGACTGGAGGAACCGGCCAAACGTCTCGAAGTGCCCAAATTCCAGTTGCGCGAAAGTCAACCGTCTGAACCGCCGAGTGGCGGTCAGCCTCCCTCATCGAGCTTGAGCGAGGAAGATATGCAAAGCCTCAAGGAATCCATAATCCAGGAGCGTGAACGCCGCCGGCGGTTCTCTCCCGCATGGCTTCGCATAGTCGTGGACAGGGTGGAGCGCGCAAGATGGCCGATGCAACAAAGCCGGAGCGGCAGTATCGAAATCACGCCCGATGACAGGATGGTTGAAATATACGGCTTCAGGGACGGCGAAGACACGCGGCTGGCCGCGCACTTCCTGAGCTACGATTTAGAAGATCGATTACGTCCTGTCGCCGCGAAGATTACGCTGGAAGGCGGCCAGGAACTGCGGTTGGCCGTCGAACCGCTGCCGACTGCGGACAACGAGGACGCCGGCGCGACGTTCGCCGTTAGGTACCGCGAGACAGCCCCGATGCGCGCGCTGCTTTTGTGGGGCCGCAGCCTGCGGCTTTTCAACCCGGCGCAACTCCTGAGCTGGAAACCCGCGATGGCTTTATTATTCTTAGTCTTGTCCGGCGGAGTTCTAGGATATTTGACCGTGATCAAACTAAAGGCCCCCGGCGACAAGCTGGCGGGCGAGACCACGCCCAGGACCGAGATTGTTCTCCCAACCCCGCCCACTAAGGCGACTTCTCCGCGACCAGGCCCGACAGCAACGCCGCTACCGCGGCCGGTCGCGCCGGCGCCATTTTCCGGCGATGAAGTGATCGCCATGGACATCCGCCATCCCGCCGGCGAGTCGCTAACCCGCGGCGCGCCTACTCCGGGCGCCGGCCTGCTCGAAGCCAATAAGATCTATCTCGAAATCAGCGGTTCCCGAAGCGAACAGGCCCGCCGACTGCTCATACAGCGCCTGCCGGCCGAAAACAAATTCAGTCTGACCGATAATCCTGACGAAACCGACGTCGCGCTTATAGTGACCGTAGCGGCGCGGCGCCAGGGCCGGTTCGCGTTTACCGCTCATATAGCGGATCAGAACGGAAATGTGATCTGGCCGTTGACGCCCGGCGTGGCCGGGCGTAAGTACGAAGGCCCTCTGGAAAAAGTGATTGCGACTTTCAGTCGCGACCTCGCCGCTGATCTCCGGCGGTCGGCGCGTCGAAAATAAAAGCCATACCGCCGTCCCCTTGATCCCCAAGGGCGACCAGCCGTTTTAGGTACCACGAAAGTGGTACCCTCGTCCCTGGCCCAAAGTGGTAGCGAAAAAATATTCGAATTTGTGATGTTCGCTTAAGGCAAATACTTCATAATATGATATGAGGTGAATATCCTGAGTACGCGCGCTTCCAGCGCGCAGTCTCAATAAGAAGGCCTATTGATTTTCCAGTGCGTCTCTTACCGAGACTGCGCGCTGGAAGCGCGCGTACCCAGTCTAAACCACGATGGCAAAACCAATTTTATTAACAGTCGATGATGACGCTGAGGTCTTGCGCGCCGTCGAGCGCGATTTGCGGCGTGAGTATGGCGGCCGGTTCCGTATAATGCGCGCGAATTCAGGCGAGTCGGCGCTGGACACGTTGCGGCAATTGAAGTTGCGAAGTGACCCGGTGGCGTTGATGCTGGTGGATCAGCGCATGCCGCACATGTCCGGAGTCGAATTCATCGAGCAGGCCGGCGCGATTTACCCGGAGGCCAAACGCGCGCTGCTCACCGCCTATGCCGACACGGAGGCCGCCATCGGCGCGATCAACAAGGCCCGCGTGGATTATTATCTGATGAAGCCGTGGGACCCTCCCGAGGAAAACTTCTATCCGGTGCTGAACGACCTGCTGGATGATTGGCTAGCGTCGTTCCGTCCGCCCTTCGAAGGAATTCGCGTTCTGGGACACCGGTGGTCGCCGCGGGCGCTCGAAATCAAGAGTTTTCTGGCGGGCAACCACGTCCCTTATCAATGGCTGGACGTCGAGACGGATGTGGAGGCGCGCCAAATGATGGAAAGCGCGCAGGGCAGAAAATTGCCGCTGGTGGTGTTTCCGGACGGCGAGCAATTGGAGGCTCCTGATGTGTCGCAAATGGCGCGGAAAATAGGGCTGCGAACCACGGCGGATCAGCAGTTTTACGATTTGATTATCATTGGCGGCGGCCCGGCGGGCCTGGCGGCGGCCGTTTACGGCGCGTCAGAAGGGCTGAAGACCGTGATTGTGGAACGACAGGCGCCCGGCGGCCAGGCCGCGACCAGTTCGCGCATCGAGAACTACCTCGGCTTCCCTTCCGGCTTGAGCGGCGCGGATCTGGCGCGGCGCGCGGTGACGCAGGCGCGGCGCTTCGGCGTGGAGACGCTGTCTGCGGAGGCCGTCGGGTTGCGATGCCAGGATTCATATCGTTTCGTGAAACTCGCCGACGGAAGCGAACTGAGCAGTCACGTAATATTGATCGCTTCCGGCGTCGCCTGGCGCAAGCTGGACGTGCCCGGAGCCGATCGGTTGGCCGGGGCCGGCGTCTATTACGGCGCGGCGACGACCGAAGCGATTTCCTGCCGCGATGAAGACATCTTCGTTGTGGGCGGCGCGAATTCCGCCGGGCAGGCGGCGATGCACTTATCCAAATACGCGCGACAGGTCACGATGATTGTGAGAGGGCCGAACCTGGCGGAGACCATGTCGCAATACCTGATCGATCAGATCGCCGCGACACCGAACATCAGCGTGCGATGCCGGACCAACGTCGTCGAGTTGCGCGGCGAGACCCGTCTGGAGGCGATCACCATCGCAGACGCGGATACGCGCGAGACCGCGCCGACGAAATCCCTGTTCATCTTCATCGGCGCGCAACCTGGCACCGACTGGCTGGCGGGAAAGCTGGAACGCGATGAACACGGCTTCATTCTTTCGGGCCCGGATCTGTTGCGCGACGGGCGCAAGCAGCTACATTCCTGGGGACGGACCATCGGGCGCGACCCGTTTTTATTGGAGACGAGCGTGCCCGGCGTCTTCGTCGCCGGCGACGTGCGGCGCGGTTCGATCAAACGTGTGGCGTCGAGCGTGGGCGAAGGCGCGATCGCCGTGCAACTTATTCATCAATACCTGAGCAGGCTGTGACGCGACTTCGCCCAGTGGGGCTAAACTCTCTCATTGCGCATTGGCTATTGGGCGTCGGAAATTGTCATACGAGTAAACAAGGCTTTCTTTCCCGCTTTTTAACATCCAATCTCCAATACCCAATCTCCAATGGCCTCGATCCTTTATGAAAATGGACACCCTACGGCTTAGAAAAGAACTGCGCGAGGTTCCCGCGTTGGCCGGATTGCCGGATGAAGTCTTCGCATGGTTGATCGAAAACGGCGAAGAGCTGCGGCTGGCCGCGAACGAAGTCTATCTGCGTGAAGGCGACCCCGCGGATCGCCTTGTGATCGTGCTGGAAGGAGAGATGCATGCCCGGGTTGAAGGTCCGGAACGCGACGGGCAGGTTTACGTCGTCCCGGGGGGCGCGATCAGCGGCAAGTTGCCGTTTTCGCGCATGACCCATTATGGGGCGACAATCCGCGCGGTCGCGCCGAGTCGCGTGTTCTGGCTGGACACGAAGCATTTCCCGGAATTGATGCGGGATTTCCCTGCTCTGTTGCAGCGGTTGGTCGAAGTCATGAGCGACCGTGTTCGCGAAGTGACGCGGATGGATGAACGGCACGATAAGCTGATGGCGCTGGGGAAACTTTCCGCCGGGCTGGCGCATGAGCTGAACAATCCGGCCGCGGCCGCGCGCCGTGCGGCGCAACACCTCGGCGAGCGGCTCCAAACGCTCAACCGCCTGTGCCTGACGCTCAGTCATCAAACATTGACGGCCGAACAGATCGCCTTCCTGACCGAATTCCAGCGCGAAGCCGGCGCCTGTCTGACCGCCGCGCCCGCGCTGGACCCGCTGGCTGAAAGCGAACGCGAAGAAGAGATCAACGACTGGCTGGAAGCCCGCCGGGTCGCCGACGGCTGGAAACTCGCGCCGACATTCGTGCGCGCGGGACTGCGCCCGGAAAAACTGGAAGCCCTGGCGGAATGTATGAAAGGTCAGGCGCTTAATGAGGCGCTGCAGTGGCTGGAAGCCGCCTGGTCTTCGCAGGAATTGGTCAGTGAGATCGAGCACAGCATGACGCGCATCTCCGACCTGGTGCGCGCGATTAAAGAGTATTCGTACATGGACCGCGCGTCCTTGCAGGAAGTGGACGTGCATCAGGGTTTGGAGAATACGCTCGTTATACTCGGCCATAAGTTGAAGCGCGGCGTAACAGTGATCCGCGAATACGACGACGGCCTGCCGCGCATTTCCGCTTACGGCGGAGCCCTCAATCAGATCTGGACCAACCTGATCGTCAACTCCATTGACGCCATGAACGGCAAAGGTAAGCTGTGGGTTCGCACCTCAGCCAAGCCAGACCACATCCTGGTTGAAATCGGCGACGACGGCCCCGGCATTCCGCCCGAAATTCAAGGACGCATCTTCGAACCGTTTTTCACCACCAAACCGCAGGGCGAAGGCACAGGACTGGGTCTGGACACAGTTTACCGGATTGTCCAAAAGCACCAGGGCGCAATTCGTTTCCAATCCAAACCCGGAGACACATGCTTTCAAGTGCGTCTCCCGCTGGCGCTTTCAGCGGCGAATTCAACGGAGGAAAAATGAAAGACACATGCGCGCATTTGGATGAGATTCAAGACGTGGCGCCCAGCGCGGCGGGATGTGAAGACTGTTTGCGCGGCGGAGGCCGTTGGCTGCATCTGCGTTTGTGTTTGACGTGCGGGCATGTCGGCTGTTGCGACTCTTCGCCGAACCGGCATGCGACGAAACATTATCATTCCACCGGGCATCCGCTGATTCGCTCATTTGAGCCGGGCGAAGAGTGGGTCTGGTGTTATGCCGACGAACTCTTTTTCGAGTAAGGAAAAACATTCTTCATTTCCGATTCTCAACTCTCAATTCTCTTGCAAGAGAATTGAGAGTTGAGAATCGGAAATGAAGAATGTTTTTCCTTACTCGAAAAAGA
>DASTMP010000062.1:0-4656 GCA_035714085.1 Blastocatellia bacterium
ATAGATTGGCTTCGAAGAAAACCAGATCAAAAGTTGTTAGCCCACGCAACACGACCGCGAGTAAAAGATTTCCGCCGCTCCGCGAAGTGACGCCGGAAACGCAACTCGAAATTCGTTCGACGCCGGTCGAGGAAATGAACCTCTATCCGCTCGACACCTTCGAGTATGAGTACGTGGGCAATCGCATCGAGATCGAATTCACCTCTTCGGAGTTCACGGCGATTTGCCCGTTCTCGGACTTCCCGGACTTCGCCACGCTGCGCATCCGCTACGCGCCGGACCGCCGCTGCATAGAATTGAAGTCGCTGAAGCTTTACATCAATTCGTTCCGCGAGGTGAAAATTTTCCACGAGCACGTGGTCAACAAGATTCTCGAAGATTTCGTCGCCGCTTGCGACCCGCTGGAATTCCACATCGAGGGCGATTTCAACCTCCGCGGCAACATCAAGACCGTCATCCGCGCCAGTTATCAGAAAGAAAAGCCGAAGAAGGCTCCGGCGCTCGCCCGCAGGAACTAAAGGGCGCGCGCTGTCGTAGTGTGAGCTGAAATCCCCGACAAGGAGAGACTCACAATGTTTTGCCCGAGATGCTCAAACCAGATCGCCGACAATCAGAACTTCTGCCGAAATTGCGGCCTCAATGTGGGCGTCATCGTTGACGCGATACAGGACAAACCGCGAACCCGGTTCGACTTTGAGCCTGTCATCCGTGGCCTGCACGATCTCGGATCCAGCCTTCGCGCGGGTTGGGAAGAAGCGCACAACACGATCAAGAATACCCGTAAGTTGAATAAGAATGCGCCGCCGCAGGATTGGTCGCGCGAAGTCGGCAAGGCCGTCTGGTCGCGCGAAGTCAGCGAAGTCCTCAAACACCACATCGACAGAGCCCTGAAAAAAGCGAAGGCCGCCCATTCCCGCAAGCACAGTTTTCAGCAGGCGACGCTTTCGATCTTCGGCGGCGGCGCGATGATGGCCGTCTGGTATTACGTGCTGCAGACCGCAACCAATTCGGAATTGCTCCAGAATCTGCAGATGATCATCCTGAACAATACCGGAGCGTATATCAATATCAACGGCATTGTTGAGGTGATCCGGATGCTGTGGCTGCTCGGATTGATCCCGGTCGCGCGCGGCGTCGCGCACCTGATCAACGGGATCTTTTTCGCGCCGAAGCCGGAACAAGAGCCACAGATCGGCTTCGTACCCGACTTCGCGCCCGTTCCGGCGCAACATCAACCCCCGCCGGCTTATGTCTCAGCGGTCGCTGATCCGGCGACGAATAATTTGGAGAGTGAGAGACCCCCGCAAACAAGCGTGGCTGAAGACCAGACATTGCGATTCGAAACGAAATGACTCCCTGGAATGTGGGAAAGAAAGACGTGGGACAAAAACGTAAAGGACAGAAAAACAAAGAACGGAAAAATAGAGAACAGAAAAATAGAGGACGGAGAAAGAGCTATTTTCCCGCCCTCTATTTTTCTGTCTGGTTACTGGTCGCGGCTCTGGGCGTCGTGGCTCAACGCCTTCCACAGATTTCGCGTGAAGAGAAATGGCGCGGGGATTTGCAGTATCTATTCGTCGAGCTTCCTAAGCGCCACAAAAACCTCTTCTTCAAAATCACGAGCCAAGAGTTCGACCGCGAGATAGCCGCAATCATCGAGTCGGTTCCGAAACTGTCGGATTCTGAGATCAAATTGGCGCTCCGGCGCCTGACGGCGATGATTGGCGACCCGCACACCAGAATTTCGTATAACGTAGATAAAACCTATCCCCTCACGCTCTATCAATTTTCTGACGGCGTCTTTGTCACCGCCGCGACGGAAGAGTACAAAAGCGCGCTCGGCGCAAAGCTCATCAAGATCGGCGAGACCGTCATCGAGCGCGCGAAAGAGGCTGTTCGCCCATTAATCACCTACGAAAACGAGTGGCGGTTCAAGGGGCAATTCCCGGACTACCTGACCGACCCTGAAAACCTCTACTTGCTGAAAATCCTGCCTTCCGCCGACGAAGGCGATTTCACGTTCGATGACGGGAACGGAAATCAATTCGTCGTCAAGCTGCGGCCCGTTTCGACGAAAGAGGGGATCAAATTCATCACCCCGTTCGATTCGCCGCCGGGCAAAACGCCGCTCTATCTTCGCAACCCTGAGCGATATTACTGGTACGAGTATCTGCTCGATTCAAAGACGCTCTATCTGCATTATCGCCGCTGCGCCAATATGCCGTCGCAGCCGTTCAACAGATTCGCCGCGGCGCTGTTGAAATTCATGGACCAGAATCCGGTTGAAAGGATGGTGATCGACCTGCGGCTGAACGGCGGAGGCAATTCGATTATCTTCGAGCAGTTCATCAAGGCGTTGTCGAAGCGGCGTGACGTTAACCAAAGTGGCAGGCTGTTTGTCCTGATCGGCAGAAGGACTTTCTCTTCGGCCTGCCTGAACGCGCTGGAATTGAAGCGGGAGACGAAAATGACGCTGGTGGGCGAGCCGACCGGGCAGAGACCGAATTTTTACGGCGAAGTCGACACAATGACCCTACCGTATACAAAACTGCGCGTCCACTATTCGACGAGGTATTTCAAAACGATGGACGGCGATCCGCCAGCGCTCACGCCGGATATTCAAGTCGAGCCTTCGTCGTCGGATTACGCGAGCGGGCGCGATCCGGTGTTGGAGCGGACGCTGAACTACAAGGGCAAATAAACGAGGATCGAGGATTGAAGATGGAGGATCGCGGGTTGAGGATTGCGGCGCCGTTAGTGGGGCGATTCTCGATCTTCGATCCTCAATCTTCGATCTTCGATCCTCGATCCTCGCTTCGCTTGGCGATTTCCAGAATCCGGTCGACGACTTCATCAACAGTAATCGCCGACGAGTCAATGTAGACGGCGTCTTCGGCTTGCGTGAGCGGCGAATCGGCGCGCGTTTTGTCGCGGTGATCGCGCCGCTCGATCTCTTCCTTCATTTCTTCAGGCGAGGCGACGGCGACGCCCCGGGCGAGGTCTTCGTCGTACCGTCTTTGCGCGCGGGCTTCGGGCGACGCGTCGAGATAGATTTTGACTTCGGCGTTTGGAAAGACCTGCGTGCCGATGTCGCGGCCCTCCATCACCACGCCTCCCGCGCGGCCCATCCGTTGTTGACGGGCGACCAGCGCGCGGCGTACGGCGGGGATGGTCGAAACCATCGAAGCCGCCTGTCCGACCTGCGGTGTGGCGATCTCTTCGGTGATGTCGCGGCCGTCAATCAGCACCCGCGTCAAATCGACGTCGCCGGTCAATTCGATCGAGGCCTCGGCGGCGAGCAGCCCCACGGCGCCGGCGTCGTCGAGCGGAACCCCTTCCCGCAAGGCCTTCCACGCGACCGCGCGATACATCGCGCCGGTATTGATGAAAAGATATCCTAGCCGCCGCGCGACGGCTCGCGCGATCGTGCTCTTACCCGCGCCCGCCGGCCCGTCAATGGCGATGATCAATCCTCTTTCAGCCAAACCCTGCTCCGAAAGCCGACGTAGTAACGAATTTATTCGTCACGGCGCCGCAACGAATAAATTCGTTACTACGTGGCGCGCTTTCATTGTTTCAAGAAGTCGTTCACTGTGACGACTCCTTCAAAATCTCCCGGACGATTTGAAGCGTCCGCTCGATCTGTTCGCTGCTCACGTCGTAATGCGTGACCATTCGCATCTCGCGCGCGTTGACTCCGTTGGCCAACACGCCGCGCGATTTCAATTCGGCGCTGAATTGCGCCGTAGTCATTCCCGTCGCCGCGATGTCGAAGATCACGATGTTGGTCTGCGCGCGTTCGGGATCGATCTTCACGCCGCGCAATTCGGCCAGCCCCTCGGCCAGACGCCTCGCGTTCGCGTGGTCTTGGATCAGGACTTCGGGCGAGTCTTCGAGCGCGATCATGCCGGCGGCAGCCAGCACGCCCGCCTGCCGCATTCCGCCGCCCAACACTTTGCGCACGCCGATCGCTTCTCTGATGAAGTCCTTCGAGCCGGCGATCATCGAACCGACCGGAGCGCCCAGGCCTTTCGACAAACAGAACATCACCGAATCGAACGGGCGCGCGATCTCGGCGACCGTTGTGTCGAGCGCGATCGCGGCGTTGAAGATTCGCGCGCCGTCCAGGTGAACCGGCAACTCCATCGCGTGCGCGTTTTCGCAAATCTGGCGGGAGACGCCGAGTGGCGTCACCGAGCCGCCCGCCATGTTGTGCGAATTTTCGAGCGCGATGAGCGAGGTCGGAGTGACATAATAAGCCGCGTTGTGACGGATCGCGCCGCTGATTGAATCCCAGGTCAACACGCCGTCTTCGCTGGCGACTGGACGAATAGTGACGCCGGAGAACGCCGCCGCTCCGCCCATCTCGTAGTTGAAAATGTGGCTGCGCGCTTCGACCACGGCTTCGGTTCCGAGGCGCGAGTTCAGCCTGACGCAAATCTGATTGCCCATCGTGCCGGAAGGGACGAAGAGTGTGGCCTCTTTCCCGAGAATTTCCGCCGCGCGTTCCTGCAGGCGATTGACGGTTGGGTCTTCGAGGTAGACGTCGTCGCCGACTTCGGCCTCGGCCATGGCGCGACGCATTGCGGGAGTGGGTTTTGTGACCGTGTCACTGCGAAGGTCTATTATGTTCATATGGATTTTGATACGATTTGT
>DASTMP010000063.1:0-4212 GCA_035714085.1 Blastocatellia bacterium
CAGGAAGACTCGTTTGATCTCTTCGATCTGATTGTTGAAGCTCCAGGTGCGGAAGCCGCGCTTCTTGATCTCTTCTTTGACTCTTTCGACCTGAGTGACGTCGATGACGCGGACCTCGGCGTTTTGATAACCTGTGTCTCCAGCGAGCAATTCGCCGATGCGCGACATGGGGTCGCGATTGGCGTTGCGGAACTCTTTCGCCTGGTCGAGGGGGATGAACATGTCGGTCTCCATGAAGTTATTAATGTCGAAACCGTCTTCGGCTTTCAATACCCCGACGATGCGATAGACACGCTCTTCATACTGCCCGCCGATTTCCGACGCGGGGTCTCCGTTTTCATTCGATGAGGGATCGATGATCGGAATTCCGAAGACAGTGGAAGGCGCGTCCTCCTGCTCGCGCGGGAGCAGGAGGACGATCTCTTCGCCGAGAATCCCGCTCGCCTCTCGCGCCCGATCCTCTTCCGACCTAGTCGGCGCCATCTGGAACGGCCCACCGGGCCGGCGGCGGCGATTTCCGTTGGGTTTGTTCTTCGACCTGACCCAGGAGATGAACCTTTCGGTGACGACCACCTCGCGCGCGCCATCGCTGGTGAAGTGATGGCCGGCGAGAAACTTTTTGAATCGCGGATTGTAGTCAATTGATTGAGGCGCCCCGCCGATGAAGGCGCGGCGCGTCCGGCCCTCAAACCGCACGTAAGTCGAAAAACTGAAATTCGGAAGAACGTATCTGATGCCGCTGAGGCTCTGCAATTCGGCGATAGCCGCGTCGTCTAGCATGCGCGTGGGAATGGGCGTGGGCTCCGGCGTCGCCGAGGCGCTGCCGTCCGATTTCTCCCCGTTCGACTCGCCGGCGTCGGCGCCGTTCGCCGCTCCGTCCGAGCCTTGATCCCTCATCGCCAGCAGGGCGTCGGTACCCGGCCCCATCACAGTGATCGAGGTAAAGAGGTCGATCCGGGCCAGAGCGTCTCTCAAAAGGTTGTTCTGTAAGCCCAGCCCAAAGCTCACCATCGTGATGATAGCCGCGACCCCGACGACGACGCCAATGACCGTCAACGAGGTTCTCAGCCTGGCCTGCCGGAGATTACGCCACGCGAGCGCGATGATGTCGGCGAATTTCATATATTGATCACCCTGCCGTCTTTAAGACGGATGATGCGCGTCGCGAATCCGCTCGCCAATTCATGATCGTGCGTTACCAGCACAATGGTTTTGCCGTCGCGCCGCCGCATTTCGTCCAGCACGCCCATCACTTCGGCTGCGCGGCTGCTGTCCAGATTGCCAGTGGGTTCGTCCGCCAACAGGACTTGAGGTTCGTTGGCTATGGCGCGTGCGATGCTAACGCGTTGTTGTTCGCCGCCCGAAAGCTCTGAGGGAAGGTGGTTGGCCCGCTTCAACAATCCGACCCGGTCTAGCAATTCCAGCGACTGTCTCCGCCGTTCGCCTTTGCTCAACCCGGCGAACGCCAGCGCGAGCGCGACGTTCTCGCGCGCGGTCATCGTCGGAATAAGATTGAAGCTCTGGAAGATCATCCCGACGCGGCGAAGGCGGTAACGCGACATCTCCCATGCAGAGAGCGGCGCGAGGCTCTGGCCGTCGAAGAGAATCTCGCCCGAAGTCGGACGATCAAGCCCGCCGAAGAGGTTCAACAAGGTCGATTTTCCCGAACCGCTCGTGCCCAGAATGGCCACGAATTCGCCGCGTCCGATCTCGACCGAAATTTCGGCGAGCGCGCTCACGGTCTCGGCCTTCATCCGATATTCACGCGTCACATTGCGGGCTTCCAGAATCGCCATCTATTTATTTGCGGAGCAGCCAGAAGATCAGCGTCAACAGCAGGCTCAGCAGCAGCATCGTCATCAGGGGGAAATAAACCCTCACCGAACCGCTGCGGTTCGACCAACTGAAGTCGCCGGGCAATCGCCCAAGGCGCAGCCACGCCAGCCTGTCGCCGAACAGGAACAGCGCGCCGATGATGACCAGCGCCACGCCGAAGATGATCAGCAGTTTGCCGAACGGGGCCATAACCAATTAACAAAACTCGGTCGCATTGAAGAAATAACTCAACTCGATCCTTGCGTTTTCTGGTGAATCGGAGCCATGCGCGGCGTTTTCGCCAACGTTCTTGCCGAAATCGCCTCGAATCGTGCCTTTCGGCGCCTTGGTCGAATCGGTAGGCCCCATCAGATCGCGCCAGGCCTGCACCGCGTCGTCTTTTTCAAGCGCCATTACGACGCTCGGGCCGCTCGTCATAAACTCCACAAGCTCGCCGAAGAAGGGGCGTTCGCGGTGCACAGCGTAAAAACCTTCGGCTACGGGCTTCGACATATGCAACATCTTCATCGCGCGGATTTTGAAGCCGTTGTCGGTGATGCGTTGAATGATAGCGCCTAAATTGCCCGCGCGGACCGCGTCGGGCTTGATGATTCCGAAGGTCATCGTCGTCTTATCTGACATAGCTCTCCTTGAATAATTCAATAATGAGTGGAGTGGGGGGTAGGCCCGAATCATAGCAACTAGATTTTCACCCCGTCAATCAGGGTGTTTCCAAATAGTGGAATGGGGAATGTGGAGTGGGAAATGGGGAAAAGATATTGCTCCCGATTCCCCACACCCTACTCCACATCCCCCATTTTTCTGTTTGATCTTTACTGGAGCCTGCAAGTTTCCGAGACGCGCCGTGTTCTGACATCGAAGAGAATCAAATGGCGCGGAACCAATCGCTCTCGTCGGGCGTCCAAACAGCCAAATCACGATTTGCCAGTTCGACTCGTGAAGTTTCGATCTTTGCGTCACATCGTGACGCAAGGGGTTAGTGTGTCCATATCAAGGAGATGGAGAAGAAGTGATGAAACGAAGTTTTTTAATCACGTTGATCTGCATTATGACGAGTTTTCTGGCTGCCGCCACAGCGTTTGGCATTTTCACCCTCGCGACAAATTCTGGTGTGATAGAGCGCTCGCGGCGTGAGGTTACGCAGGGCGCGCTGCAAGCGATAGGCAGTGACGGCCAGCCGCGAGCCGAATGCCCGCTCAAACACACCGACGTCAAAGCCGATGTCAGCGGCCAACTCGCCCGCGTCACCCTCACCCAGGAGTTTCACAATACGTTTCAGGAAAAGATCGAGGCCGTTTACGTCTTCCCTCTCCCTCAATCGGCGGCGGTCGACGATATGACGATGGTCGTCGGGGACCGTACCGTCAAAGGCAAGATAAAGCGACGCGAAGAGGCGCAGGCGATCTACGAAGCTGCGCGCGAAGCCGGCCACAGAGCGAGCCTGCTCGATCAGGAGCGCCCCAATATCTTCACGCAATCCGTGGCCAACATCGCCCCCGGAGCCGAGGTGAAGATCACGATCAGCTACGTCGAATTTCTGAAGTACGAGGGCGGGACGTACGAATTCGTTTTTCCAATGGTCGTCGGCCCGCGCTACATTCCGAGCCATCTGACCGGAAAGCAAGGAGACGGATTGGCGAAGGACACGAGCGAGATTCCCGACGGTTCGCGCATCACGCCTCAGGTCGTCCCAAAAGATACGCGTGCAGGACACGATATCTCAATTGAAGTCAAACTCGACTCAGGCGTCCCGATCGACTGGTTGGAATCAGAGCTCCACGAAGTGGACGTGACCAGGCGGGACAACCACCGCGCCGTCGTGCGTTTGAAGGACCAGGCGACGATTCCGAACAAAGACTTCATCCTAAAATTCGATGTCGTGGGCAAGAAGATCTCCGACGCCGTTATGACTCATCGCGGCGCGCAGGGCGGATTCTTCACTCTGATCTTGCAGCCTCCTGAGCGTGTGACCGCGGCCGACGTCGCGCCGAAAGAACTGGTCTTCGTGCTCGACACCTCCGGTTCGATGGAGGGTTTCCCGATTGAAAAGGCGAAGGAGACGATGAAGCTGGCGCTCGACAATCTCTACCCCGACGACACCTTCAACCTGATCACTTTCTCCGGCGACACTCACATTTTGTTTCCTCAGCCGGTCCATGCGACGCGAGAAAACCTGCTTCGGGCGCAGCGTTTTCTCGCGTCCCGTCAAGGATCGGGCGGGACTGAGATGATGGACGCCATTCGCGCCGCGCTCGATTCTTCTGATGAACAAGATCACGTTCGCATAGTTTGTTTCATGACTGACGGAGAGGTCGGCAACGACATGGAGATCATCTCCGAAGTGCAAAAACACCCGAACGCGCGCGTCTTCGCGTT
>DASTMP010000064.1:0-18196 GCA_035714085.1 Blastocatellia bacterium
ACGTCCTGCGCCGGAGCATGAAAGGCGTTCTGCCGGAACCGATCCTGACGCGGCGCAAAATGGGATTTCCCGTCCCCGTCGGCGCGTGGTTTCGCGGGGCTTACCGCCCGGTGATCGATGAATACGTTCTCGGCGCGCGAACTATCGAGCGCGGGATTTTCAATCCGGCGTTTGCGCGCAGCCTGGTCGCCGAACACCAATCTGGCGCTCGCGACCATTCCCAGCGGCTCTGGTCGCTGGTCAATTTCGAGATGTGGGCCCGTCAGTTCATTGACGGCGCCGCGGTTGAGGAGAAACCGGCCACGGCGGAAGCGACAGCCGCCGCGCGGTTGCGATGATATGAGAATCATACTGCTTTCGAAAGTTCCTCGCTGGTATTCGTTTCGCGCCGACCGCGTGATACGGCGGTTGGCGCGAGACGGTCACGAGATTTTGGCCGTGGTGGCGGAGCGCGCCTCGACGTCGGCCTCGTTGCGCGAATGGCTGTGGAAGTTCGGGCCGCGCTTGTTCGTCGAAAAGAGCGCGCAAAAGTTGTTGCGACTGGCCGGATTGAAGCGCGCGCCGCAAGGCGGCGCCGGAAAGCGCCCCGAGTCGCTCACGCGACAGATTGCCACTCCGCCCGTCTACTTCGTGGATTCGCACAACTCTGAGAAGTGTGTGGAACTGGTCTATTCGCTTCGTCCGGACGCGCTGGTGTTGCGCGGCTGCGGAATTTTGAAACGGCCGATTCTGGCGACGGCATGGCTGGGCGCGATCAATCCGCACTACGCCACTCTGCCCACGTATCGCGGCGTGGACGTTACGGAGTGGGCGGCGTTGCACGGCGATCCGGTGGCGGTCAGCGTTCATTTCGTCACCGAGCATGTGGACACCGGCGCGGTTATCGTCTCGAGGGAAATCCTGGTTGAGCCGGGAGACACGACGGGCAGGCTGCGCGACAAGAGCGCCGCCGTCGCCGTGGACTTGTTGGCCGAAGCTCTCAATAAACTCGAAGCCGGGGTCGCCGAACATACCGCGCCGCCCGACTCCGCCGGGCGGCAATACTTCGCGATGCATCCGCGCCTGCGCCAACTGGCCGATTTGCGGTTGAAAGGGCTGTGATGAAGGAAACAGTGAAAGAGAAGATTCAAAGCCTGCCGGCGGCCAAGCTGGCGCGCGCCGGATTGCGGTTGCTGCATCCGGCGCTAGTGACGACGCTGGCGCGTGACTGGTTCGACTGGCGTCGCCGGCCGAAAGACTCCCGACGCCATCTAGACGCCACGATCCAGTGGATCTGCCGCGCGCAGGACCGCTGCGGCGGCGCGGGCGTTTCAGCCGGATACTCGGTCGTCCACGGCTGGCATCCGCCCTACCCCGAAACGACCGGCTACATCATCCCGACCTTCTTCGATTACGCGCGGTTGACTTCGAGCGACGAATGCCGCGAGCGCGGTCTACGCATGGCCGATTGGGAGTTGGAGGTTCAATTGCCGTCAGGCGCGACTCAAGGCGGCCTCTACTGCGGCGCCCGGCGCGACCGCCGGCCAACGGTTTTCAACACTGGCCAGGTGATTCTCGGCTTGTGCCGCGCCTTCGTCGAAACCCGCGATCAGCGCTATCTGGACGTCGCCGAACGCGCCGGCGAATGGTTGGTCAGCGCGCAATCGCCGGACGGATCGTGGCGCGCGGCGGGGCCGGAAACCGAAACGACCGTGCACGCCTACGACGCTCGCACGGCCTGGAGTCTGCTGGAAGTTTATCAGTTGATTCCGGATGAAAAGTACAAGCGGGCCGCGCAGCGCAATCTTGAGTGGACGTTGGAGCAGCAACAGGAGAACGGCTGGTTTCGACAGAACGCCTTCTTCACCGCCGGCCGATGGAATTTGCCCCTGACGCACACGATAGCATACGTGATGGAGGGGCTGATCGAATCATGGCTATTGCTCGGCGACGAGCGTTACTTCGACGCCGCGCGCAAGACTGCGGAGCGGCTGCTCCGCATCTTCGAGTTGCGGCGGTTTATGGCCGGCGAGTTCGACGGTTCGTGGAAGACGACGGCGAATTACAGTTGCCTGACCGGCGACGCCCAGATCGCAGGAGTCTGGCTGCGGATTTACCAAGCGACGCGCGATACGCGTTTTCTCAACGCGGCGCTCAAGCTCAACGATTACGTCAAAGCGACGCAGTCACTTTCTTCGACGCATCCGGGCGTTCGCGGCGGCGTGAAAGGCTCGCAGCCCATCTTCGGGCGCTACACGCCGGGCGTCTATGTCAACTGGGGCGCGAAGTTTTTGGCCGACTCGCTGATGCTCGAAGAGCAGGTAATGGAGGAGTTCGAGCTTGCGGTGCGGAAAGGCGAGCGGTTGGGGCCGGGTGATTTACGGGAGCTGCCGGAATTGGCCGTTAATCAACAGGCGGGAGGAGGTTGGCGCCACTAAATGATAACTGAAACCGCAGCTACAAAGACATCCATTGCGACGCCGGCGGAAACGCTGCGTGGCAGAGACCTGCTTTGCTTCAGTCACGACTGGAGCGGCGATCCGCTGTCGAAAACGCACCTGATGCGGCTGATGGCGCGCGACAATCGCGTGCTGTGGGTCAATTCGATCGGCTACCGCACGCCGACTGCGTCGAAGGCCGATCTGAGCCGCGCGTTCAAAAAGCTGGCGGCGGCGGCCAGCCTGTTGCGGGAGGTCGAGCCGAACATCTTCACGCTCAACCCCCTGGCGATTCCCTCCTATGGCAATAGGAGCGTTCGCGCCTTCAACCGATGGTTCTTGCGTTGGCAGGTCAAACGCGCGATGCGCCGGCTCCGGTTCAAGCGGGCCATCAACTGGGTCTTCAATCCGGCGGCCTCAGTGATCGCGGGCGAGCTTGGCGAAGAGATGGTCATTTATTACTGCGTGGATGAGTACACGGAGTTCACCGGCGTGGACTCCAAGGCGCTGGCCGAGTTGGAGCGCGGACTGATGCGGCGCTCCGATCTGGTGATCGTCTCCGCCGACCGGCTCTATCAATCCAAAGCGCCGTTCAACCCGCGCACGGCGCTCGTCCGTCACGGCGTCGATTATGAGCACTTCCGCCGCGCGCTCTACGCCGAGACGGTCGTGCCGGAAGAGATCGCTTCCCTTCCACGTCCGGTGATCGGTTTCTTCGGTTTGATCGCTGATTGGGTGGACGTGGAGCTAATGGCGAGCGTGGCCGAGCGTTTTCCGACCGGGTCGCTGGTGGCGCTCGGCAAGGTGACGACCGACGTCTCCGCGCTCGAACGTCTGCCCAACGTCCATCTGTTGGGGCGCAAGCCGTACGACTCGCTCCCCGCGTATTGCAAGGGTTTCGACGTCGCGTTGATGCCATTTCGCGTCAACGAACTGACGTTGAACGCGAACCCGCTCAAGGCGCGCGAGTATCTGGCGGCGGGTTTACAGGTGGTTTCGACCGCGATCCCCGAAGTGGAGGCGCTCGGGCTGTGCCGAATCGGACTTGACCGCGAGGGTTTTCTGTACGAGGTCGAGCAGGCGCTGCTCGATCCCGGGCCGAGCGTGGAGCTTAGCGAGGCGGTGCGCGGCGAGAGTTGGGAAGCGCGGCTCGACGATATTCGCGAATACGTGGCCGCGCTCGACGAAGCGTAATGGGCCGCGCCTGTGACAGGATGGTATTACGGGATAGAGGCGATTGGCGAGATATATCAACGTCGACCGAAAGAGAGGCAGTCCACGAAAAGAACTAATAAAATCGAGTTGATGACGCTTGCAACATTGGCGATCTGCCTCTTCGGCTTCGTAAAGTCCATGCAGGGTTGCTACCGGCAGCCTGCCGTCACCCCTTTCGACGCCAGCATTATCGAATCCGTAATGAATCAACCACGCCCGGCAACGCTCGCTCCGGGCGATCCGGAGCCTCCGCGCGTTTTTCTGAATACGACTTACGTGGCGCCGGCCGGTAAGACCATCAACGTCGCGGCGAGCGACGACGTTCAAGCGGCGATTAACAAGGCGCGGCCCGGCGATGTGATCATGCTTCAAGCGGGCGCGACCTTCAGCGGCAATTTCCGGCTGCCCAACAAGAGCGGTTCGGATTGGATCGTCATCCGCTCCTCAGCGGCTGACGCCGATCTGCCGCCGCCCGGAACGCGCGTCACACCGGCCAAGAGCGCTATTATGCCCAAATTGATCAGCCGGAATTCCGACCCGGTGGTGTATACGGACGAGGGCGCCCATCATTACCGTTTCATCGGCGTCGAATTCGGGGTGGCCGAGGGGAAGAACATTTACAACCTGGTCTCGTTTGGCGCCGATCAGACCTCGTTAGCTCAGTCGCCGCACGATCTGATCATTGACCGCTGCTACATTCATGGCAACGACACCGGCAACGTTTCACGTGGCGTTATGCTCAACTGCGCCCGCGCGGCGGTGATTGATTCTTACGTCTCGAACTGCCATGGCGAAGGATTCGACACGCAGGCGATTTGCGGATGGAACGGATCGGGGCCGTTTAAGATCGTCAACAACTACCTGGAAGGCGCGGGCGAGAACGTTATGTTCGGCGGGGCCAAGCCTTCGATTCAGAACCTGATCGCGTCCGACATCGAGTTTCGATTGAACCACGTCTATAAACCGATCTCGTGGAAGAAAGGCCATTCCACATACGCCGGAAGACCCTGGACGATCAAGAATCTTTTCGAGCTAAAAAACGCCCAGCGATTGCTCGTAGACCAGAACGTCTTTGAAAACAACTGGGCGGACGCTCAGGTCGGCTTCGCCATACTTTTCACGCCTCGCGGCGAGGAAGGCGCAGCGCCGTGGGCTACGGCTCAGGACGTGACCTTCACCAACAACATCCTGCGACATTCAGGCAACGGCTTCAACATCGCGGGGCCGGACGACACCGCGCAAAGCAAGCCTTCGCAGCGAATCCTGATCAAGAACAACCTGATTGACGACATTGACGGCGTTAAGTGGGGCAGCGCCGTATACGGGCCGGCGGACGGCAGATTCGCGCAAATCGTCGGGGGGCCGCCCAACGTCACGATTGACCACAACACGATCTTTCAAAGTGGCACGCTCATCGTCGCCGATGGCGCGCCAGGCCACGAATTTATCTTTCGCAATAACATCGCGCGGAACAATCTTTACGGCGTGATGGGCAGCAACCGCACCCCGGGGCTGGACTCGCTTGGATTTTACTTCCCCGGATACGAATTCAAGAAAAACGTCATCGTGGGAGTGCCGTCGGAGATCCACTACCCGGCGAATAACTATCTGCCACTTCAGCTTAATCTGGTGGGGTTCGTCGATCTGGCCGGTGGAGATTACCGTCTGGCGCGGACCAGCCCTTATAAAAACGCGGGCACTGACGGCAAGGACGTCGGGTGCGACATTAGCGCGCTGACCCCCGAGGGGACCAAAAAATAGAGGACAATAAAATGGGGGACAGTAACAGCCCTTCAGCTACAAAAGGGCCTACTCAGGCAATGGAGGCACCGCATGGAGATTGAGAGCGCGCGTAAACACGATGTCTACGACGGTCATTCAACCCAAGGTATGCAGGCGATTGACGGACGATCGGCGAGCAAGATTGAGATGTCGACTTACCGCAACAAGCCGCTGGAGCAGGAACGCATCACCGATTTAATGAACATCATACCAAAGGGGCCCAAGGGGCAGGATTCTGTTCTTGATGTCGGCGCGCGTGATGGTTATCTCTCTCGCCTGCTGACTGAGCATTTCGCCTCGGTCACTGCGCTCGATTTGGAGAAGCCTTCGATCGCGCACGACCGGATCAACTGCGTTGAAGGTGACGTCACGCGCCTGGAATTTCCCAGCGGCTCTTTCGACGTGGTCCTGTGCGCGGAAGTGCTGGAACACATTCCTGGCAAAGGGCTGGAACAGGCGTGCCGCGAACTGAGTCGCGTCGCCAAATCCCACGTCGTGATTGGGGCGCCTTACCGGCAGGACACTCGCCTCGGGCGCACCACCTGCCAGTCTTGCGGTCGCAGCAATCCACCTTGGGGACACGTCAACGTGTTTGATGAACGACGGTTTACAGAACTCTTTCATCCGCTCCAGAAGATTGGCGTGACGTTCGTCGGTTCCAGTCGTTCACGGACAAATGCGCTTTCCTCGTGGTTGATGGATGTCGCCGGGAATCCGTGGGGAACCTACGATCAGGAAGAAGTCTGCATTCATTGCGGACAAGAGATCGGAAAACCCGCCGAACGCAATTTGGCGCGGAAGGTCTGTTCCAAATTGGCTTATTCCCTGAATGCCGCGCAGTCGCGCTTCGTCTCCGCGCGACCGAATTGGATTCACATGGTTTTCGGTAAACATTGCCAGATTGAATCAAGCCGACATTGGATCGAACGGCGCGCATCATCTGTCGGGCTGGCCTCCACCGCGGCGACAGAGCAGACGCCAAGTTGTTTCGATGACTCCATTGCTAAGTTGGATCAATCGCAAACTGAAGCATGGTAAGACCGGCGGCCAGGACTTCCGCAAAGTCCTCAGCAAAGAAAGAAGTCGAAATGGCAGATGAAAAGGTAACCAGAAGGTCAGTTCTTAACTCTTCCGCGCCGTCAACCATAGCCGAGTCGCGACCGTCCGCTGGCGTCGTCACGGCCGATGGACCCAAGATGTCAGTGGTGGTGATCAATGATTTGAACTCGCTCGAGAAGTACATCCCTGCATGGGAGGATCTGGCCGCCGCCGCGATCGAGCCTAACGTATTTTACGAGCCTTGGATGGTGATACCCGCGATCCGCGCTTACGGAGCCGGACGGCGTTTACAGTTCGCGCTCATCCTGGCCTCCGAACCGGAGCGCCCTACGGGGGCGCCTCTTCTGTGCGGAATCTTCCCACTGGAACAGCAAAGTCATTATCAAGGGCTGCGCCGAAAACTTCCTTTCAAAACCCTCCGTCTTTGGAAACACAAGTATTGCTATTTATGCACACCGCTCGTCCGGGCAGGGTATGGCCGGGAGGTGATTGCCGCGTTTTTCGACTGGCTGGCTGAGGGCAGTCACGATTGCTCATTGATGGAATTCAACTTCGTCGCCGGGGACGGGCTGTTCTATCAGACGCTTCTTGATCACTTCGACCGGCATGCCAGGCTGAACTACATCTCAACGTACTTCATGCGGGCGTTATTTCGCCCCGATGTCGATGCCGAAAAATATATAAGCTCAAGGCTCCATCGCAGCCGGCGCGAGCTGAAGCGGATCGAGAGACGCCTATCAGAAACGGGACGGCTTGAATACATGGCGCTCGAACCGGGACACGACGTAGAAACCTGGATCGAAGAGTTCCTACAGATCGAGGCGATCAGTTGGAAGGGGATGGCGGGCCGTGCGCTGATACAGAATGAAGCCGACCGAGAATATTTCGTGTCGGTCGCGAGGGAAGCGTTTCACCGCGGCCGACTAACAATGTTCGCGCTCCGTCTCGACGGCCGCCCGATCTCACAGCACTGTGGATTTGTCTCCGGGCTTGGGGCGTTCGCCTTCAAGGACGCGTTCGATGAGCAGTATGCCCGCTACTCGCCCGGCGTGCTCCTTGAGTTGGAGATCATCCGCCGGTTGCACGCCCAACCGGAGATCAGATGGATGGACACTTGCGCAGATCCGTTTCATCCCACGCTCGACCGTCTCTTTTCAGACCGCCGCACAATCCAGGATGTGGTGGTAGGCACGGGAAAATCTCCGGGGGATTGGGTGGTAGCGGCGGCTCCGTTATTGAGATTGCTGAATCGCAAACTGCTCCGTCGTGGCGGCGCCGGTTCCCCAAAAGAAACGAAGGACTACAAAGACGAAGAATGATGAAGATTAGCTTTACACGCTGGCCGCCGAGGGCTGCCCCGACTAAAGAGGCGGTAACCAGGAGATCAATCATTGGAACGCCACTGCTCCAGTCTCAGCGGGCGACGGCGGAAGCGCCTGAACCGCGCCCGTCCGGCGCCTGTGTCACAGCCGACGGCGCAAAGATGTCGGTGGTTGTCGTCAATAATTTGACTGACATGGAAAAGTATGTCGCCGCATGGGAAGACTTGGCGGGCGCCGCCATCGAGCCGAATGTATTTTACGAGCCTTGGATGCTGATGTCTGCGGTCCGGGCTTACGGCGCTGACAGGCGCTCGTTGTTCGCGCTCGTCCTGGCTCCAGATCCGGCGCGTCCGCTCGGGTCGCCCTTGTTGTGCGGATTCTTCCCGCTCGAATTCAAAGATCATTGCGACGGAGTCTCCAGCAAGCTGCCGCTCAAAACACTACGCTTATGGAGGAAGCCGGAGATGATTTATCTATGCGCGCCGCTCCTGAGGGTGGGTTACGCGCGCGAGGCTCTCGCCGCGTTCTTCGATTGGCTCGACGCGGGTAGCCACAACTGCTCGCTGATGGAGTTTGGTTTCGTTACAGGTGAAGGGCCATTCCATCATCTCCTGGTCGATTACCTTCACGACCATGTGAAATTCACCTACGTTACGGAGTCGTTCACGCGCGCGTTATTTCGGCCTGCCGCCGACGCCGAAGCTTACATCCGCGACGCGCTGAGCCGCGCCAGAAGAAAAGAGTATAGGCGTCAGGAGAGGCGCCTTGCGGAGACAGGCCGGCTCGAATACACGGCGCTTGATCCTGACTCCGACCTTGACGCCTGGATCGAGGAGTTTCTGCAGTTCGAGGCGAACAGTTGGAAAGGCAAAGGAGGCCGCGCGCTCGCTTGCAGCGAGACCGACCGGAAGTATTTCGTGCAAGTTGCCAGGGAGGCTTTCCGTCGCGGCAAGTTGATGATGCTCGCGCTCCGTTTTAACGGCCGCCCGATCGCCTACAAGATCAACTTTCTCTCCGGGGTTGGGTCTTTCGCCTTCAAGATCGCATTCGATGAGGAGTACGCGCGCTACTCGCCCGGCGTGCTCCTGGAGTTGGAGAACATTCGTCTGTTACACGAGCGGCCGCAAATCAGCCAGATCAGCCAAGTCAGATGGATGGACTCTTGCGCCGACCCTGATCGTTTTTTGGTCAATCATCTTTGGACCGATCGCCGCGCGATTCAAACCGTATTAGTTAGCACGGGCAAGCCCCAAGGGGATTTGGCGCTCGCGGCGATCCCGTTGCTGAAGTGGGGTAATCGACAGCTTTTCCGCCGAGACCTTCTCGGCCGGTGAATAGAGATGGACAAAAGAAAACACCTGCAGAATGCCGAAGGGGAACTTCTTGCCTTAGATGACACGCCAATGCCCAGGCTATTAGAGATTGATGGCGGGGCGTTTCGCGCCAATTTCAACCGCGCCCCGTTTCTCATCGGGCATCATCTCGCCGGCCACCCTTTATTTTCCCTCCAGCGATTGGTTGAGCTAGCGAGTCGCTTGCCTGAGGAAAAGGTCAAATACAACGGCGCCGACATCTCGGTCGCCACCGGCCTGTACGAGGGGCCGCGCACGGGACTTTCAGTCCGGGAGACGATCCGGCGGATCGAAGAATGCCGTTCCTGGATGGTTATAAATAATATCGAACTCGATCCGGAATACCGCCGATTGCTTGATTGTTGTCTGGATGAAGTTCAGCTTTTTTCCGAACCGATTGATCCGGGCATGTATCGCAGGGAAGGGTTCATTTTCATTTCATCACCCCTCTCCATCACGCCCTTTCACATGGACCCCGAATATAACTTCCTGCTTCAGGTCCGTGGCAAAAAACGGATCAGCATCTGGGACAGCAGGGACCGATCGGTTCTGTCAGAGATCGCGCTCGAGAAATATTTTTCTGACGCCGAAAGACAGATAGTCTTCAAAGAGGAGTATCAGCAGAAGGCCTCCATCTTTGAGTTGACGCCGGGGAAAGGATTGCACTTTCCGGTGGTCGCTCCACACTGGGTGCGCAATGGCGCCGAGGTTTCCGTCTCCTTCAGCGTCACTTTTCGCACCCCTGCGTCCGAGCGGCAGCGGATCGTCTATTGCGCTAATTCCGCGCTCCGTAGAAGAGGGATGACTCCGACGCCCCAGGGCGCCTCCACCTTTCGGGATTTAGCCAAGTTTTACGCCTTCCGCGCACAGAACGGGGTCAAAAGATTATGGCGCTAGTTTCCATAATCATGCCTATATATCACCCCCGTCGATACTGCGGAATAACCGTCAAATATCCTCAAATTCAACTTTGACTAAATTTACTTTAGCGAATTCATCGCTCTGCGGGCGTTGATCCTCATTTCGGCCGCTCAGAGGAGTCGACAGAACAATAGCATCACTTATTTTCCTGGCTGTTATTTTTCTGTCCGCCGCCTCCGGGAAGCTGAAACGATGATCAACGCTCCGCATGAACACAACCATCACCCAAGTTGTTAGTCGATTCCGCTCCCAACGCAGTACGCAAGCGGCGCCGAACAATCAATACAACGAAGGTTACTTATGAAAGCGAAGGTTACCTATGAAAATAAAAAACCGACAGATTAGCATCTTGCGTTTTCTGATCCTCACTGCGCTGGCCCTGATCGGCTATCGCCTGGGGCTAACGGCCCATCGTGGCGCAAACGCCGAGGAGCCGAAGAAAGTCGCCACTCCGCTTCCCGCGCTACGCGGGAGGCCGGCAATCGAACATCTCGAACAATCAGGACTTTACAATTCGCTTTCCGCCGCCATGACTGCGGCGCGCTATGGCGTCGAGGAGCGGAAATCAGGCGGCTACGAAGCAGCCAACGCGAAACAGGACTACCGAATTGCTTTCAAGCCGGATGGCGTGGAGGTGAAAGGATCGGGTGGTACGAGGCGTGGATGGCGGATGGAGATGGAGTTGACCGCTTTCGGCTACGGCGCCAGAAAGAAGGTTGTGGGGGCCGCCGGACTCAAAACCGCCGGCGACCGGATCGAATATGAGCGGCAGTCACGCGACGGTATCAGGCTGAGCGAGTGGTATGTCAATCAGGCCGGCGGATTGGAGCAGGGCTTCACGATCCCGCAAGCTCCGGGAAAAAGGAGAGCAGGAGAGAAGTTGAACCTGTGGCTGAGGCTGAGCGGAGATTTGAAGGCTCGGTTGGCCGATAATGGTCAGGCGATCCTGCTCAACGGAAAAGGCGCGAGGCTGCGCTATGACAAACTGCGCGCCGTTGACGCGACCGGGAGAGAGGCGCCAGCTCGGATGAGGCTTGCCGGCGATCAATTGAAGCTGGAAGTGTCGGATGAGGCGGCGGTCTATCCGTTGACTATTGACCCGACGTTGGCCCAGCAAGCGAAGTTGACTGCCGACGACGCGGCGGAGGGCGACAGCTTCGGCGCTTCGGTGGCGATTGACGGCGACACGGCAGTGATCGGCGCGCCAAATGACGATACCGACGCGGGAATCGATGCTGGCTCGGCCTATGTCTTTGTGCGGAGCGGGACGAGTTGGAGCCTGCAGGCGAAGCTCACTGGCAGCCTGGCGCAGGCGGGCGACATCTTCGGCGCCGCAGTGGGAGTCAGCGGCGATACGGCCGTGGTCGGAGCTCCGTCCGCAGTAAGTGGCTCAGGCATAGCCTACGTCTTTACTCGAAGCGGGACGAGTTGGAGTCAGCAGATCTTCGCCACCGGCCCCGCCGGCGGTGACCGTCTCGGCCAGGCGGTTGCGACCAATGGCGATACTGTCTTGATGGGCGCTCCATTCACCGATACTGTCGCAGGCGCCGATGCAGGCACGGTCTATGTCATTGTGCGGAGCGGGACGAGTTGGAGCGTGCAAGCGCAACTCACCGCCAGTGACGCGGTCTCCGGCGATCAATTCGGCTCGGGGGTGGCGATAGACGGCGATCTGGCTGTGATCGCCGCTCCGTTTACCGATACCCCTGAGACCGGCGTCGATGTGGGCGCAGCATATGTGTTCGCGCGCAGTGGGACGAGCTGGAGCCAGGATACGAAGCTCTTCGCCGCCGCTCCCCAGGAGAATGGGTTCTTCGGTCTGAATTCCGTGGCGATCAGCGGCAATACGGTCGTGGTCGGCGATCAGGCCGCCGACACCTCCGCCGGCGCCGATGCGGGCGAGGTCACGGTGTTCGTACGGCTCGCCGCAGGAAACTATACGCGCGAGGCGACGCTCACGGCCAGCGATGCGGCGTCGGGCGACATTTTCGGCGCCGGAGTGTCGATCAGCGGCGACACGCTCGTGGTCGGCGCTCCTTTTGACGACACCGCCGCCGGCGCCGACGCAGGTTCGGTGTATGTCTTCAATAGGAGCGGGACGACCTGGACCCAGCAACAGAAGCTCACGGCCAGCGATGCGGCGGCGGGCGACGGCTTCGGCAATGCGGTGGCGATCAGCGGCAATACGGTTGTGGTCGGCGCGTTTTTTGACGATACCGCCGCCGGTTTCGACGCAGGCTCGGCCTATGTCTTCGTGTCAGGGGCAACCCCGACGCCTACGCCTACGCCTACGCCGACTCCGACTCCGACTCCGACTCCGACTCCGACGCCTACGCCGACTCCGACTCCGACTCCGACGCCTACGCCGACTCCGACTCCGACCCCGACTCCGACTCCTACGCCTACGCCTACTCCGACTCCTACGCCGACTCCTAGGCCTACTCCTACGCCGACTCCGACTCCGCCGCCTGGCGACCCGTACGCTGACGCCGTCTTCAGCTCCACGCTCACGACCAATCCGGGTAACGCTGTCGGCGCGCCTAATGGAAATGTGGCCACGATCACCAGCGCATTGGGCATAGGATCACTGGTTCTCGATATGGGCGCAGGCGAAGAAGGGACTGGCGATCTGAAAGTCCATTACTCGGGCCTGTCCGCCCAATTATTGACAACTGTTGATTTCCTGGACGCCAACCGCGCCGTGATCAGCTCCGGCCAGTTAAACCTGGTCACCCTCGGCTCCGGCACACATGTCGCGGTGGTCCACTATTCAGCGGCGCCCAGGCCGTATCGCTACGTGCGGTTGAGCGGAAAATTGCTCGCGAGCTTTGGGGTGGATGCTGTTGAAGCCGTCAGCGTCGCCTCGCCATGAAGTGAACTTAGCCCTGCTTTAGAGCGGGGTGCAAATCAGTGTGGGGGCAGACCTGCGCGTCTGCCCCTGCCCATACACGCAATTATCGGTACTGTTGCAAAGTATCGGTGGGGACGAAAATAGCCCGGTCCCGACTTCTCGTTAGGCGGCAGCCTTGAAGAGGTTCTCCACAAATCTCACTTGCCCCTCAACGTCACCATTGCCTACTCCTTCAATCTGCTGTCCGTCCCGAAAATCTCATCCGGCCACTACAACTCACTCTCGATCAAATTTGGATTGAATGCCGCATAGTTGACGTCCACGAAAGACTTCCCTGCCCGTCTGCTGGCCTTGTGTATGCCGCGCGCGATGAGTTCGTTGCCGGCGCCTGGCTCGCCGGTGATAAAGACGCTCAGGTTAAGGCTTGCGGCAATCTCGATGTGTCGCCTGACTTCCCGTATCAGTTCGGACTCACCGATAAATCCATCAATTGCCGCCGAGCGGTCTACATTTGGCTTCCCCGCCCTATCAGTACGCAGCCCTCCTCCGGCCAGGACCTCGATGCGGCGCGCGGCATGACGAAAATTTTTTCAAACTCGCCGTCCTACCTGTCTATCTTATCTTAATGACTAATATTCTACATTTCGCTGAACCGAGGTACCGCAGGCATGGATAGATTTAGAAGGACAGTCGCCGCAATTATGAGCGCTCTGACCTGCTGCGCGATCTGCGGCATCGCAGGCGCCGCGCAAACTCAGAAGCAGGATTCAGACCAAACCTTTAAGATCGACACGACTTTAGTCAGCGTGCCTGTCATTGTCAGCGACCGACAAGGACGCTACATCGCCGGTTTAAAGGCCTCGGACTTCACGCTATACGAAGATCGCGTCAAACAACCGATTGTTTTTTTCGCCGATACGGAAGAGCCAATCAATGTCGCGTTGCTCCTGGATACCAGCAAGAGCGCGACTTTGGTGTTGGACGACATCAAGAAAACGGCCGATGACTTCGTCAAGCAATTGCGCCGCCAAGATCGAGCGATGATCGTCAGTTTTGATCACGACACTATTGCGCTATGCGAGTTGACCTCGGATCGTAAAACTCTGGAGCGCGCCATCGACGATGCGCAAATCGGCGAACGCTTCGGAACCAAGCTGCGCGACGCCGTCACCGCCGTGATGAAAGAAGAATTCAGAACGGTCAAAGGCCGCAAAGCCATCGTGCTGTTGACCGACGGCAAAGATCATGGCAGCGAGGTCTCCGAACAGACCTTGATGGAAAGCGCGGCGGAAGCCGATACGCTGATCTATTCGGTATTTTACCGATCCTTGCCGCCGTGGCTGGACCGTGACCGGCAGTCCCCTCGCGGCAGGTGGGGCATTCCTGAAAGGTGGCAGGAAAGAAGACTACGAATAAGCGGGCTCGACGGGATCTTCACGCCGGCTGCAGGATTTCCCGATCCGCCACAGCGCCGCGATAGAGACGGGCGACGGCAGCGACAAGCAGGCCGCATCGAGGAGCGCAATGAAGAAGCAATGGATTTTCTGCGGCGATTGTCTGAGGTTTCCGCCGGGCGCTACTTCATAAGCGAAGTGAGCGATCTGAAACAGACCTTCGGACAGATAGTCGAAGAGTTGCGTCATCAATACCGACTAGGCTTTTATCCGCCGGATCACCCAGCGGATAGCATTCACAACATAAAAGTTGAAATTGGGATCAAAGCCGCCCACACCGACGTTGTCGTTCGCGCCCGACGTAGCTATCGGGTAGCCGGAGAACTTCAGAGCGAACAAGCAACTCACCACCGCTATCAATAACATTGATTAGTGGCTCAGGGCTGTAGATACAGAAAATCCCATCCGACATTTGGATGCTTGCGCTCAGGTGGAGTGGGTGACTTATGCCGAAGCGGAGACCAATGGATCTGCATCGTTCCATCTCTGTCAGCGCCCCACCAACACCGTGACCGCCTTGCCCTCAAAGCTGGACGCTGCAATGTCAGTTTTGCCGTCGCGGTTTACATCACCGATAGCGAGGTGATATGCGCCGGGACCGGCATGGAACGGCGAACCCGGCGCAGGCGCGAATCCGTTGGCGCCTTTGAGTAACACCGTGACACTATCCACTGTAGCCACAATCAGATCGTTTCGCTTGTCCTGATTGACATCGGCGATGGTCACTGCAAACGCTCCTGCGCCGACATCGTAAGTCGAACCGAGCGTGAACTTACCCTCGCCCTGATTCAATAGAATACTCAGTTGATTGCCGTTATGATTGAGCGCCAGATCGGGACGCTGATCGCCGTTCAGATCACCCAGCGCCAACCAGCGCGCCCCCGGCGGAACGGATGTTTCCGTAAGTATTTTAAAGCCGCCTTTGCCATCCCCGCGTAAAATGACAACAGCGCTAGATGCGGAAAAGAAGTCGCCGCCGCTGTTCGCGGTGACAGCATCGAGATGTCCATCGCCGTCCAGATCACCAAACGCAAAGGCATAGCGCCCATGCCCGGCAGGAAAGGTCGTCGTTGACCCAGGCGCGAAGCCACCTCGCCCGTTCCCGAGCAAGGCGCCGAAGCTGTTTCGCTGATTGCTCGTGGTGACGACGTCCAGTTTCCCGTCCTCGTTGATGTCCATGAGTTGCAGGCCAGTGTTGAACTCAGTCGAGGCGCTAACCAGGAATGGCGAGCCGGGAGCCCGATTGAATCTGCCGTTGCCATCGCCGAAAAAAATGTCTAAGGAGTCTCGTTCGCCGCCGGTGACAGCGAGGTCGAGAATGCTGTCGCCGTTGACATCGCCGAGCTTGATATCGCCAGGCGAATAGGTCAGCTTGATGGGGCTGCCGGGCGCTGGCGCAAACCGCCCTGCGCCGTCGCCGAGTTGTACCGTCACGGCGCGTTGTTGTAGATGTTGAGTTATCAAATCAAGTTTGCCGTCCTGGTTGACATCCGCCAGAGCTATGATCCCGGAGCCTTCGCCGACCACAACGGGCGATCCAGGCGCTGGGCTAAACTGCGGGGCTTGTGCGTAAACGAGCAGCGCAACACCCAACGTGGCAAACATCGCCTTGGGAAGAAACCTTTTTCGCGTCATTGTCTTTCCTCCTTACAAGTTGATTGGAACACGGATGGTTTGTCCATACGCTGATTAGACGGGGGCGATGGGCATTTTCTTCCCTTAGAAGCTGTTTTCAACTTTTCCGCCGTATTTTCAACAAGCTGGAATGCTGTTCGCTTAATAGGTAGACTAAAGCTGCGGCCTCCCCTTCGATAATCGAACAAGACCATTTCAAATATTTCGTGATCATATGAAGACATTGCCAGGACAACCATATCCGCTTGGCGCCACCTGGGATGGAAGAGGCGCGAATTTCGCGCTCTTTTCCGAAAACGCCTCGGCCGTCGAACTGTGTCTATTCAGCAATGACGACCCGAAACGCCAGACGGATTGCATTCGACTGACGGAACGAACCAATTACGTCTGGCACGTTTACCTGCCCGACGCGCGTCCGGGGTTGCTTTATGCGTATCGTGTGTACGGCCCGTTCGAGGTCAGTAACGGGCATCGATTTAATTCCGCCAAGCTGCTGCTGGATCCTTACGCTAAAGCGATCGAGGGAGACATTGACTGGAACGACTCGCTATTCGGCTACACTATTGGGGATCCGAACGATGACCTGTCATTCGACGGGCGTGACAGCTCGGAATACCTTCCAAAGTGCGCGCTGATTGACACGAAATTCGATTGGAAGGATGACGTCCCGCTCCGAACGCCGTGGAGCAAGACCTTGATCTATGAGCTGCACGTCAAGGGGTTCACGGCGCGCCACCCGGCAGTGCCCGAGAAAATGCGCGGAACTTACGCGGGACTCGCGCATCCTGCGGTGATCGAACACCTGAAGACTTTGGGCGTCACCGCCGTTGAACTGATGCCGATTCATCATTTCGTGACCGAAAAACATCTGCTCGACAAGGGGCTGACCAATTACTGGGGCTACAACTCAATCGGTTATTTCGCGCCCGATCCCCGTTACTCTCACTCAAGACGCGGTCGCGGGCAGATCGATGGGCAGGTGACCGAATTTAAAACGATGGTGAAGCGTCTGCACCGGGCAGGGATCGAAGTCATCCTGGACGTCGTTTACAACCACACCGCCGAAGGCAACCACTGGGGGCCGACGATCTGTTTTCGCGGCATAGACAACGCGTCCTACTACCGGCTGGTCGAGGGCGACAGGCGTTATTACATGGACTACACCGGGTGCGGCAACACGCTGAACATGCTTCACCCTCGCGCGCTCCAGCTCATCATGGACAGTTTGCGCTATTGGATTCAGGAGATGCATGTGGACGGGTTCCGGTTCGACCTGGCGGCCGCGCTGGCGCGCGAACTACACGAGGTTGACCGTCTCGGCGCGTTCTTCGACATCATTCATCAGGACCCTGTGATCAGTCAGGCCAAGTTGATCGCCGAGCCGTGGGACCTGGGTGAGGGCGGCTATCATGTCGGTAACTTTCCCGCGCTCTGGGCGGAATGGAACGGCATTTATCGAGACACTGTGCGCGGGTTCTGGCGCGGCGACGACGGCCTGGTTTCAGACCTGGCCTACCGCTTGACGGGAAGCAGCGACCTTTATGAAGGCGACGGGCGTAAGCCGTACGCGAGCGTGAATTTCGTCACGGCGCACGACGGGTTCACGCTCGCCGATCTGGTCAGTTACAACGAAAAACACAACGAGGCCAACGGCGAAGACAATCAGGACGGACACAATCACAACCTGAGTTGGAACTGCGGCGTCGATGGGGCTACGGATGATCCGGGCGTGAACGAATTGCGCGCGCGGCAACAGAGGAATTTCATCGCCACGTTGATGCTCTCCCAGGGCGTGCCGATGTTGCAGGCCGGCGACGAGATGGGCCGCACTCAGCACGGCAACAATAACGCCTACTGCCAGGACAATAAGACCACATGGCTGAATTGGAATCTGGATGAATCGCAAGAGCAGTTGCTGGAATTCACGCGCCTGATGACCCGGCTCTTCCACGAACACCCGGTGTTGCGGCGGAGGAAGTTCTTTCAGGGGCGGCGCATTCGAGGATCTGAGGTTCGCGACCTGGTCTGGTTTCGCGCTGACGGCGAAGAGATGACCGAAGACGATTGGAATAACCCGCTGGCCCATTCGATAGCTTTGAGACTGGCGGGCGACGCCATCGAGGAGGTCGACGATCACGGCGCCCGCATCATCGATGACACGCTGCTCATCGTGATGAGCGCGGAAGCC
>DASTMP010000065.1:0-11415 GCA_035714085.1 Blastocatellia bacterium
GATGAACAGGTTGCGGCCTATTACCGCCCGTTGAAAACACGCGACGGGCAACACGCGGCATTTCTTGCGAAAGTGCAAGGCGCGATAAATCCAATCGAGCCTGAGATAAACAAGGTCGGGCAGCCGACACTGATCATCTGGGGCGCTGAAGACGAACTCATCCCTCTCGAAGCGGGGCGGCGGTTGAACTCGCTGATCGCCGGTTCGCGGCTGGTCGTATTCGACAAATGCGGTCACGTGCCGCAGGCTGAAACGCCCGGACGTTTCGCGGACCAGGTCAGAAGCTTTGCCACGTCGCTGGCTCTGCCTTTAAACCAAATTACCAACAACTGATGAAGACAGTCATTCTGTGCGGCGGGCGCGGTACGCGCTTAGGTGAACACGGCGCGTCCACGCCTAAAGCTCTGATCGAGATCGGCGGCCGTCCAGTGCTCTGGCATTTGATGAAAATCTACGCTCATCATGGGCTGAGCGATTTCGTCCTTTGCCTCGGCTATCTGGGCGACGCGATCAAGCGCTACTTTCTCGAACACCACTGGCTCTACTCCGATTTCACGCTGGAGATGGGCAAGGCAGGCGATTACCGGTTGCGCAAGAGCGATTCGATCGGTGAAAACTGGCGCGTCACTTTCGCCGACACCGGCCTCGACACCAACACCGGGGGCCGAGTCAAACGCGTCGAGCGATACATCGATGGCGACGAGACGTTCTGCGCGACATACGGCGACGGGCTGGCCAATATTGACTTGCATGCGCTCCTGGAGTTCCACCGCTCGCACGGGCGCATCGCCACGCTCACCGCCGTCCACCCTCGCTCGAATTTCGGCCTGCTGAAGCTCGACGACGACTTCGCCGTGACTGAGTTCGAAGAGAAGCCGGTCATCGCCGATTGGATCAACGGCGGTTTCTTCGTCTTCAACCGGAAGCTCTTCGATTACCTGGACGACGACTGCGCGCTCGAACGCGAGCCGCTCAAGCGACTGGCGCGCGAACGGCAACTGATCGCGTACCAGCACACGGGCTTCTGGAAGTGCATGGACACTTACAAGGACAACATGGAATTCAATCAACTGTGGGACGCCGGAGAGGCCGAATGGAAAGTGTGGTAAATTCATTCTGGAAAAATCGCAACGCTTTCGTCACCGGGGCCACGGGCTTCGTCGGCGCGCACGTCGCGCGAGCGCTGGTTGAGCAGGGCGCGCGCGTCGTCTGCTTGCAGCGCGACTCCGTGCGAGCGAACTCGCTCGACCTCTTCGACCTGCGTCGCCGCGTCACAGTCGTCAACGGCTCGGTCGAAGATTATGCGCTGATGGAGCGCGTCGTGACCGAGTACGAGATTGAAGCCATCTTTCATCTGGCCGCGCAGGCCATCGTCGGCGCCGCCAATCGCTCGCCGCTTTCGACCTTCGAGGCGAACATTCGCGGAACATATTCGCTGCTCGAAGCCTGCCGCCGCGCCGACACCGTCAAACGCATAGTCGTCGCTTCGAGCGACAAGGCTTATGGTTCGCACGATCAATTGCCTTACGCCGAAGATCACCCGCTGCTGGGATTGTTCCCTTACGACGCTTCGAAGGCATGCGCGGACATCATCGCGCGGTCGTACGCCCACACTTATCGAACTCCAGTGGCCGTTTCGCGCTTCGCCAACATCTACGGCCCCGGCGATATGAACCTGTCGCGCATTATTCCGGGCGCGATCGTCTCGGCGCTGCGCGACGAAGCTCCGATCATCCGCAGCGACGGCACGCCTGTCCGCGAATTCGTCTACGTCGACGACGTGGCGCGCGGTTACCTGCTGCTGGCCGAAAAGATTGACGAGGTAACAGGCGAGGCGTTCAACTTCGGCGCGAGCGCCTGGCTATCAATGCTCGATCTGGTCAAACTCATCATCAGGCTCGCTGGCAAAGAGGGACGGCTCGAACCGCGCGTCATGCTGCAAAGAAAGATCGAGCGCGAAATCGACGCGCAATACCTGTCGGCTGATAAAGCCCAATCAAGATTAGGTTGGCGCGCGGAAGTGAGCTTGGACGAAGGATTGAAACGCGCGATCGAATGGTATCGAGCGCATTTGAATCAGATTCAATAACATTTGTTGTGGCCGCCGCAAGTGCGTTAAAGTGCTGATATGGTGAGGTGAATTATGCAAAATCCAGCTCATATCGAAAGAATCATTTACCCAGAGTCTGACGGATCCCCTATGGCCGAAACAGATTTGCATCGTAATCTGATACTGGAAATCGTCTTCGCCTTGAGCCATTTCTTTCGCAACGATCCAAACGTCTACGTCTCCGGCAATCTTTTCATCTACTACGATAAAAAGAATCCCAAGAAGAACATTGCTCCCGATGTCTTCGTCGTGCGCGGCGCGCCGAAAGGAGATCGACGCGTCTATTACCTGTGGGAAGAGGGGGTCGCGCCACAAATAGTGATTGAGATATCGTCACAGCACACTTTCAAAGAGGACGTGTTCAAAAAGTTTCACACCTACGAAAAGCTAGCCGTTCGTGAGTATTTCATCTTCGATCCCACCTCCGACTACATCAAAGACTCGCCTTTGATCGGGTTCCGGCTCGAAGATAGAGAGTACGTGGAAATGGAGTTGAAGGATGATCGTCTGCACAGCGATGAACTCGGCCTCGATCTGGTTATCGCCGGAACCGCGTTGCGGCTTTTCGATCCTCTTACCGGAAAGTTCCTTTTGACCCCTGACGAGGAAGCCGAGGCCAGGATGCGCGCCGAAGCCGAAGTGGAAAGGTTGCGCGCTGAAATCGAGCTTCTTAAGCAAAAGCCCTAGCCTGGAAAAAAGATATGCCCCTGATAAGCTTGATCCTCGTTTCACTTTTATCCGGAAGTTCGCAATGTAATTGCAAGACAGTTCCGGCAATTGAAGCTCCTCACGGCGCAAACGAATTCATCCTGATTTCTGGAATCAAGGTCAACAGAATTGCTGGTAAGGTGTTACTCCCGGATGGGGAGCCTGTAAACGAAGCAATTGTCGAAGTCTTCAATTATTCAAGCTCCAGCACGGATTACAAGGCCGTCGACTATGCGCTCTATTATAAGAGGCGGGCCGCCTGCCTGACTGGAGAAAACGGCGTCTTCTGCTTCAATAAACTCCTTCCTGGCCGCTACCTTTTGAGGGCTGGCACAAGTAAGCCGGAGGGGATGAACCGAATTCATGCCATAGTCATCGTATTGCCCAAAAATCATAAGACAGCGACTCAAGAAATAGAGTTAGAACTGAGTCTTGGCGCTTGATTGAAGTAATCCCTATTCCGTCCGACAGGAGCCTATCAATGAAATTATCCCGACGCGATCTGCTCAAGACCAGCGCAATGGCGGGCGCCGCGCTCATCGCCAACGACGCCATCGCCGAAGCGGCACAACCCGCAAAATCGACGCAACCCATCCGCATAGGCGTTTCGACCTACTCTTACTGGCATTTCGACAAGGTCAAATACCCGATTGAGAAGGTCATAGAGAACGCCGCCCGGCTCGGTTTCGACGGCGTCGAGATTCTGCACCGCCAGATGGAGAGCGAAGAGAAGAAGTATCTGAACGACCTGAAGCGGATGGCCTTCGCCAACGGTCTCGCCCTCTTCTTCCTCTCGATCCATCAGAATTTCGTCTCGCCTGACAAAAACACACGGCAGCAACACATCGACCACACGAAAAAATGCATTGACCTGGCGCATTACCTGGGCTGCCCGGCCATCCGTTTGAATTCGGGCCGCTGGGGCACGATCCCCGATTTTCAGAAGATGCTGGACGCGGGCGGGCAGGAAACGCCGCTGCCCGGTTACACCGACGACGACGCGTTCAAATGGTGCATCGAATCAATCAACGAATGTATCCCGCATGCCGAAGGCGCGGGCGTGATTATGGCTCTGGAGAATCACTGGGGACTGACGACGAAGATTGACGGTTTGCTGCGGATTTATAGAGAAGTCAATTCGCCCTGGCTCGGCATTAACCTGGACACGGGCAACTTCTTCGGCGAGCCCTATTCACAGTTAGAGAAACTCGCTCCTCATGCGATCGTCGTGCAGGCCAAGACCTATTATGGCGGCGGCGTATATTATACCCGCGATCTGGATTACAATCGCATCGCGAAAATCCTGCGCGACGCCGGGTTCAAAGGCTACATCTCACTGGAGATGGAGGGCAAAGAGGAAGCTGACATCGCCGTCGCTAAGAGCCTGAAAGTCTTACGCGACGCGTTCGCGGCGTAACCCGCCAAGTGGGGAGCGGGGAATGGGGAATGGGGAGAATTGGGATAAAGGAAATTATTCCCCATTCCCCATTCCCTACTCCCTATCTAGATTATCGTTCAGGTAAAGACGCTCGATCTGGTCAATGGCGCTATGGCGGTTGAAGCGTTCAATCACGCTGGTCCGCGCGACGCCGCCGATCTTTTCGCGCAGACGCTTATCAACCAGCAGCCGCGACAAGGCGGCGACCAGCGAATGCGCGTTGTCGCGTTCGATGAGCAAGCCGGAGACGCCGTCTTTGACTATCTCGGCCATTCCACCGACGCGCGTCGCGACGACGGCGCAGCCGGAGGCCATGGCTTCGACCAGGGCGAGCGAGAAGGCCTCGTTGTCCGAAGGCGCGACGACGATGTCGAAGCCGGCGAGCAACGCGGGCAGGTTTTCGACATAGCCGGTAAATCTCAAATTATCGCCGACGCGCCATCTATTAGCCGTCTCCCGCAACTGACTGAGATAAGCTTCGTCGTCCGGGCCGGCTTCGCCCACGATCAGAAATTCGGCGTCGCTCCAGTGGCGATCCTGGACCAGGCGCGCGGCGGCTTCTATGAACAGGTCCTGGCGTTTGAGTCGCGTGATCTGTCCGATGACGCCGACCGCCAGACGCCTCGTGAGTCCGAGCCGGGCGCGCGCCTCCTCACGGCTCAAACTGCCGCAGCAGCCGGCGTCGATCCAGTTCGGGATAGTGATGACGCGGTCAGCGTAATCGGGGAAGGATTTGATGAGGCTCTCGCGCACGCTGTCCGAGACAGCGATCAGCGCGCGCGCCTCGCCGATCGTCCAGGCGTAAAGCGGATTCGATTTGATTGGGTTGAAATGATGGCGCGTGATGAAGAACCCAACCGGATTTCCCAGTCTGGCGGCGATCCGCGCGGCGACGCCGCAAAACGTGTAATCGCGCGCCAGATGGGCATGTAAAATATCGATCCCATTTTTGCGGATCGCGTTTGCGATTCCCTGGGCGCTGATCACGTCAAGCGCGTTGCGCAGCCCCAACTCATACCAGTGGATCGGGTAACCGGCCAGGGCGTCCATAAGCGGACTGCCCTCTCGCACGGCCAGGTGCAATTGATGGCCGCGATCGATCATCGCCCGCGTCAGGTCGATCACGTGGCGTTCGCCGCCGCCCAAGCTTTCTGCCGAACAAACCTGTAAAATCTTCATGGCCCTTTACCAGGTTTCAGGTTTCAGGTGTCAGGTTTCAGGTTTCAGGTAGCAATCCGCTGAGTCATTCTTTTACTATACCTGACACTTGACACCTGACAATCGTGACTTTAACGCAAGCTGACAAAGGATGCCACACTTGACAGGACTCGATCTGCCATTTTCATTTTACGCCGTTTCCGTCTTCATCATCGGACTTATTTTCGGCAGCTTCCTCAACGTAGTGATTCACCGCGTCCCGCGCGGCGCATCGATTGTCTTTCCGGGATCGCATTGCGCCGCTTGCGGCGCGCCGATCAAGGCGTTCGACAACATTCCTCTCGTCAGTTTCGCGCTGCTCGGCGGGCGCTGTCGTTCGTGTCGCGCGCGAATTCCATTATCCTATCCGATGGTCGAACTGGGCGCCGGGCTAATATTCGTCGCGATCGTCTTCAAGACCGGCCCGTCGTGGGAGGCGCTCTTTGAATTCGCCTTCGCCTGCGTAATGATCGCGCTGGTCTTCATTGACGCGCGCCATCGACTGCTGCCGAACGTCATCACCTATCCGGCCTTCCTCTTTGCGGGCGCCGCGGCGGCCGCGCGCGCCGCATTGGGCGGTCAGGCGCCGCTGACGTTCGATCTCTCGACCTTCTTTACCGGTCTCCAGTCGGAATTCACGCCTTGGCGCGCGGCGCTCTTCGGCGGGTTGTTCTTTGCAATGGCCGTGCCCGGATTCTGGCTGCTCGATAGACTCGACCCGATCCTGTTCGGCAAATATTTTGATTGGGAAGAAGGCGCCGCCGAAAATGTAGGACAGACTGAAGTCTGTTCCACAATCCGCATAACGATGATCCTGGGCGTGATCGTGGCCGCCGCTTGGGTGGCGATGGTCGTCTTCGTTTCCTCGAAAAATCAGCCGGCTTTTGAATACGCCTACAGCGGTTTGATGCGGGCGAGCGTCGGGGCGTTGATCAGTGGCGGACTGGTCTGGCTCATTCGGGCGCTCTATTTTTTTATACGCGGTTTTGAGGGCATGGGCCTGGGCGATATAAAGATGATGTCGGTCGTGGGCGCCTTCCAAGGCTTCAGCGGAGCCCTGGGCGCCCTGATGTTAGGCTCTGTGATTGGCGTAATAATAGGATTGATCCTCATCTATCGTAGCGGCCGGGAATTCAAGACGCCGTTGCCCTTTGGAGCCTGTCTCGGCGCCGCCGTATTGATCATGATGATTCTGCCCCCCCTTTAATTTCGCTAAGCCGTAACCAAACAGGCTATCTTGGTGTCTTTAAACCTATAGTAGATTTTTGAGGAAACAGAAAAATGAAACTTAAGTTTAACAATAAGCAACTCATCGTTACGGCGATCGGCGTCGTCCTCGTCGGCGGGTCAGGGGGATATTTCCTATGGGGACGCCGCGCATCGTCTGAAGAATACATCACCGCTAAGGTCGAGCGTGGCGTCATCCGCAACACTGTCTCGGCCACTGGAACGCTGCAGGCCGTGACCACCGTGCAGGTCGGCACCCAGGTTTCCGGCACGATCGCGGAATTATACGCCGATTTCAATACGGTTGTGAAAAAGGGACAGTTGGTGGCGAAACTAGATCCCAGAGTATATGAGGCGCAGCTCGCTTCACAGCGCGCCAACCTGGAACAGGCGCGCGCTAACCTGGCCGACGCAGAGGCGAAGGTGCTCGCCGCCAAATCAACAATCGAGAACCAGCGCGCGGGCGTCTCGAGCGCCAACGCCAATCTTGCCGCGCTCAAGGCGCAGCGCGATGACGCGCAGAACCTGCTTCGCCGGCAAGAGGCCCTGTCAAAGAGCGGCCTCATTCCGGACCGCGATCTGGAAGCGACGCGAACCGGTTATAACGCGGCCGAAGCCCGCTATAAGCAGGCGGACGCGCAACTCGATCAGGCTCGTGTGAGCGAGCAGATGTCCGCGGGCTCCGGCCTGGCGCAAGCCGAGGCGCAGGTCAAACAGGCCAAGGCGCAGGTTCAACAAATTCAAGCGTCGCTCAAAATGGCTGAAGTCAACCTGAGCTACACGACGATCAGCTCGCCGATCGACGGCATAGTCGTTTCTCGCAACGTCGACAAGGGGCAGACGGTCGCGGCCAGCCTTCAGGCGCCGACTCTCTTCACCATCGCCAACGACCTGACCCAGATGCAGGTGATCGCCAATATCGATCAGGCCGACATCGGCGTGATCAATCAAAGCAACCGCGTGAACTTCACGGTTGACGCATTTCCCGGACACAATTTCGGCGGAACGATCAACCAGATTCGACTCAGCCCGCAGAACGTGCAGAACGTAATCACCTACAACGTGGTGATCGACGTCCAGAACCCCGAACTCAAACTCAAACCAGGCATGACGGCGAATCTGACGCTGACGATCGCCGAGCGTCAGGACACGCTAAAAATCCCGAACGCCGCGCTTCGCTTCCGCCCGCAAGGCATGACGCCTGAGAAGATGCGCGATCTGTTCCGGGGCGGCGACACTCAAGCGCGCTCCGGCGCTGGGACAGAAGCAGGTAAAGACGGCGCGAAGGGCGCCGCGCCGAAAGACGCCGCGGCCAAAGATGCGGGTAAAGACGCGGGCCAGAGCGCCGGCAGAGGCGCGCAACCGCAGGCCGGAAACAATGAGCCACACGGCGCCCGGGCGGCCCAGACTGATGGCCAACAGCGAGGGACGGATGGCGGCGAACGACGGCGCGCGTATGCAGGCGGGGGCGGCCAATCCGGTTCCGATGGCGGCGGCGAACGACGCCACGGGGGAGGCAGAGGCAATCAAGCGGACGGCCAACAGGGAGCGCCTGACGGCGCCCGGCGAGCAGCGGGCCCTGGCCCTGGCGCCGAGCGGCGCAATCAATCAGGCAGAGGCGCTTCCCCTGGCGCTGACGGGACGGGCAATCCTCCCGTGCCGTCATCCACGCCGATTCAGGAAGGGCAAAGACGCGTCGTCTGGGTGCTCGGCCCCGACAACAAACCACAACCGCGCCTGATCAGGCTCGGCATCACTGACGGCACGGCGACGGAAGTAATCGAAGGTGACTTGAAAGAAGGCGAGACGATCATCGTCAGCCAGAATCTCTCCGCCGAAGACAGGCAGCAGAATAATCAGCAACGTCCGCCAGGATTCGGTGGAGGGCCCGGAGGCGGACCCAGAGGTGGTCCGGGCGGTTTTGGCGGCGGCGGCGGCGGCGGACGCCGGTAATGATGTTAAATGGAGGCGTCGTTCATTTCACGAATGGGACTTATAAGACCTATAAGTCTCATTCATGACCGGAGGCGTATCCGGGACTTTCCGAGGATCCTTTAGGTCGCTTTGCGGCGCCCTGAAAGTATGAAAAGCGCAGTTCGTAGTCCCGCCTTAGGCGGAAGCGTCTGGTATCATAAGAATGGATTTGTGGTTGACGCTTCCGCTTGAAGGCGGGATTACGAACTGATTTTCGGAGGAGAACAAGTGCAGTCGGTAGCAGAGCCTGACACCAAAATAAATAAATCAGCCGCCGGGATGGATTCGCGGACTGGGAGCGCGCGCGCCCTGGGCGAGCCTGTCATCAATCTCGATCACGTTCACAAAATATACAAGATGGGCGACATCGAAGTGCATGCGCTGCGCGGCATTTCATTGACGATCGAGCAGGGCGAGTTCATCGCCGTCATGGGCGTTTCTGGTTCGGGGAAATCGACGATGATGAACATCATCGGCTGTCTCGATCAACCGACGCGCGGGACCTACATTCTCGACGGCCGCGACGTGTCGAAGCTTTCAAAGGACGACCGCGCGGACATCCGGAACCAGAAGATCGGCTTCGTTTTTCAGGGCTTCAACCTGCTCTCGCGCACGTCGGCGATCGAGAACGTGGAGATGCCGATGCTCTACGCCGGAATAGGGACTGTGGAGAGAAGACGCCGCGCGCAGGAAGCGCTCGCAGCGGTGGGGCTGGCCGACCGCGAGAACAATCATCCGAATCAACTTTCGGGCGGACAACAGCAGCGCGTCGCAATCGCGCGGGCGCTGGTCAATGACCCAACGATCATCCTGGCCGACGAGCCGACGGGCGCGCTCGACAGCCGCACTTCGGTGGAGGTCATGGACATCTTCCAGCGGCTCAACCGCGAACGCGGCATCACGCTGCTGATCGTCACTCACGAGCACGACATCGCGGAATACGCCCAGCGTGTCGTCATCTTCCGCGACGGCAAGATCAGAAGCGACGAGCCTGTGCTTCATCGGCGCGACGCCGCCGAAGAACTCAAGACCCTGCCCTCGCCGGACGATGATGACGATGATGATTGATTTTGAGGCTTGAATTACATGGACATAATCGTAATTTTCCGGATCGCCTTTCGCGCGCTAGCGCGCAACAAGATGCGCTCGGCCCTGACGATGCTCGGCATCGTCATCGGCGTCTCGGCGGTGATCGCGATGGTCAGCATCGGCCAGGGCGCGCAGGCTTCAGTGCAGGAGCAAATCGCCAACGTCGGCACAAATCTACTCTTCGTGGGCGCGGGGTCGCAGAACGTCGGAGGAGTGCGAAGCGGGACAGGAGCGACCAATTCCAACAGGTTGACGGTCGAAGACATCGAAGCCATCAAGCGCGAAATTCCGACCGTGGCCATGGCCAGCCCGACCGTCAACACGCGCGCGCAACTGGTCTTCGGCAACGAGAATTGGAACACCCAGGTTCAGGGAGTCAATGAACAATTCCCGCAGATCAAGAAGTGGGCGGTGGCGAGCGGCGAATTCTTCACCGAGGCCGACGTCAGAACAGCGGCGCGCGTCATCGTGCTGGGGCAAACCGTCGCTGAAAGCCTCTATCCCGGCATGGACCCTGTCGGACAAATGGTCCGCGTTCAACAGTTGCCTTTTCGCGTCATCGGAGTGATGAAAGCGAAAGGACAGGACGCCGGGGGGCGCGACCAGGACGACACGGCGTTCGCGCCGTTCACGGCGGTGCAAAAGAAATTGCTGGCGATCACTCACGTGCAGTTCGCCCACGTCTCGGCCATCTCGCCGGCCGCGACTTATACGGCGCAGGATCAGATCACCCAACTGTTGCGCCAACGCCACAAACTGGCGCCCAATGAGGAGAATGATTTTTTCGTCCGCAACCTGACCGACGTGGCGGAAGCCGCCGATGAAACCAACCGGATTATGACGATCCTGCTTGGCAGCATCGCCGGCGTCTCGCTCCTGGTGGGCGGCATCGGCATTATGAACATCATGCTGGTCTCGGTGACCGAGCGCATGTGAACGACGTGATCAACGCGATGTCGGGTGCGGCCACCGTGCAGCCCAGGCTCCGGCCGGTCGGGAGGGCCAGCCGCGCGAGCACATCGCTCGCCGACGCGACATCGGGTCCGAGCCAGGTCGGCTCGCCAGTCTCAAAGGCGAGACGTCGAACGTTCTTCGGTCAGGCATCGCCATGCGAGGCGATCGCAGGCGGCGGTGTCACCGCGGCGCCATTCGCGCGACGACACATCAGCGGGTGCGGCACATCCGATGCCCACGACGTTGCGATAGCCACGGGGCTGGCACGTGTGCCCTCACCTTGCGCGGCGTGTCCTCGGCAGTCGACCATGTCGGCCAGCTCGGCGTTCGCGGTGACGTCGTCTTCGGGTGAAGAGATGAGCAGACACGGCGGACCGTATTGCGGCGGGTGCCATCCATGAAGTGGAGCTTGCTGAACGGGGGGACGAACCGGCAATAGTGAACGGCCGGAGCTCGCCTTTCGCGCCAGGGACAGCTCTGCCGAGCGGCCTTGACGGACCACCCGCGACGCGTAAACTCTGGCGTGGACGTTCGGATCGCCCACCCGGAGATCACGGCGCTGATGGCGGACGAAGAAAAAACCCGAGACGAGCTGTTGGCAGAGATCAGCCGATTGCGACGTCGCCTCGCGGATCTCGAAATCCCCGCCCTCGATCGAGTCTCGGCCGAGGATTCCCGCACGCTCGAGTCTCGCCATCGAGCGGTCCTCGAAGACCAA